>JAKLHY010000199.1 GCA_022709905.1 Verrucomicrobiota bacterium | reverse complement strand
AGGGCAACCGTCTGCGCACCTTTTGGTTTAAGCCTCATCAGCATCTTTGGCTTAGCAGGAATGACGGCGCTTACGGCAGTTCACTTGCGTTGGACCTCTCCTTCAGCCTGACCCTCCAGCCGCCTCGATGCTGGCAGCCGCAGAGACTCCCTCGCGGTCGTCTCTTCCCTCGTAAGAGGGGAGGTATGTTGTCCCGGCAGCTCCCGACCCGACCGTTGCCAGTCGCGCCGGTGCCGGTAGTGCTACTGCGGACGGAACCGCAGGTCTGATCCATCAACTTCATGTTCAAACAATTACCCGAACAACTTCATGTCGCGATCCGTAGATTCCTCCCACTGGCCGCCCGCAGTCGCCGCGCTTTTCAGTGAAAGCAAGGACCCCCAGAGGGGGCTGATGATGGAAGAAACTCTGGCGCGCTCGCGCATGAGGCGCACAATGGCTGTGTCGTGGTTTCGGCAAGCTATGACCGGTAGCCCAATGGTGCTTGCATGCCCGTGTGAAAGCCTGGTCCCAAGATTTTCGGCTGAGCCATTAGCGAAATGCCGCAAGCTCGGTAAAAGCCTGCGGCATTATCCTGTTTAAGAGATTGCAGTTTCCTAAGCCACTCTTGGGCCGAAACCACGAACAGAACTATGAAAAGCAAAACCTACAAGCCCAAGAAGCAAAAGCAGAAAATCTCCATCGATCAAGGATGGGAAACCGTTAATCCCCACGCCGCCGGCATTGACATTGGGGCGCGCGAACA
>JAKLHY010000198.1 GCA_022709905.1 Verrucomicrobiota bacterium | reverse complement strand
GATTCCGCTGAAAAACCCTGGCGTGGCATGATACTCGCCAAGGGGTGATGGTCATTTACTTTTTCTGTTTGGTTTTTCTTTTCTTCGTCTTGGTGTCGTCCGAGGGTGAAATCTGGGATTCAACGCGTCGGACCCATAAGGTGTCACGATCCCGTAAGGACCACTGAAGTTCCTGGCCGCCTTCCAACCCAATCGCCGCCGCCAGCGGCAGGGGGATGAACACATAGAAGCGGTCCATTCGTCCTTTGGAATGGATCGCCTGCACTTTAACCGGGTATTTTGCTTGCATGTTTATAGGCTAGGCTATAGCCTAGCCATAGTCAAATATATTCTTGCAGCAATCACGCCATGTCACTGCCCCGCAATTTGCCCCCCGCTCAGCCGGCGCCCGAATTGTTGGCGCTCTTTGAATCCCCCGATCGCCTGCCGGCAGCCATTCGCCGCCAGGCCGAGTTCTTTGTCTTCTTTGCCCGCACAATCTTCCCGTTGCTGGAGAGCTATCGGGTCCGGTTGGCGCCCTTGTATTGCGCGCATCAGGGCCGGCCGGCGTGGGATCCGGTCCGCTTGCTGGGCGTTTTAATCCTGCAATTCGTGCTGCGGGTGCCCGACCGGCAGGCCGCGGAGGCGGTCCAATATGACCAGCGCTGGCGTCTGGCCTTGCACCTGCCACCCGCAGAGGCTGCATTTGATCCTTCGCTGCTGGTCATCTTTCGCCACCGCTTGTTGGAAAGCGGCGAGGAAAAACTCG
>JAKLHY010000197.1 GCA_022709905.1 Verrucomicrobiota bacterium | reverse complement strand
TCTTCATCGAAGCCTGGCGCCGCATGCCCATCGGCGTGGCCAACTGGCTGGGACCGCACATCGTCCGCAACCTGGGCTGACATCGAAGATGGCCAACGTACTTCTGCTTGTACATCGTCTTCCCTATCCGCCCAACAAAGGCGACAAGGTGCGTTCCTACCATCTACTGCAACACTTGCTGAAACAGCAACGTGTATTTCTCGGCACCTTCATCGATGACCCTGATGATGAAGCATACGTTGCCACCCTGCGTGACCTTTGCGCTGGCATTCATGTCGTCAGGCTTGATCCCCGTCTCGCAAAAATCCGCAGTCTTAGTGGCTTTCTTTCCGGTGAAGCACTTACCCTGAATTTCTACCGCAGTTCAGCCCTCCGCTACTGGGTCAACGAAACCTGCCGGCGCCAACGCATCGACGCTACTGTCGTTTTCTCCTCCGCGATGGCGCAGTATGTCGAGGATTTGCCGCGGATGCCCACAATCATCGATTTCGTCGATGTCGATTCGGCCAAGTGGACCCAGTACGCACCGCGGCATCGCTGGCCATTGTCCTGGCTATACTGCCGCGAGGGCAGACTGCTTCTGGATTATGAACGGCGTATGGCTGCCAGAGCATCCCGCAGCTTTTTCGCTACCGACAACGAGGTCGTTCTGTTCGCCCAGAAGGCCCCGGAATGCAAGGTACGGCTTGAAGCGATGGGCAATGGCGTCGATTCGGAATATTTCTCTCCTGAAGACTCCCGTCCGTCGCCTTACC
>JAKLHY010000196.1 GCA_022709905.1 Verrucomicrobiota bacterium | reverse complement strand
AGGGTGACGTCGCCGTGGCCGGTGATCATGATGACCGGCAGCTTGGGATCGAGCTGGTTGACCCAGCGCAGCAGCGCCATGCCGTCCATGCCCGGCAGGCGCATGTCGGTGACGACGATGCCGGGGTAATCGGCGCCCAGGCGGCGCTGCGCCTCCTCGGCGGTGGCGAAGGCAGCGACCGGGATGCCGGCCAGTTGCATGGCCTGCTCGCAGCCGAGGCGGACGTTGGGGTCGTCCTCGACGAGGACAACGGAAAGCGGCGCTTTCATGGCGAACCTATGGCGTTATCGGTAACGGTGGAAAGCGGCAGCAGCACGATGAAGCGGGCGCCGCCACCGGGCGCCGGCTCGGCCAGCAGATCGCCGCCGAAATCGCGCAGGATGTCGCGCGAGATGGTCAGCCCGAGGCCCAGCCCCTCGCCCGGCTGCTTGGTGGTGAAAAAAGGCTCAAAAAGCCGGTTCTGAACTTCCCTGTTCATACCGTGACCGTTGTCACTCACCGCCAGGAGGATATAGTCTCCGGTGGTGATTAAATAGGGGTGTCCGGCGCAAAAGGCCTCGTCAATATGGATATTTCCCAGTTCAATGCTGATCTTGCCCACTCCGGTGATTGCGTCGCGCGCATTGACGCAGAGATTGGCCAAAATCTGGTCCACCTGGGAGGGATCAACCTTTACCGGCCAGGAATTCATGCACGGCTGCCAGTCGAGATGAATGTCCTCTCCGATCAGCCGCTGCAGCATCTTGAGCATGCCCTCCACGGTCTGGTT
>JAKLHY010000195.1 GCA_022709905.1 Verrucomicrobiota bacterium | reverse complement strand
ACAGCGCGAACACAAACACATTGTCCACGCTCAGGGACTTCTCGATCAGGTAGCCGGTGAAGAACTGCAGGGCCTTCGGCGAGCCGTAGTGGTGCCACACCCACCCGTTGAACACCAGCGCCAGCGCCACCCACACCACCGTCCAGGCAAGGGACTCCCGGAAGGTCACCACGTGCGCCTTGCGGTGGAAGACGCCCAGGTCCAGCGCCAGCATCGCCAGCACAAAGGCGTTGAACCCGACCCAAAGCCAGACTTGCTCCGTCATGCTCTATGCCAAATTGCCCTAAGCGTAGCCCCGCCTGCCAAGGCGGCTCAGCGGAACCTCGGAGTGGACCAGGACGGGCGGCGCGCCGTGGCCCTTCTCCCGCGGAGGCGTGCGCCGCTTCCGTTGCTGCTCCAGGGCGGACCGCACCATGAAGAACTCGCCCACGTTCTCCGCCGTCAGCAGGCCCACCAGGCGTCCTTCGCGCAACACCGGCCGGCTGAATCCCCGGTCCGGGTTCACATGCGCCATGGCCCAATCCAGCAGTTCATTCGCCTCCACCATCTCGAACTCCTGCTCCATCGCTGACGCCACCGGGGCCCCCTCGCCATGCTCCCCCAGCGCCCGCAGCAATTTTGCGTGCGGTAGCATGCCCGCCACCCGCCCGTTTTCCACGACCGGGAAGTCCTGCTGCGAACCCGCCAGCAGCAGCCGAACCGCCTCGCCCAGTGAATTCCGCGGCGACAGCGTGCGGAACTCAGTCTGCATCGCGTCCCGCACCAGGCACCCGCCCAGTGCCGCCTTCAACTGCACCGCGGCCGCCTCCTG
>JAKLHY010000194.1 GCA_022709905.1 Verrucomicrobiota bacterium | reverse complement strand
GAGATGTTGGCATGGCTACCTGCCTGGTTGCCGGCTTTCAATCTCGCGTTGCTTGTAATGCAGGTTTTTCTTTATTGGCTGCTCGGCAAAACCATTTCCATGCTCTGCAAAAAAGGCCAGCACGTGTGTCGTTCGAAAGGGAAATGGAAAGGGGTCAGCCATTAGGGCATTTGTCCAACAGAAAAAAGCGTTGCCGTCCGATTCGTTTTAAACCGGTTTTTGCCGCAGCTCTTCCGACGAGCTCTGCCAGCCGACACGAACCTGCGTTTTCGTCGTTTGAATCGGAACACCGACCGAGCGTTTTGCGCGGCGAAGCGATCCGTTCAGTCAGCCATCCGGGTCTAGCGCGTTCTGAGCGGATGTCCTGGCTGAACCCCATTTCGAACCGAAAGGAGCGGACCGGACGTCTCCTGCCCGGCTCCCTCCGGCTCGGTTTTCTTAAAGGGGTCAGTTAATGAGAATGTAATATGGAGTTGACCTCAGTGGAGTCTTGGGATTAAGGTGCGCGTATGGCTCGGAAGCTGCGCATTCAATATCCTGGCGCGATCTATCACGTCATGAACCGGGGCGACCGGCGGGAGGCCATCTTTGCCGACGACGCCGACCGGGAGCGGTTGCTGGAGACGCTGAGCGAGGCCTGCCAAAAGACTGGCTGGCAGGTGCATGCGTATTGCCTGATGCGCAATCATTTTCACCTGGTGATCGAGACACCCCAAGCGAACCTGGTGGCGGGCATGAAGTGGCTGCTGGGCACTTATACCAGCCGCTACAATCGGCGGCACAAAGAATTCGGGCACTTGTTCAGCGGGCGC
>JAKLHY010000193.1 GCA_022709905.1 Verrucomicrobiota bacterium | reverse complement strand
GCTCGAATACCTTCGCCGTGCCCTCGATGGCCGCCCATTCCTGCCTCAGCCAGTGAAAAGCACCTGAGCAGTTACAGATCATCGGGCTCGTGGATAATGCCTCGTCCCAAGAGCCAGCACCAGATCCTGTTGACGATATTGCGCGCGAACCAGGGATTTCCCAGGGCAATCAACCAATCGGCGAAGGCCTCGCGGGGATCTCGATCGGGAGAAAGTGCAATGGTTGCGCCATCGGGAAACTTGGCGGTCCACTGGAGTCGGGAAGAAAGCGCTGCTTGTGTCTTGGAAGGATCAAAGAAGACGATTTCCTCTTTCCACTCGGTAGTTTTTTTGAACTGGACGGCTGAGAAAAAGGCAGTCAGGTCTGATTGGCGGGTTTGGGGCCATTTCTCGATCCGAGTTCCCATGAAGGTCAGGGCGACTGTCTGAGCGATCCCGGCCGGTTCCCGGTATTGGAGGGCGCGATAGAAATTCACGGGGGGCACGCGAAAATTGCTGCCGCTGGCGGTGAGCATATCTCTCACAAACCGATCATAGGGCCGGTTTTCTCTCAGACAATCGCGGATCCAGCGATGATAGGCCTGAACGGCATTAGGCCACAGATTGATGGGAAACTCGGCCTTGACTCGAAGGAGATCGCACCACTTCAAGGCCCAGTATTCGGCGAATTCGTCTCGTTCAAGCAGACGATCGATCCATCGGCTTCGTTTATCGGGATTCCGATCCACCAGGAAGTTTTTGGTTTCCTGGGCTGTGGGCAGCGCGTATTCATGAAGGGTTTTTCACAGTTTAGGCCGCTGGCGGGTGACAAAGGCCACGGCCATGGCCAGATTA
>JAKLHY010000192.1 GCA_022709905.1 Verrucomicrobiota bacterium | reverse complement strand
CGACTTGTCGAGGAATTTTGGGCATCACGCCGCAATCGTCGCCGGCCTTGCGCACAGCCGAGGGGAGAGAGTGTTGCTAATGGATTGCGACTTGGAGGAGCAGCCCGAGTGGCTGGCCCTGTTTGCCTACAAGATGGACGAGAGCGGCGCAGACGTGGTGTTGAGCCTGTCAGAAATTTTGTGTGTGAGGCATAACATGTCAGCCAGAAGGAGCATGTATGCCAAGCAAGACGAGCAAGAAGAAACCGGCAGCGGCGCTGCCCAAGATTCCAAAGGAACTGATTGACCAGTTTGTCAGCGGTCCGATGAGCGCCGAGGCGGTGAATGCCGCCTCGATGGCCTTCAAGAAGGCGCTGATCGAGCGCGCGCTGGGCGCGGAGCTCTCGCACCACCTGGGCTACCGGCCCGGCGCGACCAAGCCCGAAGATGCCAGCAACCACCGCAACGGCGCCAGCGGCAAGACCGTGCTGACCGAAGACGGTCCCCTCCGGATCGACGTCCCACGCGACCGGCAAGGCCACTTCGAACCCCTGCTCATTCCCAAGCACGAGCGGCGCTTCACCGGCTTCGACGACAAGATCGTCGCCATGTACGCCCGGGGCATGACGGTGCGCGAGATTCAGGGCTTCCTGGCCGAGCAGTACGGCACCGAGGTTTCACCGGACTTCATCAGTTCGGTGACCGATGCCGTCATGGCCGAGGTCACCGCCTGGCAGTCATGGCCGCTGGAACCGATGTATCCGGTAGTCTTCTTCGATGCCCTGCGGGTCAAGATTCGCGAGGATGCCGTGGTTTGTAACAAGGCCATCTATCTGGTCCTCGGCGTTCTGCCAGAC
>JAKLHY010000191.1 GCA_022709905.1 Verrucomicrobiota bacterium | reverse complement strand
TCGTCGGGGAACTTCGTTTCCTGCCGCAACGTCAGGCCGAGGTTCGTCACGCTGATCTCGGAGGGGATAAACAGATTGACGTAAAGGCCGTTGATGGCCTGCGCGTAGATGAATTCGCCGTACTTGCCGGGATTCTCCATGCCCGTACCCACGCAGCACCAGAAGCCCTTCTCGGGTTGCGAATAGACGCGGTAGTGCGCCGGACGGATGGGCGTGAAATAGACGTAGCCTGGCACGGTCGGGTGAATCGACGCGAGCAGGTGATTGTAGAGCGCGCGCTCGTAGTAGTCGGCGTAAGCCGCCTTGGGCTCGCTGGCGAACAACTGCTCCGTCAGGCGGAGCATGTTGTAGGTGTTGCAGGTTTCCGGACCTTGGCGGTGCTCGATCATCCGACGAAAGTCCTTGGGATCGTTGAAATGTTCGGAAACGCTGTTCCCGCCAAAGGCGACGCTGCGTTTGCCAGTGACCGTCTCCCAGAAGAAGCGCGCGCCGGAGTCGGCCTCTTGGTCGCCGGTCAGGGTGGCGATGCGTTCGAGGCCGATGACTTTGGGGATTTGCGTGTTGGCATGCTTGCCCGTGAGCTGATCCTGGTGGCGCATCAACGGATCGAGAACCGCCTGGTGATTGAAGCGACGCGCCAGGGACAAATACTTCGAGTCGCCGCTGATGGCATAGATGTCCGCGAGCGCCTCGTTCATGCCGCCGTGTTCCTGGCCGAGCATGCGCTGCATTTGCTCGTCCGAAAGGCCGGCGACCAGCTTGCCGCACCAGTCGCCGAGGCGGATGAGAACCTCCCGGGCGCGGTCGTTGCCGGCCAGGAGGCAGGCGTCGCGCAAAC
>JAKLHY010000190.1 GCA_022709905.1 Verrucomicrobiota bacterium | reverse complement strand
CCCCGTTTTCCCCATGCTGCGGGAGGAACTGGAACGGGCGAAGAAGCCAACCGGCGGCAAAGGCTTTTGCTTCCCGGAAGCGGCCAAGATGTATGAGACGAACCCGGATGGCATCACGTGGCGGGTGAAGCAGGTTCTGGCCAAGGCGCTGGACGAAACGAATGGCGAAGACGAAAACCGCCAGCTTCCACCCCTCTCATCAGACGAGACGCGTTCTCGGGTCCTCGCCTATATCGACACCCTGGGCGACAACCCAAAGGCCGCGAGAATGCGCGAGGTCTTCACCGCCTACATGGACGGCCAGACGCTCGATGACGTGATGGCCACAACGGGTTGCAGTCGTGGGACGGTTTCCAATTACCTGGGCGAACTCGAACGCGAGATGGGCTGCTCCATCGTTCGCGGCAAACGCCGGGCGCTGAAGACCGACGGATTACAGTCCGAGCGCGAGAATGGCAAGCGCCGGGCATCGGTTCATGACTTCCACTCTTTCCGCGTGACCTGGATTACGCTTGCCTTGGCGGCTGGGGTTCCGCTCGAACTGGTTCAGCGAGTCACAGGGCACCGCACCGTCGAGGTCGTGATGAAGCACTACTTTCGTCCGGGGCGGGAGGATTTCCGGGAGGCGATTTTCAAGGCGATGCCGAAGATGCTCAGCGATAGGGCAGTGAAGCCGGCCAGTGAACAGATTCTTGAGATTCTCGCAGGCATGAATGCCAAGACGTGGAGGCACGACAAGCTTCGTCTTATTGATATCGCGAAGGCTTTGTGATGTTTCACGCGTGGCACGTTATTGATTTTAAATTGCTGAAAATTAGCATCCGCTAACCGCTTGACAAATTTCACGCGC
>JAKLHY010000019.1 GCA_022709905.1 Verrucomicrobiota bacterium | reverse complement strand
GGATAAAGCTGGTCTTCGTTGAAAGGATCCAATTGGAGCACATCGCAAGCCGCATGCGAGGTCGCCAATCGCACCGCGCTTAAGCGGGACCCCTGGTCGATGGCGCGAGCCAGCACCTGCCAGAGAGCCAGTTTGCCAGGACGGTCGGTGCCTAAGGCTCGGATTAATCCCAGACGCTCGGCCAAGTTATGGAGCAGCCAGACGGCGCCAAAGCAAAGGCCCTGGCGCAAATGGAGGGGGCCGTCCTGATTGGGCTTGAGAGAGTTCAGATCCTTTTTGTGCCGGAAAGCCAGTTCGATGGCTTGGATTTCCTCCGGGGAGCAAGCGGAGAGATTGGCGATGGTGCGATGTTTGACTTTGCCGTGGTCACGGTAGGACTGGCGCAAGAGGACGCGGTGGTAGATTTTGCCGTTCACGGTGACTTGAGATCGGTCGAGATACATAGTGAGCACAATATTACGGTAATATATTGTATATGCAAGCATTAAATCCATATTATTAGTGGCTACATTATTGACCCAAAAAATACTCATATATCTGAACATCAACAATTAACGCTTCAGAGCTATAGGAACATCTGTTGTAAGTGCCGCATGTTGTGTTCCGAACAACAGCCAGTGCTCATGCACCTGGGTTTCCTTTGCAGGACCCTCGGGTTCGCCGCAACCGTTAGCTTCTGTTGTTCGGCCCGTCCGCAGGTTTTAACGGCGGCTCAATCCGATCCGAGCCTCACCATGCCGCAGCCGATGGAAACCCCCTGGCGGATCGCCTCGTATGCGGATCAGATCGAGCTCAAAAGGCGATGGGTTTTTGACATTGCGTTTGGGACCAATCACGCGACTTGGCTGGCGGTGCGGGACGGGCTTTATCGCTATGACGGATTCAAGTGGAGCAAATTTACCGTTACGAATGGGCTGCCGAGCAGTTTCATTCGAACGGTCACCGTGACCCGGGATGGCACGCTTTGGATCGGGACCGATCGGTATGCGGGGGTTTTTGACGGCGTGAAGTATGACTCCCGCGGTTCGGATCGGATGCTGCCGGGGCCCAATGTCCGGCGGATCGTGGAGGACTCGGATGGCACCCTGTGGTTCTGTTGTGATCGCTGGCCTGATCCGCAGATTGCCGGTGGCTTGTGTTCTTTGAAAGACGGCCGGTGGCATCGCTACGGAATCGAGGATGGCCTGCCCTCCGACCATGTGCTGGACTATCTCCGGACTTCATCGGGACGCCGGATTGTTTTGACACAAAAGGGACCTGCGGTGCTTGAGGGAAGTCGATGGAAACCGCTCGATGATCCGGGCTTCCCTTTGAGCGATCACACATGGAGCATGGTGGAAACGCCGCAGGGGGCGCTCTTCGCCCAGGGGTATGCGAATCTCCTGATCGGGATTTCAAACCGTTGGCAGGCGTGCAAAGGAGCCAGCTTTCCTGTCTGCGTGGCGCCAGACGGCGAGGTGGTCAGCATCGCGGTCGATCGCCGGCAAGGCACCTTCTTTTTTAACCGGTGGAACGGGTCCGCCTTTGTTCAAGCGTCAGCGGCCATTCCATCGACCGGCCTGGAATGGTACGTTCTGAAGGCCGCGCCTGATGGCGCAATCTGGTGTGTCGGGCGCGGCACGATTCT
Source organism: Verrucomicrobiota bacterium (assembly GCA_022709905.1). Taxonomy (GTDB): domain Bacteria; phylum Verrucomicrobiota; class Verrucomicrobiia; order Limisphaerales; family UBA1319; genus JAKLHY01. The sequence goes on along the minus strand of JAKLHY010000019.1, from coordinate 103,062 downwards.
GCGTTGGGAACGCCAGCCCGGCGAGTGGACCCAATACGCCAACCTGCCGCCTCCCCGTTTCCTGGATCGTGCAGACCGGGTTTGGTTTGCCAATAGCGAGGAGGCTTTCCTCTACGACGGTGATCGGTTCCAGCCCATAGATGCCCTGCGATGGCCCATCATCGAGGATGAGACAGGCGCTGTCTGGGGGCTGAGTTCTACGGGAATCGCCCGCTTTAAGGACAATCAAATCTCCCATTTCACGATCCCCTCTGCGTTTGGCCAGGAATTGGGCAGCGCGTTGATCGACGCCCAAGGACGGCCCTGGTTTTATACAATTTCCGCATTGAAAAAGGCCTTTTTGCTGGTGTACGAAGGCGAGCGTTGGAAGGAGATCGGATCCGAAGTCCTGACAAATTTTTCGATCATCAACGCGACTGCAGATCCGCTGGACGGCCTCTGGCTCTCGACCATCCCCAGTGAGGGAGCGGAGTTGCTGCACCTATTCCGGATCCACTCCGATGGCCGCCTGCGTCAGATTGAGTTTTCCAACCGCAGTCTGCTTCCGCACCGACCCGGCATTATTGCCGACGAGGAATTCATCTGGCTGCACTCGTATGCCGGGCTCTTCCGGGCACCCCGGAACCAGCCGGAACAACTGGTTAAAATCACCGGACCGGTCTCTGGGCTTTACGGTATGGCTAAATCCGCAAAGGGGCTCCTCGCCTTTCAATGCAGCGAAGCCGTGGACGGTCCGGCGGGCCTTGCCTTTTGGCGGAATCATCAATGGCGGTACTGGCCTCTGGCATTTCCTGGGCCCTTTGAGCTGGCCACGGACGGATCCATCATAGCCGCCGATGGCAACACGGTTCATTTGAGCCCCCGACTTGCCGATCATCCGGCCGGAACCGTCCAATTGCCGGTCAATACGAGTCTCACTCACCTGCTGAAAGGCGCCAGGCAGGATTACTGGTTTGGCAGCGATGCGGGCACCTTCCAATATCGTCCGACAAAACAACCCCCTGATACCTTTGTTCAGGGTTTCGACAAACGCATCCGCCAGGATACAAAACTTCGGCTCAAGGTGACCGCCCTGAAACGGTTTGAAAGCATGGCACAATCCACGGGCTTCACCTATTCGTGGAGATTCGGTGAGGAGACCTGGTCGGGATTCCAGGCCTGGCCCGAAGAGGGTCTGTCACTCGCCGAATTGAGCCGCGGCGACCATGTCATCGAGGTTCGCGCGCAGGATGCCATTGGCAATGTTGATCCAAGTCCGGAGCGCTATGGTTTTTCGGTTCTTCCCATTCCTTTGCAGGAACGATTCTGGTTTCTTCCGACCGTCGGGTTCATCACCGGGCTGATTAGTTTTCTTACCTACCTGGTCTGGCGTTCCCGTCAACGCCTGGCCGAGCATGCCGCTCGCCTTGAGGAAAAGGTAGCCGAGCGCACGGCCGATCTCAAAAAGGATATCGAAAGACGGGAGCGCGTCGAACGGGAGTTGAGCCTGAGTGAAAGTCGTTTCCGCGGGGTGTTCAATTCAACGTATGAATTCATTGGACTGCTGACGACTGACGGCAGGGTTCTGGAAACCAATCCCGCCTCGTTGAGCATTGTCGAAGCCCGGGTGGAAGACGTGCGTGGCCAGTATTTTTGGGATACCCCCTGGTGGAACCACTCGGCTGCCCTCCAGCAGCGTGTGCGTGAGGCGATCCGGGATGCCGGGCAAGGAAAACCGGTTCTGTTTGAAACGTATCACCTGCGCCCGAATGGTGAAGTCGTCACGATCGATTTCAGTATCAAGCCCGTCTGGGACGAATCCGGCCGGGTTGTTTTCCTGATTCCGGAAGGTCACGACATTTCCGCCCGTAAGAAGGCGGAAACCGACCGTCAATCGCTTCAAGAACAGTTGTCGCAAGCCCAGAAGATGGAATCTGTTGGCCGACTGGCGGGAGGAGTGGCGCACGATTTCAATAATTTGCTCACCGCGATTCTCGGCAACCTGGAACTGGTGCTGCAATCCTCAAAAACACTGACTCCGGAAGATCAGGAATTCCTGATGGAAAGCCAGCGGGCAGGCAAGCGGGCCAGCGAACTGACCCGGCAGCTGCTGGCATTCAGCCGCAAACAGATCCTCGAAACCAAACCGGTCGATCTGAATCAAGTGATTCTGGGATTTGGCAAGATGCTCAACCGCCTGATCGGAGAAGATTTGGAGGTGCGAACCCACTTGGAACCGCGTCTGGGCATGGTCAAGGCCGATCCAGTCCAAATGGAACAGGTGCTGCTCAACCTGGCGCTCAATGCCCGTGACGCCATGCCCCGAGGCGGCCGTTTAACCATCGAAACCTCCAATGTTGAATTGGACGCCCATTATGCGGCGATTTATCCCGAAGTCCGAGCTGGCCGATGGATTCGACTGGTGGTTTCCGACACAGGTTGCGGGATGGATGCGGAGACACAAAAGCGGGTGTTCGAGCCGTTTTTCACCACCAAACCCCTTGGAAAAGGGACGGGGCTCGGACTGGCCACCGTTTACGGTGTCGTGAAACAACATGAGGGGCACATCACCGTCTATAGCGAACCGGGCAAAGGCACCACATTCAAAATCTACGTGCCCCTTCTGGAATCCTATGATCCCGATGAACAAGATTCCAACCCCCATGAACCGATCAATGGCACCGAAACGATCCTGGTCGTTGAGGATGAACCCGCGGTCAGAAAACTCACGTGCCGCATGCTGAAAAATCACGGTTATCAGGTCCTGGAAGCTCGGGATGGCGCCGAGGCCATCGAACACGCCCGTCAATCCAACGCCATCGATTTGTTGCTCACGGATGTCATCATGCCCGGCATGAGCGGCATGGCTGTTTACCAGGCGATCCACTCCCTGTGCCCAAACATCAAGGTTCTCTATTGCTCCGGCTATACCGGCAGCGTTATTGAGCATCATGGCATTCTTGAAAATGACCTCCAGTTCATGCAGAAGCCCTTCTCCGCGGCGATCCTAACCCGCAAAATCCGCGAAACGCTCGACAGCCGAAGCTCGTGAAGCTGAGCTGATGACGGATTGTTTGCGCGGTAAAATCCGAGGACGCCAGCCATTCTCTCTCTCTTCCATGAACCTTGTCCCTAATCTTACTCTTGATCCTAATCGTAATCTGCTCAGAGCGAGTCGATTAGGATTTCGATTACGATTGAGAGCTGAAGATTGGTTCATGGCTACAACGCGTGACAAAGCACCTGTCATTAAGGCTTCCCATGAATCTGCACGCTTCGCTCAATTTGAAAATTGAGATTTCAAATTGCAGATGGCATTGCCCAGGAGGAAGTTCATCGGCACAACGAGCGTAACTTGGTCCCGGGGCGGTTTCATTTTGGCCCGGAGCGCGGCTGTGTCCATAGGATCAGCCGCAGCGCCTATGCATCTCTTGGCGGTGGCAACCGAGGATGATGCTCATCAAAACCGCCGGCAAGCCAGGGCAGGTATTCTTTCCGAGCCGTGAGCCGGTCCGGGCTTCAACTTCTCCATATCAGGATTTTCCTGATGTAGCCTTTCGTTCAGGCGCCGATGGCTCATGGTGACAACAGGAATAATCTAATGAACACAGCAACCGTACTGAAACCATCGGCCGAAGCTGGAAAGACTCCTGCCCTCGCCGGAAAACACCTCACGTTTAAACTGGATGCCGAATCTTACGGGATCCCGGTAATCAAGGTGCGGGACATTATCCGTCTGATCCCCATCACTGCCGTTCCCCAAGTGCCGGCTTACGTGAAAGGGGTCATCAATCTGCGCGGCAAAATCATTCCCGTCGTGGACTTGCGGATCCGGTTTGGCCTTGGCGCCGGATCCAACTCCGACAGCACCTGCATTGTCGTGGTTCAAGTGCAACTGGCGGGCGCTCGCAATCTGGCCATGGGACTCATCGTGGACGCGGTCGAGGAAGTCGTCAACATCATGCCGGAGGACATCGAGGAAACGCCCGACTTCGGCACTCAAGTTGATGCCACCTATATTTTGGGCATGGCCAAGGTCAAAGGCCAAGTGAAAGCCCTAATCGATATCGATCGCGTCCTTGCCGGCACATCATTGCTGAATTCCTAATTCGAAACCAACGACAACAATCCCCTCCTTATAAACCCTTAATCTTCTCATAACCAAAGAAATTGACCTATGAAAACCCAGATGAAGCTCAGCGCGAAAATCAGTTTAGGTTTTGGCCTCTTAATTCTCATGGCGGTCGCCTTGGGAGGGGTGGCCTCCTGGAACATGTGGCGAGTCAAGACCCAGGCCACCGCGCTCTCCGTTGAAAATGTGCCCGAAGTCACGGTCGCCAACAACGTGGAACGGGCCTCCCTCATGACGATGTACGAAATCCGAGGCTACGGATTCACCGAGGAAACCAATTACCTTCAACGCGGTCTGCAAAACCTCTCCGAGGTCAAACAATACCTGAAGGAGGCCCAACAACTGGGAGCCAAGTCGGCGCAATTAGCGGCTCTCAAGACCGCCGCCGAAAAGGCCGAAGCCAAAGCCCTGGAATACGAGCAGTATGTCCAGCAAACGATCGCCAAAGACCAGGCCATCGCCGAAAACCGCAAGCAAATGGACGCTTCGGCCCAGGCCTTCATCAAGATCTGCGCGACCTTCCTCGATGATCAGTCCAAGGCCCAGGCCGAGGAAATCAAAACCAACGCCCTCCCCGCCAAACTCGAAGAACGGGCGCGCAAGGTGACTTTGTGCAATGACGTGATGGATGCCGGCAATGCCTGCCGCCTGGCGGCCTGGCGCGCCCAAGCCGAGCGGGATCCCAAACGCATCCAGGATGCCCAAACGAATTTCGATACCATCAAAGCCAAACTCAATGAAATGCGGCCTCTTACTCACCAGCAGGCCAACCTGCAACAGATCGCCGATTGCCAGGCCGCCGCCGATGCCTATCAAAAAGCCATGAACGACCTGGCCGCAAACTGGACCGCCAAAGAGGAAGTGGCCAAAAAACGAACCGAAGTGGCAAACGCGGTTCTTGACGAGGCCAAAAACACGGCTTTGCTGGGTTTGACGGACACCGCCAAAGTCGCCCAAACCTCGGCCCAGTCCCTCAGCCGTTCGACGATGATTGTTATTTTCGGTCTCTGTCTGGCCGCCCTGTTGGGGATTGCCGTGGCTGTGGGCCTAACGCGCTCGATCACAAAACCGATTAAGTCCGTCGCCGATGCCTTGCTGTCCGGCGCCGAGCAAACTTCTTCGGCCGCAGGTCAGGTCTCGGCCTCCAGCCAGTCGTTGGCCGAGGGGGCGAGCGAGCAAGCCGCCTCGCTCGAGGAAACCAGCTCGTCCCTCGAGGAAATGGCCTCGATGACCAAGCGCAACGCCGAGGGCGCCCAGACCGCCAAAGACCTCGCCAACCAGGCCCGCCTGGCCGCCGACCAAGGCGCCCAAAGCACCCAAACCATGAACCAGGCCGTCAATTCCATCCAGGTCTCGAGCGACGAAATGCGCGCCGCCATGGACGCCGTCAAAACCTCCAACGACGAGGTCTCGAAAATTATCAAGACCATCGACGAGATCGCTTTCCAGACCAACATTCTGGCCTTGAACGCCGCCGTCGAAGCCGCCCGGGCCGGCGAGGCGGGCATGGGCTTTGCCGTGGTGGCCGACGAGGTCCGCAGCCTGGCCCAAAAAAGCGCCCAGTCCGCCCGCGAAACCGCCCAGAAGATCGAGGCCGCCGTCAGTCGCAGCGAACAAGGGGTTCGGGTCAGTGAAAAGGTCAATGAACAACTCAAAGCCGTCGTCATCCAGGCCCGCGATGTCGAAGAGAAACTCAAGGAGATTGTCGACAAGGCCCAGCAGGTCGACGCCCTGGTCGGCGAGATTGCCGCCGCGTCCCAGGAACAGCGGCAAGGCATCGATCAAGTCAACAAAGCGGTCAGTGAGATGGACAAGGTGACCCAATCCAACGCCGCCAATGCCGAGGAGAGCGCCAGCGCCGCCGAGGAGTTGAATGCCCAGGCGGAAGCCCTCCAGGAAGCCGTCACCGAACTACTGATCCTGGTCGATGGTCGTTCAGTCGACGTGAACGCCAACAAGCCTATCGCCGCCGCGAAGGCATCCAGCCCGAAAGCAACCCACCGGGCCACGACTCCCCTCAAGGCTCCGACACCCGCAAACGGCAACGGACATGGCGGCAAAGGCTTTCAGGCGCCGACGCCTTCCCGCGGACGAACCCCGGTCCTGATTACCACAGCTCCCACGGTAACCGATCCCCTCCCCATGGATACTCACTTCAAGGATATGTGAGTTCATTCCCTCCCCGTCCCATCCGGCCTTCAAAACCGGATGGGACGGCACACCCTTCGATCCGGAACACAACTCTCCCTCTGGCAACACTCGAGCAGTATGAATCTTCTTCGCAAGATCCAACAAATCATGGCGGACGCCCAATTCCATGCCGACGAAGCGGTCCGGCAATGGCAACTCACTCACCCCAACTCTGGTAGCCCCGAATGGCTTGATCGGAAAGATATTTTCGCGTCCTCCGCTTGGGTGGATTACTTGTTTCCCGAACTCAGCAGCAGGCAGCGCGATCTATTATTGCTCTTACATTGGCACCGAAAATTCCTGATCAAACTGGTCCGGATCCGCCGTGACGCATTAGCCCAACCGGATTTAACCCGTCTCGAACAAACCACAGTCAAGACCGAAGTCACTTACATGCGACTCGTCGAGCGGGTTCGAAATACTCTGAGTGAGCGGGAGCTGAAACCACTTCAAATAGAAATTCTCGCCTCCGAGTTTTTCGGCATCCCCCTGATCACGGCGCTGGAATAGCGGAACGAGGGGTTCATGGTTTCGGGAACGCCACTCCTCACGGACATGTTCAACAACCCGGCGATGCTCGCAACGGTGGTCGCTGTGGATCATGTCATTATTGGTGATCGGAACTCAGAATTCCCAACCGCGGCGGGCGCAATTCGAAGGTGACGGACTCTCCTTCTTGGCCCAAGTAACCGCCCCATCCCACGCGGATCTCGCTGACTTGATCCAGATCCAACCGCGCGTTGTCGTCTGTAGACCATCCGGCCAATTGAAAACGGTGAAAGGCAATCTGGCTGAATTCCCATCCCTCGACTCCCAACATCCGGCCTGTGGATGCCAGGTAATCGGCCCCATTTTTCTCATGCAAAACCACCAGCAATTGGCAGGGAGTGCGTTGCCCGGTGGGAACGCGTGTCTCGAGCATGAGAAAACTGCCCCGGGACAAACCCGCGGAATCCGGGCAAGAGAAGGAGGTGAATAGAAACGTATCGACTTGCGACCGGGTGATGTTCCCCGTCACCGCCCATCCCCCGGCACTGGATTTCGCCAGATGTTCCCTCACGAACTCACCCCGAGAAACCCGGGGCTCTTCGATCGACAGATCTCGAAGGACCAGGTTCGGCAGCGGGCCTTTGCGAACGGGCTGGCGGCGCGGCACGACGGCGCCTTCGAACACCAGAAACGTGGCGTCGTAAGGCTTCAGATCCAGGACTATCCCCTGCCCTTGATTCAGCGATTTCACCTCACCCGTCGCGGGAAACCATTGCTCGCCCCGCCCCGACACGGACAAGTCGATCTTCCCTTGCCATGAATCCGGCGAATCGTTCACCAAAAAAAACACCTCCTGTCCCTGCGCCCTCCTATGAGTGACTCGCAAGGAAACGGTGGAACCGTCCACAATCCGAATCTCCCTTTCAAGGAGACGATCCAATAGTCCGGGGAGCATGATCTCCGCGCCGTTCGGCAGGAAGATCACACCGCCGCCCGCGCGGTTTGCGATCTGACCGCCGACCTCCGGCACGCCCGCGTACAGCTCTTTGAACAGCTTTTGCACGCGTGGAGAGGGAAACTCCGATTCGTTGTTTGCAGGTTTTCCGCCTGCGCAGATGAGCACCCCGCCGCTCCTGACGAACCGCGACAGGTTGCGCCAGGTTTTGAGGGGCAGCGTATCGGTCCCGGGCAAAATCACCACGCGCCAACGCAAATGGCCATGGCTTAAAGTCCCCCCCTCGACTTTGGCCTCGGTCAATGCCCGGGCATCCACATAGGTGAAATCACGTTGCGAGTCGAATAAGACATCCGACACCCCGCGAAAAATATGCTCGATGCGCGCCGCTTGCGGCGATGCCGCAGCCATATACCGGGCCGGATATGAGACCGGCCACAGGCTTTCCGCGGGGTAAAGCACAGCGATATCGGCAACCTGGCATCCTTCCCGCAACACGGCGCAACAGCGCCCCACCCAGTCGTTCAGATGCCGCAACTGCTCGTCCGCCAGCCCCGCAAATGAATAGTAACTGGTGAACACATTCACGCCCCCGACCATCTGACGGTTGAGCGTGCCCCGAATCTCCGCCTCCGTGACGGTTTGGACTGGCCGTTTATCGTTGGGGCCGCGCCAGCGCTGGCTGTGATCGGATGTCTCGGACATCACCATGCGTTTCTCCTCGAGCTCGGCGGCACTCGCCAGCAAACGCCCGATTTGCCACGGAACATCAGGCGGATAACTGGTCAGACAGTCGACGCTGGGAGCGTCCAGCCGCCGAATGCAGCGAAAGAAATCCCCATACAACGGCACATGCGCCGGCACGTTCTCCTCCATCAACAGATGACCGCCCGAGGGCAATCCATGGGCGCGACACCATTGCTGGATCTGACCAAAAAAATTGGCTGAAACCAACTCTCCAACGGTCTGCCAGAAATCATAGCGGACTTTCTTCCCGTCTGGGCCTTCATCACCGACCAACACCGGTAACATCGGTCGCAACGCATAACCGTGACGATTTTTGAACTCGGATTCCAGTTGCGACGACCAAGGCAGAACCCGGTACGGCATCGGTTTCAAGAACAGGCTCATTAACGAGGGCTCGTCCGTAAACGTGGCCTCGAACCAAGTGCCCAGGTTTCCACCCAATTCCCGAGTATATCGATCGTGCGTCACCCTCAAAAATCGGGCGGTCGCCTCGGGATCCAGCAGGTTGATATAGGGCGTCCGATCCGCCAGGCTGAGTTGCGCGTGGGTCCCCTCGTAAAGCCGGGACTCGGTCACCACCATCACCTTCCATGAACCCGCGGGCGCGTCCCAGTTCAGCCGTCCCTCCCGGATGAAATCCTTGAGGTCCACCTGAGGGTCTCTGGCAACAAGGCCATCCCGGTAACGGGAAGCGGCTGCCAGAACCAGGTCTCCCGGCGGCACGCCCAATTCGACGCGGCCCGATTGGACTTCTTGATCGGCGATCAACCAGCCCCGGGCCTCCAATTCAGGATGATCCCGCAAAACCAACCCGCCAGCCGTTCCGGAGGGATACCCCTTCTCGTCATACAACCACAAAGCCATGCCAGCATTCTTGGCGCTTGTGATGGCCTTTCGAAATGCCTCCCATCGGGCTGGGCTCTCGAGATACTCCTGGAAGGAAACGTTGCAGACCACGCCGCCGAACCCCTGTCTTTGAAACGTGCGGATCCAATCCTCCTGGGTCCGTGTTGAATCTGGCCAGCCGTGGATGATCTTCAGGATCCTGTGCTTGGCAGCCGGATGCTCGAATGCCTCGCGCAAAGGCATTCCGGCATCCGCAAATGCCGAGACAACAGCCGGGCTCGTCATCGCAACGAGCCACAATCCCACACCTATCCATCCATGCGTTCTCATGATCTCACGTCTTTAGGTTGTATTCGCGCTCAGTTTCGGGCATAACAGGCTCGTTTTCCAAGCCAAACCATCATGAAAAAGCCAAATCCAGATCGCAGCGTGACCCGACGGGGATTTCTCGCTCAAACCGCCGCCGGCGCATTTCTGGCCCTCCACCCTTCGCTCGTCTTCGGCGCAGCCGCCAATACCAAGATCTCGCTGGGCCTGATCGGCTGCGGCGGACGCGGCCTTTGGATTGCCGATCTCTTCCAAAAGAGCGGGCTTTATCAATTCGTGGCCGGCGCCGATTACTTCGAGGACCGGGTCCGGGTGTTCGGCGACAAGTTCGGCGTGCCCGCCTCGCGACGTTATACCGGGCTTTCCGGTTACAAACGACTCCTGGAAAGCCCCCTGGACGCCGTCGTCATCGAAACTCCGCCCTATTTCCATCCCCAACAGGCCATGAGCGCGGTCGAAGCCGGCAAACATGTGTTCGTGGCCAAACCGATTGCGGTCGATGTTCCCGGTTGCACGGTCTTTGCCGACGCCGGCCGCAAAGCCACCGCGAACAAACAGGTTTTCCTCGTCGATTTTCAAACCCGGGCCAGCGACTTCTACCGCGAAGCCGTCGGGCGCGTCCATCGTGGCGATCTCGGCCGATTGGTGCTGGCCGAGGCGCATTATCCGTGGCAGGGCGGCGGTCGAACAGGACCTCCCGCCGATCCGGCGGAGGCCCTGCGCAACTGGTATTGCGTGCTGCCGTTATCCGGGGATTTCATCGTCGAGCAAAGCATCCATGCCCTCGATGTGGCCACGTGGATCCTAAACTCCGACCCCGTTCGAGCCGTCGGCATGGGCGGACGAAAACTCCGTCCTGAAGGCAGCATCTGGGACCACTTCGCTGTTAATTATACCATGGCCAACGAGGTGCCCCTCTCCTTCACCTGCATCCAATCCATTCCGGAAATGAAGGACGAAATCACCTGCCGGGTCTTTGGATCCGAAGGTGTCATCGTCACGGATTACTTTGGCGAGGTATTCATCCGGGGGAACGAACCTTACAAAGGCGGACGCCATGCGGACCTCTACACCGACGGGGCTGTCAAGAATATTCAGGAATTCCACCAGTTCATTCTCGAGGGGAACTATAAAAATCCCACCGTCGCCCCCTCGGTCCGATCCAACCTCACCGCCATCCTGGGCCGCGAGGCCGGTTATCGCCAGGGCGAACTAACCCTCGCCAAACTCCTCGAGGAAAATAAACGCCTCGAACCCAATTTCAAAGGCCTGAAAGACTAACGAAGCTGCGACTCAAACCGACCAGTCACGTGAAGTTCTTTCATAAGGCCTCGATCCCTAGGCGCAGCTTCGTTAGAAGCAGAAGATCGTTAGTTTTTTCGGACCATGGGCGCCGAGGACCAGGATACGTTCGATATCGCCGGTGCGGCTGGGACCGGTGATGAACGAGATCATGCTGGGGTAGTGGTCGCCGTATTTCTTTTGGATCATCGCCAGGGCCTGGGGAAGGTCCGGCACCAGTTGATCCCGCCGTGCCAGAACCACATGGTGCGGCGGCAGCACGCTTAGGGCGCGTCCACCGGCACTGCGGCTCGAGACGACCACGCTGCCGGTCTGCGCCACCAGGGCGTCACATTCGCTGAGGCCGGCGTCGCAGGCCTCCAAAGCGGCCACATCATAGGCCTGATCGGTTTGAACCACGGGAAGACGTAAAATTTCACAGGCCGCGTCTGTGAGCGCGCCGCGATGCGAACCCAGGCGCTGCCACTTCTCTTCGGCGCTGAGCTGTCGGAGGGACGCCAAAGCCTGTTCCTGGGTTTCAAACAGACGGAAATCGGCCTTCAATTCGGCGGCCGCTGCGCGAAAGGACTGGATCCTATCCTCGAATGAATCGCCGACAGCGGGCAGGAAACGGGAAAAATCCCGCGACGGCGCTCCTGTTGGAGGGTGGCCTGAATCGTGATCGCGCGCGCCGGCCGGGGGCGCGGGTGTTCGAAGGGCCTCTTTGATGCGGGCCAGGATGGCGTCTCGGGCATTCATCGGCGTTTTCTCCAGTAATCGCGGAAGGTTTCCTTGGCCAGGGGCGGCAGATCGCGTGATTGCGTCCAGGGCCGAGCCGGGTCGAGCGCGCCGCCCTTGATCAAGGGATGGGCTTTTTGAGCAAGCCGGCCCGCTTTTTGGGCCAAGCGCCAAAGCCCCGGACTGTTTGCGAGGACCGCAAAGGCGCGAAAAGCCAGTTTCTCCCACCAAACCGGTTTCTGGCGGTTCACATTGCGCCGGTTCTGAAGGAGATGATGATGCAGCTGCACTTGAACGGGACAGGCTTCTGTGCAGGCTCCACAGAGCGACGAGGCGTAGGACAGATGCTTCCATTCGAGCAACCCTCGAAGGTGCGGCGTAATCACCGATCCAATCGGTCCCGAGTAGGCCGTCCCATAGGTGTGGCCCCCGATATTGCGGTAGACGGGGCAGGCATTCAGGCAGGCCCCGCATCGGATGCAGTGCAGCGCGTCCCGCTGTTCAGGATCCGACATCAGAACGGTCCGCTGGTTGTCCAGCAGGACCACGTGAAATTCCTCGGGTCCATCGAATTCCCCGGGCTGCCGCGGCCCGCCGTAAAGTGTGTTGTATCCAGAGATCAACTGGCCGGCGCCGACCGTGGCCAGCATCGGGAGAAACAAGGCCAGATCAGCCAGTTGGGGCACGATCTTTTCGATGCCCAACAACGTGATCATGGTTTTGGGCAGGGCGGACGTCAGCCGGGAATTGCCCTCGTTTTCGGTGATCGAAATCATGCCGGTCTCGGCGACGGCAAAGTTCGCCCCTGTGAGGCCAATGTCCGCCTGGATATATTTCTGACGCAACACCCGCCGGGCAATCATCGTGAGTTCCTCGGGACTCTTCGTGGGTGGAGTGCCCAGTTTCCGGGTAAACAGATCGCTGATCTCGTCCCGGGTCAGATGCATCGCCGGGAATACAATGTGGTAGGGGGCCTCGCCGCGCAGCTGAACGATATACTCGCCCAGATCCGATTCCACCACCGATACGCCCGATTGTTCGAGGGATTCGTTGAGGTGAATTTCCTCGGACGTCATCGACTTGGATTTGATGAGGGCCCGGGCCCCTTTGGCGCGGGCAATCCCCACGATGATCTCGCGGGCCTGCTCGCCGTTTTCGGCCCAATGCACCTTGGTCCCCCGCCCCTCGAGCTTGCGGGCAAAATCCACCAGGTAAGCATCCAGATGGTTGACGGCCTCCCACTTGATCTCGGCGGCGCGCTGCCGGGCTCCTTGCCAGTCCTGAAAGACGGCCTTCTTCTCGTCGCGCTTGACCTCGTATTTTTCCAGGGCGGTTTGAATGAGCGCCCGGTGGCGCAAATCATGGGAAAGCCGCGTGGCCTGTTCGTGAAATTGATGAGCTGAAGTATTCATGAGCGTGCCAGGAGTTCGGCCAGGTGAATGGTGCGCATCGTTTTGCCCTGGCGATCCAGCAGGCCTTGAATATGCATCAGACAGCTGGAATCGCTGGAAACAATGTAGTCAGCCCCGGTCTCGGCGGCGCTGGCGCATTTGACCTCCCCCATGGCTGTCGAGATCATGGGAAACTTGGCCGAAAAAGTGCCGCCGAATCCGCAGCAAACCACCTGTTTCATCTCGACCAGTTCCAGGCCCTTCACCTGGGCCAGCAGCCGGCGGGGCGCATCGCGGATGTTCATTTCCCGCAGGCTGTGGCATCCGTCATGGTAAGTCACGCGAGCATTAAAACAAGCCCCCACATCGGTGACTCCCAGGCGGTCCACCAGAAACTGGCTGAACTCGTAAGTCCGCGCCGACAATGCTCGGGCGTCTTTCTCGAGAGGCGTCCCGGCGAACAGCTCGGGATAGTAGTTCTTGACCATGGCGCCACAGGACCCGCTGGCGATGACCACCACCTCCGTGTCGCGCAAACGCCGCAGCACTTTCTCGGCCACCAACCGTGCTTCCGTCCAGCAACCGCTGTTGAATCCCGGCTGTCCGCAACAGGTCAAGTCCTCCGGAAATTCCACTCGGTGACCCAACCGCTCCAGAATCCGCACCATGCTGATGCCAACCTGCGGATAAAATGAATCCACAAAACAAGGAATAAACAGCGTTATTTTCATGATACGCGCCATCAGACCCTCCAAGCCCCTTCAGAGAAGTATTCTCTCTCGCCGGAATCCATGGATGTCTCCCCGCATCACAACAAAACAGCCTGCGGACGTCAACACCCGGGCTTCGTCCCAAAAACCGCCCAGAAAACGCTTCGAAAAACAGAACCGCGAATTAACGCCAATGGACGCGAATAAAACCGGAGCTTTCCTGCTGGCAGAATCGCTCTGCGGAATGAATTCCGCGCTCCGGCTGGAATGGAGCGCGGGATTTATCCCGCCGTGCCGGTTATCACTGGATCTCAGACATTCCATCGATTACGCGCACACTTTGAGACCTTCGTAATTGGGTCGCCATGATTCGCGTGGATTGGCGTCCATTCGCGGTTAAGTTGTTTTATTTGCGGTTCAGGCTTGGCCATCAGTCCTTGGCCAGATCGCGGATCATCTCCCGGAGGATCTCGACCCGGCGTTCGCCAATCTGACGCGCCCGCTCCGCCTGGTCTGCCTCCGCATAAAACCGGAATTCCGGGGCGTTACCCGAGGGGCGCAAATGCACAATTTCCCCATTGGCGAAGTAAATTCTCAATCCATCCAGGTAGTTAAGTTTCTCGATGGGGACAAATCCCCGCGCCGGATGGAAATAGGCGGCCAGCCTTCTCTGGATGACCTGCCATTCGGCTGTCAGCCCATTCATTTGCCCGCCCTCCTCTCTGCCCGGCAGGTCTGCCGATCCCGATTCGGAGGCGTAAACGACCGTCTCGCGCCGAAAATCCACCTCTTGAATCCCCTCCTCGAGGGGACTTAATCGACGGAGAATCCGCTTCCCGGTCTCGGCCGATTCATAGGCCACGCCGTCGTGTTCGCGATCCACCACCCCGGCAAACACGTGCCTCGGAAATACCTTGATCAAATCAGAAACCCGGCTGAGGGGCGTCATCGAGCCGTCTTCCTTTTCCAGGACGCCTTGGCGGGCCAGGAGAAGCCCGCAAATCAGAGGCAGCGCCGCGTCTCGGGTCGGCAGGGCCCGCAGCCTCTCCGATCCAATGTCCCAGTCCGTGCCCAACAGGTATCCTCCGTTGGCTTCGTAGCCCGCGGCCCGCAGTTTGGGATTTGCCCGCAAAGCGGTCTGCATCGCCTGGTTGATGTAAGGCGAACCCACCCGCGTCTGAACCACGGTCGCCAGGCGCTGCAGCCACCGGACCGCCGCGCTGTTGCACGTGATCGGAACCGCCACGAAACCCGGTTTCAAGTACAGCGAGGTCAAGACGCCCAACATGTCGCCGGCAATAAACTCGCCCTCTTCGTCGCAAAAAACGGGGCGATCCGCATCGCCATCCGCGCTGAGCACCGCAAAGGGCTTGCGCCCATGCTCGGCGGCGAAATCAGCCGCCAGCCCGCGCAAAGCCTGCCGGATTTCCGGAGTCATCTTCTCCGTGTCCACCGATAGAAAGGCCCCTCGATCAACGGCCAGTTCTCCCACCTCGGACACCCTGGCCCCCAAACTCCGAAGGATCGCCGGCAGCAGATCGCGTCCCACGCTGGACTGGCGATAAAACACCAGGTCCAAATCCCGCAAGGCCTGAGGTCCGAACACCGACACGTATCGCTGAAGATAATCGTGCTCCGCCCGCGCCTCTTTCCGGGCCAGCGCGGCGCCGGCCCTCTCGAGCAATGGACCTAACATAGGCGCCCCCTCGGGATGGAATCCCCCATCGGGCCGGAACCAATCCCGGCGCGGCCCCGCGGCAATCTCCTCCCGCACCCGGGCCACCTTTTCCAAAATCGGTTTTTCCTCGGACTTGAGAATCTCCCCGTTCGGCCGGTTAAATTTGATCCCGTTCAAACCAAAAGGAATGTGGCTGCCCGTGACCATGATGCTGGCCATTCCCCGGCTCAATCCATAATACGAAACAGCCGGCGTCGGAATATGGCCGCAGAAAACCACTTCGTATCCCGCATCGAGGATGGCCACCGCGACCGCTCGCGGGATCCGGTCGACGCGTGAACTGGGACGGTAATCAGACGCCAGAGCTACGGGCCCGCCCTCTTTCAAGCCGCCCACCCCTCCCCGCCGCGCCAAATCCTCGAGATACAACAGGAAACCCTTGGTGTTGATGTAGACCTCCCGATCGGTCAGGTTCTCGTCGAAATCCCGCAGTCCGCTTGTGCCAAAACGCAAGGGTTTCTCATTCATACGTGGGGTAGCTCCTGTTTGAGAGCCTGTTTGAAAATTGCGAGGGGTGCTGACATTGACGCCGGGCGAGCCTGTGGATTAAGATGAGTGGGTGCACAAGATTGCCTTCCAACTGGGCGGACTGGATATCCATTGGTATGGGATTCTGGTCGCCATCGGTTTCATGGTTGGTCTGTGGACCGCGAGCCGGCGCGGCCTGCGCGACGGTCTCAATCCCGAATCGATCATCGATTTGGGTCCATGGTTGGTCATAGGTTCTCTCTTGGGCGCCCGCGCGCTCTATGTTATCTCGAACTGGGAGGATTATTACGCGAACCACCCGCTTTGGGAAGTGTTTATGATCCGTCAGGGAGGCTTGGTCTTTTATGGCGGATTGATGGGCGCAACGATCGCCAGCCTGTTCTATCTGCACTGGAAGAAACTTCCCCTATGGAAGACGGCCGACGCCCTGGCGCCCAGCATCGCCCTGGGCTATGTGTTCGGACGCGTCGGCTGCCTGATGTACGGCTGTTGTTACGGACGGCCCACCCAAATGCCCTGGGGCATTCGCTTCCCCGCGGACCATGAAACAGCAGGCACAGCGGTTCATCCCACCCAACTCTATGAATCCCTGCTGAATGCCGGGCTGTATGCGGTTCTGGCCTGGGGTTACCGTCGGAAACAATTCGACGGGCAGATCTTTGCGGCTTACCTCATCAGCTACGCCGTGCTGCGGTTTATCGATGAGTTCTTCCGGGGGGATTACCAGACCTTTTATCTCGGGAATTGGGCCACGCCGGCGCAGTTGCTCAGCTTGCTGGTCTTTCTGGTCGGCGCCGGGCTATGGTGGCAGCTCTCAGGGAAACGCCCGGAACCTGGCGCATGAGCAATCCCGATCGCAGCAGCTTCACCCTTGAACAGTCCAGACCTCAGGAGCGACTCGACACCTTCCTGCGCGACCACTTTCCCACAGTATCCCGAGGCGCCTGGCAACGCCTGATTACCCAGGGCGCCGTCCGCGTCAATAACCAAATCGTCAAACCTACTCATGCCCCCCGGGCGGGAGAACTCGTCACCATCGATTGGCCCCAACCGCAACCCTCGACGGCCCAGCCCGAGGAAATGGCGATCGAGATCCTGTTCGAGGACGACGATTTGCTGGTGCTGAATAAGCCCGCCGGCCTGGTGGTTCATCCGGCCGCTGGCCACTCGGACCACACCCTGGTCAACGCCCTGCTCCACCATTGCGCCGGGCAATTAAGCGGCATCGGCGGTGTCGCTCGCCCCGGCATCGTCCATCGCCTGGACAAGGAAACCAGCGGCTGCCTGGTCGTCGCCAAAAACGATTCCACCCATCTGGCCCTCGCCAGTCAATTCGCCCGGCGCGAGATCGACAAGATCTACCTCGCCATTGTCTGCGGACACCCGCCCGCCTCCGCCGGAGAAATCCGCGCCGCCGTGGCCCGTCATCCCAACCACCGGAAACGCATGGCGGTGACCGATGGCGGCGGCCGCGAGGCCTGGACGAGTTATCGGCTCATCGAATCCTTTCCCGCCGCCGCCCTCGTCGAAGCCCGATTGCACACCGGTCGAACCCATCAAGTCCGCGTTCATTTCCAGCACCTCGGCTGTCCCTTGGCGGGCGACACCGTATACGGTCGACGTCAAAACACGCGCCTGACCGAAACCACCGGCTGCAAAGCCACCCGCCACATGCTCCATGCCTGGAAACTCGGTTTTTTTCACCCGCGCCAGAAGCAACAAGTGTCTTTCCAAGCCCCATGGCCCGAGGACTTCACAGCACTCCTTCGCCAGCTCCGCCCAGGCTAGGGGTCTGCCCTTAAATTAATAATTAACGTACTCCGCAAAGGCAGTTTCTCGGATGGCAATTGAACTGAGCTATTGAATCGATCCATGCAAAATGCCATGCCTTGCAGCGATCTCTTTGCCGATTCATTTTCTTATCTTACACGATGACAAATACTTATTAGATAATTGCCTGGGTTGGCACGATCTACGCTTAGAGGAGACTCATGAACATCGCGACGCCAACCTTAAAGTTGAAGGGCCGAATTTCGTCGCAGATTGATGCTGCCGGCGAATTCGGCGAAATCCGCATCCTATCCCGCCAGCCCGAAAATCGAGGCCAGATCCGGATGGCTTTCCGGAACACCAGGCCTCTCCTGATGGGATTCACGTTGATCGAGCTCCTGGTGGTCATTGCCATCATTGCGATTCTTGCCGCCATGCTGCTGCCGGCGCTCGGTCGCGCAAAACAGACGGCTCAAGGCGCCCAATGCATGGGCAACGCGCGCCAGCTCCAGCTTGCCTGGCAGCTCTATGCCGATGATAACAACGACAAAATGCCGGGCACGCGAATCCGTTTTGATCTGCAGGGACAGGATGCGCACTTGCGTTCCTGGGTCCAGATGATCTACAGCCAGGATCAAAACCTGGAACCGGCCATCAAGAATGGATTGTTATGGTCTTACGTTAACAATACCGGCTCCTATCGATGTCCGGCTCAGAAGAAAGTGGCGCGGTCCTACGCCATCAATCACTACCTGGGCAACGTCGATTTGATGGCGGCCCCCCGGATCAGCAGCGGCAACGAGCTGAATGGGTTCTATCTCTTCTACACCACGAGCCATCTTAGCCTTAAATCGGGCGGACCCACCGCCATGCCGGTCTTTTTCGATGAACAAAATCCCCAGCACGGAACCTTCGCCCTGGCCTCCGAGGCCTGCGAAGGGCCCGATGCCTATTGGCTAGACCTGCCCGGCAAGGCGCACGGCAATTCCGGAATCATCTCCTACGCCGACGGGCACGTCATCAAACGACGATGGAAAAGTTCGGTCGTTCTGAATCCGAAAGAGTCTTGCCTGACTCAGCTTGGCGCTCCCATCCCGGCTCCCAACGATGCCGACCTGAAATGGTTGGGACACGAAATCTGCCAGCCCTACGACAGCTCTTGCTGCACGGCCTGGTCCGATTAGGCGGCACAACTGACCTGCCCAGCGCGGACCGTCAAATAAAATCGCTATGAAACCCAACGAGATCTTGCCAGAACCGCTTAACCGCCTCTGTCAGGGGTTGACCCGTTCGGCAGCATCGATTCCAGCCGGAGAATGGCATTCTGCACAGAATGTTGCGGCATTACTCGTGCATAATGCAATACTCATCTCCAAGCAGGGAGCCTTGGTCAGCCATAATACCGTTAAATAACAGCCTATTCTTATGAGTCAACCGTGCATTTCCACACTTGGCACGAAAATCGCTAAGGGAGCCGCGATGACAGTGGCCATGCCAATCTGGGACGGCCGGATTTCTCCGGTTTTGGATGTGGCGGGCCGCTTTTTGGTGGTTCAGCTGAAGAACGGCCGGGAAACCAGTCGGCGGGAAGTCTTGGTCGCCGAGACCCAGCCTCCCCAGTTGGCGAAAGGGATCAAGGAAATGGGGGCCGAGGTGCTGTTGTGCGGCGCGATGTCCCAATCGGTCGCCTACTGTCTGGAGGATGTCGGCGTGCGGGTGCGTCCGCATGTTTGCGGGGAGGCCGAGGCCGTGCTTCGGGCGTTCCTGACCGACAACCTCGAGCAATCCGAGTTTCGGATGCCGGGATGCTGTTCCGGGCAATGCGCCTGGCATGGCCATCGTCATCGGCGCCGGGGAAATTCCCGGCGCCACGGAAATGGAAAATGGATGCAATCAATATGAAATTTGCTGTGACAGCTCAAGGACCGGAGGTTGAGTCTTCGGTGGATCCTCGTTTTGGCCGGGCGCGTTATTTTCGCGTGGTGGATAGCGAGACCGGCCAACAAACGGTCGTGGACAACGCCACCACGGCCAGCGCGCTCCAGGGGGCTGGCATTCAAGCGGCCAAGACACTGGCGAACCTGGGAGTGTCAGCGGTCCTGACTGGCCATGTGGGGCCCAAGGCCTGGTCGGCCCTCGAAGCCGCCAAGATCGAGGTTTATGCGGCCAGCGGGATTTCCGTGGATCAAGCGATTAAGGCCTTTGCGGCAAAACAACTCACGTTGATGACGGCGTCCAACGCCCAGGCGCACTGGTGATGAAGACCACTCTGGACTGCATTCCCTGTCTCATGCAGCAGTGCCTGAAGGTTGCCCGAATGGCCACAGCGGATCCCCAAGCGCATGAGGCCATTTTGCGGGAGACTTTGCGGCATGCCAGCCAGTTGGACCTATCGCGCCCCCCGATGCTCGGCCATTGGATCTACCGCCAAGTCCGCGAGCGGACCGCTGTTGCCGACCCTTACTTGACCGTCAAACGGGAGTCCAACCGCCTCGCTTTGGCCCTGTATCCTGAGTGGAAACAGCGGGTATTGGCCTCGGAGAATCCTCAACAAGCCGCGGTGCGTCTGGCGATTGCGGCGAACATTATTGACTTTGGAATCAATGGCAACTTGCGCCCGGAGGATATCCCGGCGGCGCTCGAGCATTCGTTCGCCTCGCCCTTGAAGGGGGATTTCGTGGATTTTATAAACGCAACCACTCGCGCCAAGGATATTCTCTATCTGGCGGATAACGCGGGCGAACTGATCTTCGATCGTCTGTTCATCGAGCTGTTGGACCGGGACAACATCACGGTTGTGGTCAAGGGCGGACCGGCCATCAACGATGCCTTGCGAGAGGATGCCGAGGCGGCAGGATTGCCCGAGAGAGTCGAGGTCATTGATAACGGGACCGACGGAGCCGGGATTGTGCTGGATGCCTGCGACGCGGAATTTCGAAGGCGCTTCCAACAGGCGGATCTGGTGATCGCCAAAGGCCAGGCCAATTACGAAACCCTCGATGATGCCCCGCGCTCCATCTACTTTCTCTTTAAGGTCAAATGTCCCCTCGTGGGCCGGCATGTGGGACACGAGGTCGGAAGCCTGGTCCTCCATCGACACCATCCCCTCGAGGAATCTTCATCGCCTTCGACACCGGACTACCTTTCGCGCAAAGACACTTTCACGACACAACTGAACTCAACGAATAGAAAGGCAAACATATGACACCAATGGGCGACGGAACCGGGCCTTTCGGCCAGGGGCCAGGAACAGGCAAAGGTATGGGCGGATGCGGCGGCGGCGGCCGAGGCCGAGGCCGCGGCTGGGGCGGTGGAAGAGGTCAAGCTGGACGCCAAGGAGGCGGGGGACGCGGACGCGGCATGGGACGCGGCATGGGCCCTGGGCCCACGACGGCATCCAATGTCGATCCGAATGCAACGCAAACAGAAGAACAAACAAATCCATAAACGAAAGGAGATTCTTATGCCAGGTGGAGATCAAACCGGCCCGATGGGCCAGGGACCGATGACCGGCCGCGCAGCCGGTTTTTGCGCCGGCTATAATCAGGCCGGTTGGGCCCATCCAATGAGGGGACGGGGATTCGGCCGGGGACGGGGCGGGGGCGGCTTTGGCGGGGGCGGCCGCGGCCATCGTCACTGGTTTTACGCGACAGGATTGACGGGCGGGCAGCGGGCTGCGATGCCGCAGCAACCGGGAACACCCCTGCCCGATCCCTTAACCGGTTCTGTTCAACCCGGCATGACCGCAGAACAGGAACTAGCCGTCCTCAAGCAGCAAGCCGACCGGCTTGAAGCCGGCCTGGAACAAGTTCGAAACCGAATTCAAGACTTGTCGAAGGTGGAGGCCAAGTAGTCCTCATCGAAAGATCGGGAATGAAACAAGCTCCCAAGAGCCAAGCGCAGGCCGCCGCTCCAAAGCAACGGTTCATGCTCCATTCCAAGATTCATGGGGTGATCCGCGTGGACCAAGAAAACCGTCTCCTGCCAGCGGCGAAAAAATGAGGCCTCTCCCTCCAGATTGTGATGCTCCACCCCCCCCTCTCTTGAGCCTTCGCTTATACCCCGACTCGGTTCTGCGCCAGATCTGCGCGCCTGTCGAGCGGTTTGACAGTGAATTGCGGGATCTGGTGAACGAGATGCGTTCTCTGATCGATGATCTCTCCATCAAACCCGCCGGGGTGAACCCGAAGGACGCGCCGTGAAAATCGTTGTGGCAAGCGGCAAGGGGGGGACCGGAAAAACGACAGTGGCCACAAACCTGGCCCGACTGGCATCGGAGGCCGGGTTGACAACGGCCTATTTGGATTGCGATGTTGAAGCGCCCAACGGGCATCTTTTTCTTGCTCCGGAGATCGAGGATCGACAGGAGATATCGCGGCTTGTTCCGGAAGTCCAAGCGCCGGACTGCACGCTCTGTGGCCTGTGCGGGGACATTTGCGAGTTCAATGCCATTGTCTGCCTGGGCCAGAAAGTATTGGTCTTTCCCGAGTTATGTCACAGTTGCGGGGGCTGCAAGCTGGTTTGTCCGGAAAATGCCATCCTGGAGAGGGCTCATCCCATGGGCATCGTTGAAACGGGCCGCTCGGGACGGCTTCGGATAGTACAAGGCCGGCTTCATGTGGGGGAAGCTTCCAGCCCGCCCGTGATTCGGGCCGTCAAACAATCGGCGCCTCCGGCTGAACTCCTCATCTACGACGCGCCTCCGGGCACCGCTTGCCCGATGATTGAAACGACGCGCGGCAGCGATTTTGTCTTGTTGGTGACCGAACCGACGCCCTTTGGATTGCATGATCTCAAGCTGGCCTGGAACGTGATCAAGTCCTCGAGAATGAACTGTGGCGTTGTGATCAATCGCGCCCTCGCCGGCGCGACTGAAACCCGGCGGTTCTGCCAGCAAAGTCGAATCCCCATCCTGGCGGAAATTCCCGACATCTTGGCGGTCGCCGAGGCTTACTCGGAAGGCAGGCTGGCGATTGAAGCCGTGCCGGGAATGCGGCGGTCGTTTGCCCACTTGCTCTTGGAACTCGAAAAAATCGCTCCAGGATGGCGCCTGCCCGAAAAGGTCCGATCCGATTTGAATCCATTAACTCAAACTGGCAACGCCTCTATTTTCCAAGACCAACCGGAATTACCAAGGCCCGCTTCATCCTTATGTTATTTGGCGAAACCGAAAGAGGGATCAAGACCGGCCGATGGACGGCCAGGTTGCGCGCCGATTGCACCCTGAGGGATTTTCATGCCTGAACTCGTTGTGATCAGTGGCAAAGGTGGCACCGGGAAGACTTCCCTGGTGGCGTCGTTTGCGGTCCTGGCGCGCCAATTGGTGCTGGCAGACTGCGACGTGGATGCCGCCGATCTCCATCTGGTTCTCGAACCCCGCGTCCATCGGCGTGAGGCCTTCACCGGCGGCAAGAAAGCCCGCATAAAACCCGGCCATTGCACGGCGTGCGGCAAGTGCGAGGAACTCTGCCGTTTCGAAGCCATTTTCTTCGATGGCCCCGGCAACGGACCGGTTCCGCGCACCTTCCGGATCGAACCGTCGGCATGCGAAGGATGCGGGGTCTGCGTCCACTTTTGCCAGGAAAAGGCAATCGAGTTCAACCCGTCTGTCGATGGCGAGTGGTATGTTTCCGAGACCCGTTGCGGACCGATGGTCCACGCCCAACTCCATCCGGGCGCGGGCAACTCCGGCAAGCTAGTGACCCTGGTTCGCTCCGAAGCCCAGCGAATCTCCAAGCAACGGGGGGGAAGCTTGACCCTGGTGGACGGTTCCCCCGGCATCGGATGTCCGGTGATTGCCTCGATTACGGGGGCCTCCCGGATTCTCGCCGTCACGGAACCCACGCTTTCGGGAGAACACGATCTGGATCGTGTCCTGCGTTTGGCCCGGCATTTCAGCCTGCCGACGGCGGTCTGCGTGAACAAGTGGACCCTGAACGCGGACATCGCGGAACGGATTGAGAAGCGGGCGGGATCCGATGGGGCTTTGATCCTTCCGCGGGTGCCTTACGATCCCGCCATCACCGAAGCTCAGCGGAAAGGAGTCGCGGTGGTGGAACTCGGCGATTCCCCGGCCTCTCAAGCCATCCGGCAAGGATGGTCGGTTTTATGTCAGAACCTCTCATGAACACCACGCGTCAACTGCCGTCTAATTTTGGACCTCTTAAAGGCGCCCAGGCCAATGCCCGTCTCACCGGGCCTTGCGGCGACACCATGGAGTTTTGGCTTGCTATTGAGAACAACCGCATCCTGCAAGCCACGTTTACATCGGATGGCTGCGGCGCCTCCATTGCCAGCGGCGCAGTGACCGCCCTCTTGACCGAGGGCAAAGACCTTCAGGCCGCAAGCCGGATCACATCGGATCAAGTGTTGGACGCCGTGGGCGGCTTGCCCCCCGATCATCAACACTGTCCAGTCCTAGCCGTCAATACCCTCAAGGCAACCCTCGCCGACTACCGGGCCCGTCCACAATCCGGGGATCAAATCCCCGCCGAGAGTCCCAGCGCCTCTCGCGACCACCCGGCGGCGCCGGAGCGGGTTCCTGTTGCGGACTCATCCCCAAAACCGCCTGGGCACCATCCCGAGGAGGACGAGACTCTTCGCCAGAGGCTCTCGAAGATCGCTCTGAAAATCCTGGTGCTCTCCGGCAAAGGCGGCGTGGGCAAAAGCACCGTCGCCGCCAACCTGGCGGTTGGATTGGCCGCCGCCGGTAAAAAGGTCGGATTGCTCGATGTGGACATCCACGGCCCCAGCATTCCCAAATTGCTCGGCCTGGAAGGCCGCTCGCTCGAATTCGATGGGGAAGCCCTGCGCCCCGTCGTCGGCCCGTCCGGCGTTCGGGTGGCTTCCCTCGGGTTTGTGCTGAAGTCGGCGCGCGACGCCATCATCTGGCGCGGTCCGATGAAATACAAAGCGATCCGTGAATTACTCGGGGGAATCGAATGGGGAGACTTGGACGTTTTGGTGGTCGATTCGCCGCCGGGCACAGGCGACGAACCGTTGGCGGTTGCCCAGTTGGTGGGGCATCCGGCCATGGCCATCGTGGTCACCACGCCCCAGCAGGTCGCCATCGCCGACGTGCGTCGATCCATCACCTTTTGCAAAGAGGTTCATCTCCCGGTGCTGGGCATTATTGAAAACATGAGCGGTTATATTTGCCCCGAATGCGGCCATAAGACTGAGATCTTCAAGACCGGCGGTGGACAACAATTAGCCCGGGAGATGGAGGTTGCCTTCCTGGGCGGAATCCCCATGGATCCCGCGGTGGTGGATTCCGGGGATCACGGCATCCCCTTGATCACGCAAACCACACCCGATCGTTCCGCGACGGCTTTCATGGAAATCACAAAACCCATCCTGAACCAGTTAGATACAATCACTAAGTCTGAACCTCAGAACAACCCTACTATGCTGAAAATCGCCATTCCCTTGGCCGGAGGACGGCTTGCCGATCATTTCGGTCATTGCGAGCAGTTCGCCTTGATCGAGGCCAACCCGGATTCAAAAACCATTTCGAAAACCACACAGGTAACCCCCCCGCCGCATGAACCGGGTTTGTTGCCCCGATGGCTTCACGAGCAAGGGGTACAGGTCATTATCGCCGGCGGGATGGGACAACGCGCCCTGAGTCTGTTCGCCGAAAACGGAATTACGGTCAAAAGCGGCGCTGCTGGCAAAACGCCCGAAGAACTGGCTCAATCCTTTCTGGAAGGGCGTTTGAACTCCGGACCGAGCGCGTGCGGTCAGCACCAGCATGGGTGCCACGGATAACCGGCCCATCGCACTCCAGGGGTTCCCGGGCCTTGGCCGGGAGCCCGTTTCCTGATATGGTATGGAAAATATCAGGGTACGGCGATGGTCAGCAGCGTCATTGGCCTATGGGGAAATCGGTTACGATCGGCAAACCCTAGGCGAACCGGCGAGTCGGATCCGCCGGATGACGACCCGTCATCTCCGTCCTGGTTCAACAAAGCAATCCTATGCCATTAAAAGTTGTCATCGTCGGAGGAGTCGCTGCCGGGCCCAAGGTCGCCGCCAAAATCATGAGACTGAACCCCGAGGCTGAAGTCACGGTCCTCGAACAAGGGAAGTTCCTCTCTTACGCGGGGTGCGGTTTGCCATATTACGTCTCGGGGATGGTCCGTGAACAAAAGGACCTCATGAGCACCGCCGTAGGCGTGGTGCGCGATACCGCCTTTTTCCAGAAGGTCAAAAATGTTCGGGTTCTGAATGAAACGGAAGCGATCGAAATTGACCGAGCCCAGAAACGGGTCCGCGCCCGCCGCTTAGGGGAAACCGCCGATTTGTGGCTGCCCTACGACAAGCTGGTTCTGGCAACCGGCGCCCGTCCTGTCTTTCCTCCCCTGCCCAATGTCAAACTGAAAAATGTCTTCACGCTGCATGGGATGCACGACGCGGAAGCGATCAAGACATTGCTCGCCCAGGCCAAAGCCCGCGACGTGGTGATCATTGGCGGCGGCCTGATCGGCGTCGAAACCACGGAAGCCCTTGTGCACTGCGGTTGCCGGGTGACCATCGTGGAAATGCTGCCCCAAATTCTGGGCATGCTGGATTGGGAAATGGCACGGCTGGTCGAACGCCACATGGAATCACACGGCGTCAAGATCATGACTGACACCCAAGTCACGGCCTTGGAAGGAGACGACCGCGTCTGCGGTGTCAGCACAACCCGGGGCTCTTTGCCGGCCGACATGGTCATCCTCGCCATTGGCGTTCGGCCCAATGTCGATCTGGCGCGCGCCGCCCATCTCGCCCTGGGCCCCACCGGCGGCATCCAGGTGGACGACACCCTGCGCACCAACGATCCCAATATCTATGCGGTGGGAGATTGTGTCGAAGGAAAAAATCTCCAAACCGGTCAACCTTGTTATGTGCCGTTGGGATCCACGGCGAACAAACAGGGGCGCGTCGCGGCCATCAACATCTGCGGCGGCCAGGACCGGTTCCCGGGTGTCCTGGGCAGCGCGGTGTGCAAAGTCTTCGACTTCTGCGTGGCGCGGACGGGTCTGACCGAAAAGTCAGCCCGTCAGCACGGCCATGAGATCATCACGGTCGTGGTGCCGGATTTTGACCGCGCCCATTACATGCCGGGTTCGCAACTGATCATGCTGAAGCTCATCGTCGATGCGCCAACCCGGAAGCTGATGGGCGCCCAAGCCGTTGGCCCCGGGGCGGGCGACAAGCGGATGGACGTCGCAGCCATGGCCATCACGGCGGGAATGACGGTCGATCAATTGGCCAAGGCGGACCTTTGTTACGCGCCGCCTTACGCCACGGCGCTTGATAACATCATCACCGCCGCCAATGTCGCCCGGAACAAACTGGACGGCCTGGTCTCGGGCATCACCGCCATGGAAGTCAAACAGCGGCTCGACGCCAAAGACGATTTTGTCTTCCTCGATGTGCGCAGTCCGGCCGAGCACCAGCAGGAACGCCTGCCGCACTCGGTCTTGATTCCGTTGGGCGCCTTGCGCTCGCGCCTGAGCGAACTGCCCAAAGAGAAGGAGATCGTCGCCTTCTGCAAGGTGTCCTTGCGGGGTTATGAGGCGGCTAAAATCCTCCAGGGCGCCGGTTACACCCGTGTTCGGGTCATGGATGGGGGCGTGGTCGCCTGGCCGTTCGAGAAAGCCGGCTAAATCCTGCGAGATCGCGGCTTAATCAACAACCCGACTCCATCCCACTTCATCATGACTCCTCCCCCGCTCTCCCCCACCCCGCTGCTCTTCTTTTATTGTGCCCTGGTGCTGCTGGCGGCCTTGACCGGCGGCTGGCTTATCCTGGCGCTGCGGCTGAACCACACCCGGCTTCAGATCGCCGTCAGCGCCGTGGCCGGCTTGATGCTGGGGATCGCCCTGCTCCACTTCATCCCGCATGCCTTTCATCAGAATCATTCCGTCGATCAAACCATGCGTTGGGTTCTGGCGGGATTTCTGCTGATGTTTTTTCTCCAGCGGCTGTTTCACTATCACCATCATCACGCGGCCGAAATGGAAGCGAACACGCACGAGCCTTCCCCGAAGCGGGTCGAGGCTCAGGAGATACCCCGCCCCATTTCGGCCGGACATTCGCATCCACACGCGCCGGGAACTCACGAACTCTCCTGGGTGGGAACGACCATCGGTTTATCGCTCCACTCGTTGGTGGACGGCGTGGCCTTGGCCTCCTCGGCCTTTGTGGGCTCGCAGCACGGAGCGGCCGGGGCGGGAATTGGCGTTGCGCTGGCGGTCATTCTTCACAAGCCCTTTGGAGCGATGGCCATTTCAACCTTGATGACGGCCGAGGGTTGCTCCCGTTCGTTGCGCCAGCTCATCAATGTGCTTTTCGCTCTGGTCACTCCGGTGGGGGCCCTGTTGTTCTTTTATGGAGTGGATTATTTTGCGGGAACAAATGCCATCCTGCAAGGGAACGCCCTGGCCTTCTGTGCCGGCACCTTTCTCTGCATTGCCTGCGCCGACCTCCTGCCGGAACTCCAGTTTCACTCGCACGACCGCCTCAAGCTCTCCCTGGCGCTGCTGACCGGCTTGGCGCTCGCGGTGGCGCTGGGATACTTCGGACATCCGGATCATGAGGCTCATCCCCATGAAACCGGACCAGAGAACCCTCCTGCAGTTCAACCGCCACAGAATCACATCCATCCCAACGGATAATGCTTAATCGTATGTTTCAGTCATTCTCAGTGCGGAAATGAAGACTCCCATTACGCCAAAGGACCCGGAACAACCGATCCACACGATGCAGAATCCCAAATCCTCGTTTCAATGGCGCGCGTTGACCTCGGTGGTGGTCTCCATGGCCTTCCTGGCGCTGGCGGTCAGTGGAATCGTGTTATGGGCCGCCCCTCCGGGCCGCATCGCCAACTGGACCGACTGGTCCATGCTCGGCCTTCGCAAAAGCCAATGGATCGATCTTCACATCTGGTTCAGCCTCCTCTTCGTCGTCGCCTCCATTTTCCACCTCATTCTCAATTGGCGCCCTTTGATGAGTTACTTCAAAAACAAGGCAACCCGGCAGTTCGGCTGGCGCCGGGAATGGCTGGCGGGGGTGCTTCTGTGCGGGGCGCTCTTTGCCGCGGTGCGCCTGGAACTTCCGCCTTTCTCCTCCTTTCTGGTGTTCACCGACACGCTGCGGGAAAGCTGGGACATCCAGAATGACCGGCCTCCCATTCCTCATGCGGAGTTGCTGACCTTGGGTGAATTGGCGGAAAAGGCCGGAATCGAGGTCACCAACGCCCTCTCCGTTTTGGAATCGCGCGGCATCAGAGGGGCGGCTCCCGATCTCCGCATGGGTGAGATCGCCAAACAGAACCGGCTGCCGGCCCAGCGGATCTACGAAATCATGGTCGGCTCCACCAACCACGGGGAAAGGCGTTCGGGCCAGGGGCCCGGCGGGCAGGGAGGCGGCGGCGCCGGGCGCAAGACCCTGAGCGAATTCTGCATCGAGGAAGGCATTGATCTCAAGGCGGCATCCGCTCGCCTCGAAGCCAATGGCATCAAGTTTACCCCTCGTCAAACCCTGCGCGAAATCGCCGTCAACAATGGTTACCAAAGACCCAATGAACTGGTGCGCATGATTCGCGGTAATTGACAAACTAGGATCCACACGGCCACCCGATCTCCAGCATGAAATCACGCATCCAACCTCCAAAGCATGTGTTCGGCCCTGTGCCCTCCCGTCGATTAGGCCGCTCACTCGGTGTGGATCTGGTCCCCTTTAAGACCTGCACTTATGACTGCATCTATTGCCAACTGGGCCGTACCACCTGTCACACCGTCCAACGGAAGGAATGGGCGCCGATGGACGGGGTCTTGGATGAGTTGGAACGGCAGCTGGAAACCAAGCCCGATTACATTACACTTAGCGGCTCGGGCGAACCTACGCTCTATTCCCGGTTGGACGAGCTCATCGACGCAATCCATCGCCTCACTGACATTCCGGTGGCCGTGCTGACCAACGGCTCTTTGCTCTGGCAACCGGAAGTCCGGAGACAATTGCAGGCCGCGGATCTTGTTCTACCGTCCCTTGACGCTCCGGACCCCGCCCGGTTTGCCTTCGTCAATCGTCCCCATCCCGAGATTACCTTCGAACGTCTGATTTCGGGATTGGAGGTCTTTCGGCAGGAATTCTCGGGCCAATACTGGCTGGAAGTCATGCTGCTGGGCGGCTACACGGCCCTCAGGATTCCCGTTCAACAAATGGCGGAACGAATCCGGAGAATCCGGCCTGAAAAGGTCCAATTGAACACCGCGGTCCGCCCGCCCGCTGAGGAATACGCTTTGCAGGTTTCTCCCGAACGCTTGAAATCGCTGGCCCGGCTGTTCAAGCCTCCCGCCGAGGTCATCGCCGACTTTCGCATCCATCGTGTCCCTCGGGAGGCGCAATCCTCCACAAAAACCCTGCTTGACCTCTTGCGCCGACGACCCTGCACGGTCCAGGATGTCGCACGAGGGTTAAGCATGAAACCCGCGGAAGCCATAAAACTCCTGGCTATCTTGGAAGACCAGGGAAACATCCGAACCAGCCGCCATGGCCCCTCGGTGTTCTATCGGTCGTCCTCGTCAGACAAACCCCGCCCACGGTCATCGTTTCCCAACCGCGCGGGAATGGATTCGCAACCCCAAAACAGGAAAGGAATAATCTCATGAACGTCGCCGTGCTCGGTGCCAGCAACAAACCCGATCGCTACAGCTACAAAGCGGTGCGGATGCTGCGCGAAAAAGGACATACCCCCTACCCCGTGCATCCCGCGCTGACCAAGGTGGACGACACGCCTGTCGCGGCTTCCTTGGGCGCGATTGCGGCGCCGATCGATACCATCACGGTGTATTTGTCCGCCCGCAATCAGCAACCGATTGTGGAGGACATCCTCAACAGCGGCGCCCGTCGGGTGATCTTCAATCCCGGCGCCGAGAATCCCGAACTCGAGGAACGGCTCCAACAACGGGGCGCGCAAACCCTTCGGGCCTGCACCCTGGTGATGCTTTCCACCGGACAGTTTTAGCTATGAAATCCCTTGACAGATCTCTTCGAAGCCGTCCACCCACCAAGCGTCGTCGCAGTCCGGCGGCCGTCGCCAATCACCGGCGATTGGCCGCGCGCGATGCCCGGATGCGGCGTTTTGGGTATGATGCCTCGGCCGGCGTCAAGTTTGTGATGGCCCAGGCCCTGCCCCTGGAGGGTTCCGTCCTCGAGATTGGCACGGGCAAAGGCCGCTTTTTGTCGGCCTTGGCTCCCCGTGATGCGTCCGTGACAACCCTCGACATTTCGGCCGAAGAACAGCGTTACGCCCGTTTGAATATCGAATATGCGGGCGTGAAAAACAGAGTTCAATACGTCATCGGGGACGCCGCCTGTCTCCCTTGGCCCGATGCGGCATTTGACGCAATCGTCACCATGAATGCGATCCATCACATCCCGGATTTCCAAAGGGTGCTGGAGGAGATGCGGCGGGTCGTGAAACCCGGGGGCAAATTGGTGCTCGCGGATTTCAGTCCTCGCGGCTTTCAAATCATGGCCCGATTCCATCGATCCGAAGGCAAGATCCACGAATGTCATCGCTGCGATTTCAGCGACCTACGAAAACGGTTGCGCGATGCGGGCTGGACCACCCGTTATCGCAAGGGAAAGATGCAGGAGCTCCTGGTCGGCTGGCGGCCGGGTGTCCCGGTTCAATCGTCGAAGTCCAACCCCGTGTCATGAGACTCCGTTCAAAGTCAGCTATGGATCAACCGTCCGAACTCGGGAGTGGTCTAGTGTGGTGTTTGCGAAATACGATGCATTCTGCGGCCAGGAGTTTTGGTCAGGAGCGAGGCGCGCCGACCGCGCATATCCGGAATGGATCTGTAAGGGAGGCGCAACGAAGTGCCTGGCCAAAAGAACGGCCGCCCAGAGGGTTGCGCCGAAAATGGCTCGCTGACTTCGTTACGCGTCGGTTACAGCCCCACAGTGGGGATGTGCCCTCCGCGTGCCTCGTCTTCGGGCCATTTTGGGCGCAACAGAATGCATCGTATTTCGCAAACACCACACTAGCTCGGGGGCGGCAGGGATGCGAGCGCCTCGGGCAGTGGCTTGGAAAAAGCATGGAGGTTCATTCGGGCGAAGGTCCCTCCGCGCTGGCCGCCGGCCTGTTGTTCTTCTTATTGCTCACCAGCTTGATGATCCTGCGGCCGGTTCGGGACACGCTTGGATTGGCGCGAGGAATCGAGAGCATCCGCCAGTTGTTTCTCGTGACAGTCGCATTCGCCTTGGTGGTGACGCCCTTGTTTGGTTGGCTGGCTTCGCGGGTTCCGCGCCGCTGGCTGATTGCCGCCGTCTTCCGCATCTGCGCCCTGCTTCTGCTGGGCTTTGGCGCTGGCATCGTGCTGATGCCGGCGGGGCTTCGGGAATGGGTGTCCTGCGGCTACTACATATTTCATTCTGTCTTCAATCTGCTGGTGGTTTCTCTGTTCTGGGCCAGCATGGCGGATCACTTCAGCCTGGCGGAGAGCAAGCGGCTGTTCCCGGTGATCGCGCTGGGGGGGAGTCTCGGAGCCATTGTTGGCTCTTTGATTTCCTGGCGTCTGGTCCGTTACGGGGGGATCGGATGGCTCTTTCCTCCAGCGGCTTTGCTGCTCGAAGTGGCGGTCTGGGTCTCGTTTGCCTTTACGCGAACCCGGTCCCTATCCACTCATTCGCCCATCAACGGATCGTCCCTGGGAGGTTCCTGGCTCGCCGGCATGAAGGCGGTCGCGCAATCCTCTTATGTCCTTGCGATCGGCGGTTTCGTGGCCCTCAACGGATTAATTACGACCTTCCTTTACTTTACAGGGCTGCGGATGGTAGCGGCGGCCAGCAGTTCGCCCGAGCAACAGACCATTCTCTTCGCGCATCTCAATCTGTGGACCCAGATTGCCACTTTGCTCGCCCAGGCTTTCCTGGCAGGCCGCATCATGCGAGTGGCCGGCGTGGGAACCGCCCTGGCGGCAACCCCCTTCCTGGGCCTCTGCGGAGCCGCTATCCTGGCCCTGGCTCCCACCCTCCTGCTCTTCACCATCGTCAACGCCCTCTTTCGAGCAGCCCAGCAGGGAATTACCGGGCCCGCCGAAGAGACTCTTTTCACCGTCCTGAATCGCCAGGAAAAATACAAGGCCAAGTCATTCCTCGACACGTTTGGCTATCGGTCCGGAGATGCCGCCGGCGCCCACCTGGAACGTGTTCTGGCCGCCTTTGGCCCGGGGCTGCTCCCCTTCGCGTTGTCCGTCTTTGGATTGGCTTTGGTTTGGATGTCCCTTGGCGTTTTTCTGGGTCGAGCCCAGAATCGTTTGTCGATTCCCCCCGCTCCCACGATTTCCAACAATCCCAATTCATCCCCTGTCGGGCGCCCTTCGGCGCTTCCCTTAAACCAACCGTAAATCCCATCAAAAGGTCAACCATGAATACCCCAGTCCCTCCCGAGGGCAATCCTCAAGCAGCCCCAGTCATCACGCCCACGGCCTTGAATTTGCCGTGACGCCGCCCGGCCCGCCGTGGCAGAATCCTGAACACTCCACAGCGCTGGTTTTTTACACAAATCTAATCCTACCCAGAAAAGAAAGGAGCAACCCAGATGAAATGGAAAACTGAAGATGGCGGCTGGAGCCCCTATCTGGCGGGCGCACTGGTCGGTTTACTGGCGGTGGCCTCGGCCTGGGCCACCACGGCGGTCATGGGCAAGACCAGTTTTTTGGGGGCCTCCACGACTTTTGTTCGCGCGGCAGGGCTGCTGGAACGATCCGTGGCCGCCGGCCATGTAGCCAACAACGAGTATTACGCCAAGGAGAAAGTCCAGGTGGACTGGCAGTTCATGCTGGTAATCGGAATTTTCGGGGGAGCGCTTGTCGCCTCGATCACCGATCGCAGCTTCAAATACGAGGGCGTGCCTCCCGCATGGGCAAAACGGTTCGGCAACTCGATCGGCAAACGCGCCCTCTGGGCTTTCCTCGGAGGGGTCGTTGCCATGATCGGAGCGCGCATGGCGGATGGCTGTCCCAGCGGTCATGGATTGAGCGGACTCATGCAGCTTTCGATCAGCGGCTTCGCGGCTTTGGCCATGTTTTTTGGGACCGGGATTCTGATCGCGCGTTTCGTGTATGGAGGGAGGAAAAATGAATAGCCTGCTCCTGGGCCTAATCACAGGCCTTCTGTTTGGGTTCCTGCTACAAAAAGGTCGGGTATTGCGGTTTGACAAGCAGGTCGGCGCGATGCGCCTCGAGGATATGACCATCTTGAAATTCATGCTCTCGGCCATTCTGGTGGGCATGGTTGGCATTGGACTGCTCAACGATCTTGGCGCGCTGAAAATCAGCCACAAGCCCATGAACCTGGGCGCGGTTCTCCTGGGCGGATTCCTGTTTGGCGCCGGATGGGCCGTGATGGGATTCTGTCCGGGCACGTCGGTCGGCGCGATCGGCGAAGGCCGCTGGCACGCCATCTTCGCTCTCCTCGGAATGATCGTTGGCGCCGCGATCTATGCAGAATTGTATCCACTCTTGAAATCCAGCGTCCTGGCATGGAAAGATTACGGCAAGATCGGCCTGCCGGAAACGCTGGGCGTATCTCGCTGGATTGTCATCCCGATTTTCTGGGCAGGAACGATCGCGCTCTTTGCCTGGTTCGAAAAACGTAAACTCTAAACCATCATAAGAAAGGAAATTGAAATGGGCACCAAAGGCAGACAAATCGTCGATATGGATGTGAACGAACTCATCGCGTTGCTCAACAAGGCTTACGCGGATGAATGGCTGGCCTACTATCAGTACTGGATTGGCGCCAAAGTGGTGAAAGGCCCGATGAAGGAGGCGGTCATCGCCGAACTGACTCAGCACGCCGCCGACGAACTTCGCCACGCCGACATGCTCGCCCAGCGCATCATTCAGCTCGGAGGCATCCCCATCACCAAACCCGCGGATTGGTACCAACATACCAACTGCGGCTATGACGCCCCGGATGATCCCTTCGTGAAAGCGGTGCTCGAACAGAATATCAAGGGAGAGCAGTGCGCCATCATGACCTACAAAGCACTGGTGAATCTCACGATGCAAAAAGATCCTGTCACCTACAACGTCGTCCTCCAGATTCTCCAGGATGAAGTCGAGCACGAGGAAGATCTCCAAGCGGAAATGGAAGACTTGGAAACCCTCCTCCAGCGAGCCAAGTCCTGCTAAACAGATCATCATCATCCCCGAAAGAATAAGCGCCAATCACCGCCGCAAGACGGATGTGGTTGCGCGGGCGCAGAATCAGGAAAGCCCAGGCTTATGACATGCGGCATGGTAAGAGTGGCTCAGGCATGGAATGACCGGGAAGGGCCGGCCGTCTTTGCCACCGTCGATAAAGCGGGAATCCCCAACGCGATTTACGTCGGGGAAATCTGGCTGGATGCCCTCGACGATTTCGTTGTGGCGGATAATTACTTCTGCAAAACCCGCGCCAACATCCAGAGCGGGACCAAGGGCGCGATCTTGTTTCTCACCAAGAACCGCAAATCGTTCCAGGTCAAAGGTTCGATCTCTTATCACACGGAAGGCCCCCGGTTTGAATTCATGCGCGCGCACCATGATGCCAAACACCCGGGGATCGCCGCGGCGGTCTTGCGCATCGAAGAGGCATACAACGGCGCCGAAAAACTGATCTAGTGTGGTGTTTGCGAAATACGATGCATTCTGCGGCCAGGAGTTTTGGTCAGGAGCGAGGCGCGCCGACCGCGCATATCCGAATGGATCTGTAAGGGAGGCGCAACGAAGTGCCTGGCCAAAAGAACGGCCGCCCAGAGGGTTGCGCCGAAAATGGCCCGCTGACTTCGTTACGCGTCGGTTACAGCCCCACCAAGGGGATGCGCCCTCCGCGTGCCTCGTCATCGGGCCATTTTGGGCGCAACAGAATGCATCGTATTTCGCAGACACCACACTAGCCAAGCGCCTCGGATTGCTTTCCGGGAGAGATCACCCGCTCTCCCGGAAGAGCGATCGCTTTTGGCTAGACATCCAGGCCTGAGGATCATGGATGGACATGCTGGCGCATCCAGAAGAAAGTCACGCCCGATCCGCTGGAAGCAACGACTCCCGGTGGAGGTCATGTGGTCCAGAGTCTTAGTCTACTCGGTGAACATCGGCGCGCACATTGTGCCCGCCTGCGGATAATGGCGGTAGATAAAGTCATCCCAGTGGCGCAACCCGTTGTCTCACTCCTATAGATGCGTCCTAAGGTGTGCTTAAGATATACAAAGCGCTACAGCGACCAAGCAAAGCGACTGTGAAAGCGCCGCGGCAGGTGATGACAGGGTCGCGTGGGTCTGATCTGACCCGAACGGTTCTTGTGGTTCGTCGCAATCGCAGCGTTCCCCCACCGGCTGGCTCACCCATTCCGTAGTCTCGCCAGTTCAATCGGCAGAACACTTCGGTAACTGAGAAAGTCCTTGTCTTTCGATAAGATGGGCATCCTCCAAAGCATCGAACAAGCGCAGATGATGAAATCGTTGTTGGATCCTTGAATGCCCTTGCTTCTGCACAGGTTCAGAAATTGTGCTGCAGTCTCGAAAACCTCAGCGTCCAAGGCTCTGTCCGGAAATGCCTCCAGCCTCTCCCTTAAAACCTGAAACATCTTCTCACTGCGAATCCCACTAAGAATTTCCATCCGAATGATCCCAATCATCTGAATGCGACCTTCCTGGATAAGATGCTGCAGCTCGATCACACACTCAGATTTCGGCCCCTCCTTACGAAAGGCTTCCGACCAGACGTCCGTGTCAACGATCACTCTCACTGCAATTTCCTTTGTTCCTTGTAATTAAAAGACTCCTCGAATTCTACTTCCCCAAATAACTCGGTGATCTTTAGCTGTTCTCGACGCTGGACATACTCCGCAAGTGCTTCATTCACAGCATCTTTCTTTGTTTTCATACCCCCAAGCCTCATCGCTTTTGTGAGGAGCACTTCGTTTAGTTCTATGTTGGTTGCCATGTGCGCAAAGTCGCACAGAACGCCGTGCAAGTCGAGCTTGTTTCCAATCCCAATGGGATCCCCCATGAATCAATGCTATACTAAGGGCCAGGTTATTTATCAATGCTATACTAAGGGCCAGGTTATTTATCAATACACCACCTGGGGACTTCGCGAAACCATGCATGAATTGATGCTGCTAATTCATAGCGTGATGGGCAAGATCCTCAACGAAGACCCGGCACACCAGCAGATGAACGACCAGCCGTTAAAGAAATGCCCCGAATGTGGCGGGGTGTTGCGCCGGTTGATTGGAGTCGGTGGCGGTGTCTTTGTCAAGGGCGGCGGCAAGACGGCATCCGGAAACACCAGCTGCAGCCTCGGTTCGTGCGGCTGCTCCGAAGGCGTCTGCGGCCCCGGCATGAACAACTAAGCCCCCCCAAACACGGGAAGGCCTGGGCATCGGGGCAACCAAGCTCATCAAGCCATACACGGATCGGTTCTGCAATGCCAGGATACACGGTCGTGTTGGGAGGGCGATGCAGCGGCTGGGGAATGCCGCCCCGTTTAGTGGAGATGAAGCCGGGATCCGGCGCGCGCTTGCCAGGGAAGGCCCGGCCGGGTAAAATTCGACCCTTATGCAAATCGCCCGGCTGATTTTATTGGGACTGCTCCTTCTATGGACAGACCTTTGGCTGGAAGCGGCCTCGCGCTCGAAAGCCGATAATCGCAACGACGCCATCGTGTTGCTCTGCCGAGAGCTTGGGATCGGCCCGGGCGCCGTGGTCGCCGACGTAGGCTGCGGCGATGGCATCGATACCTTTTTCTTCGCCGATGTTGTGGGCCCCCGCGGCGCCGTGCTGGCCCAGGAAATCGACTGTTCCAACCTCAAGCGAGTCGCGGAAACCGCCGAACGCCGGGGCCTGCATCACGTGGTACCTGTCCTCGGACAAAGCAAGGATCCCCATTTGCCGGATCATTACGCGAACCTGGTTTACATGAACCGCGTGTTCCATCATCTCTCGCATCCTCAATCGATGCTCAAGCATCTCTGGACCGATCTCAAACCCGGAGGGTGGCTCGTCATCGTCGACCAGCAAAAAGGCCCCTTGACCGATTGGGCGCCCATGGAAATCCGCGAGAACCAGCACCATTGGACCGGGGAAACCACCGTGGTCCGGCTGGCCCGCGAAGCCGGATTTCTTTTCCACGATGTCCTGGACGACGTTTGGCACGAAAAACAGCCCTTTGTGCTCGCCTTCCGCAAGCCCGAGAAATCGATGCAAGACGCGGGAGACCCG
Source organism: Verrucomicrobiota bacterium (assembly GCA_022709905.1). GTDB lineage: Bacteria > Verrucomicrobiota > Verrucomicrobiia > Limisphaerales > UBA1319 > JAKLHY01. The sequence goes on along the minus strand of JAKLHY010000019.1, from coordinate 65,008 downwards.
GACTTGCCCCCACCATTGCGCCCGGAAAAAATCCTGCGCGCGCTGCAACCCGCGCTTGATCCGGCTTCCGCCGTCGTCTTCTTCGGTTTGGACGCCGGGCGGGCTGTGCTTCCGGCGCTTCGAGAAAGGCTCCCGCAGTCCGTTCCCTTGTACGACATCGTCATGGACGAGTGGGCTCTGTCTCGGCAGGAACTTCCCGCCGAGGCGCCGCGGCCCGGCACTCAGATCTTCCGCACCGAAAAAAACACCTTGGCTCTGCCCGAGGCCCGATCCATTAGCCTAACGCTATTTGTGGATGCCTATCATCGATTGTGGGAGCCCCTGCCGCTTTTGAAATCCCTGAAAACACGGATGCCCGATTCATCGCTATTGGCCATCATCGACCGCCAAGGCCCGCCCCATGAAACTCGCCGCCTCGCGGGCCACCGGCGCCGCATTTCGCCCCAGCTCGTCACCGACGAACTGCGCCAGGCCGGATTCCATCTGCGCCGCACCTTGCCAGCCCCGGATAAAGACCGGTTCTTCCTGCTCTTTGCCCCTGAAGAGTCCCTGGAATCGAAGGAGAAATAAATCCAGCAACCGTTGCGCGCCGTCCCTCGCAATTCCACCCCAGCCCTGGGAGCATGCTTGACGTCCCATTTCTTCCCTGACATGCTCCGCTACTAGACAATGTCTACTAGCAAAACCGGCCCGATCGCGATCGAGCAATGCCCGTGCAGCGGCAGAAACCTGGACAAACTCCTGCACGCCGCGATCCTTATTCTCCTGCTCGATGAATCGTTGCACGGCTACGAACTGCTCCATCGGCTGGCGGAACTGAAGATGTTCCAGGAACGCCCCCCCGATCCCACCGGGGTTTACCGGCTGATCAGGCGCATGGAAAAAGATGGCCTGGTCAGGGCCACGACGGAATCCTCGATGGCCGGTCCCGCCAAACGTTCGATTCAACTCACCGCGGCGGGGCGGCGGTGCTTGAGGCGCTGGCAGGAGACCTTGAAGGATTTTCAGGCGGCGATTGGCGAGTTGCTCCAAATGACACAAGCCGACCGGCGCCACTAAACTCAAAGAGCTACGGCGTAACACCACAACAAACCCAAGGATTATGGAAACCGAATACAAAACCAACCTGGAACGATTGAGCGCTCTCGCGCGCGATCACAACCTCGTCCTCAATCCCGACGCGGCGCGTGTCTCAAAGGTGGTCGGATTGATGACGGAAAATTTTCTGGCCGCGGGCGAGTATATCTGTCCCTGCAAACAACAACATAAACCCGCCCAGATGGGGCAGGACAAAACCTGTCCCTGCCCGGAGTGGTTGAATGAAATTGCCCAGGACGGCTCCTGTTTCTGCAAGCTCTTCTTCACGCCTCAAAAGGCCGGCTCCGCGACTCTCCAACGATGAAATGGAAGACAAACGCAATGAAAAACTCAATGACCTTTGGCGCCACAGTCATGATGGTCTTGGCCTCGGGCAGCATGGTTTTGGGTCAGGGATCCAATTCCCCCGACTCAAAGGCCGCTGGGTCCAGCCAACGCCTGGAGGCTGCGCCCTCATCGTCCCAAAAACCAGCCCTCTCGACCGCCACTGCGGATTGGTATTCGCCCCTAAAAAACATCCCCCTGGGGCCCGGCAAACTCAACATTGGCTTTGACCTGCGGACACGTTACGAGTTCTCGGATAACTTCGATGTGCGGCGCTACGGGACGGAGAAAAACGACGATCTTTTGCTCCTGCGCACCCGGCTGAGCTTGGACTACAAGTTCAATGATCAAGCTCATGTCTTTGTCGAGGTCCAGGATGCCCGTTACTGGCTCAGCGACCTGGATCGGGACCTGTGGCCGGTGAATTGCCCCTTTTACGACGCGCTCGATCTGCGCCAGGCGTTCGCGGAATGGAAAAAGATCGGCGACACTCCGTTCGGATTCAAAGCGGGCCGCCAGTCGATCAGCTATGCCGACAACCGGGTCTTCGGCCCGGGGGAATGGGGCAACGTGGGCCGCTACTGGTGGGATGCCGCCAAGGTCTATTACCAGAGCGATCCGGTTCAGGTGGACCTGCTTTATGGTCAGCGCGTGACCAGTGAACCCATAAGTTTTAACAACGAACATTTCCCCTATGAAATGTTCGGGGCTTACGCTCAGTTCAAGAAGCTGTCCTGGGACAAGTTTTCCCTCAAGCCTGATCTGTTTTATCTCGTCCAATACGACGACCACGGCAATCTTGTCGGCGAAAGCGGCCCGGGCGATCAGCAGACCCATTCGGTTGGTTTTTACTTCGAGAGCCGATATGGCCAGCACTGGGATTTCAGCGGCACCCTGGCCGGCCAGTTGGGCCAATACGGCCAGGACGACATCCGGGCTTACGGCGCGAATATCAAGGCGGGTTATACCTTTGATTGCCCCGGGTCGCCTCGCATTGGAGCTGAATTCAGCTATGCCAGCGGCGATGACGATCCGGACGACGGTGTGCACGAGACGTTTGACGGTATTTTTGGCGCGGTGGATCTCTACTACTACGGCTCGATGAACGTGTTGCCCTGGATGAACCTCGAGGACTATCAGGTCACCTTCAGTGTGAAACCGTGGAAAAGCCTGACCCTGCGGCTGGATCATCACCTGTATCGCCTGGCCGAATCCGAGGACGCCTGGTATTGGAGCTCCGGAAAACCGGCGCGCCAAGATCCCACAGGGGATTCCGGCAGCGACCTGGGCCAGGAACTGAACCTGGTGGCCCAATGGCAGGCGAACAAAAACCTGCAATTGTTCACCGGTTATGGCCACTTGTTCACGGGAGATTTTATTCGGAACACGCCCGGAAGCGACCGAGACGCCGATTGGTTCTTCTTCCAGGGAACTTACAGATTCTAACCCGATTAAAAATTGCCAATGAAAACCATCACCCTATGGGCGGCCGTCGGGATGGCCTTGTTCCGCTTGGGAGGTCACGGGCTGGCTGCGGAGGGCGCCGACGCAAGCCCGGAGGTTCTGCCGACCCTCCGAATCGGCCATGTGGGCCACGATCACCAACTGGCCCTCTACGTCGCCGCCCTGGAAAGCGAATCCCGCAAAGACGCCTGGGGTCTTCACCTGCGGGCCCTCAAACCCAAGGAAGTCTATGAATTGGTGGTGAAAGACCGGCCCATCGCCCGCTTGCATTTCATCCAGACCGAAGGGGGCGCGGGCATGCCGGCGGCCATGAGCCGGGGTGAGTTCGAGGTGGGATTAGGATCCACCATTGCCGTGGCCAAACTCGCCGATGCCGGTCAACCCTTGAAAATCATCTCTCCCTTGCAGACCGACGGCGATCAACTGGTCCTCCGCAAGGGACTGCCCATGGGGGATTGGGCTTCGTTTGTCTCGGCCGCCAAAGCGGGAGCCAAACCCTTGCGGATCGGATACAAGGAACCCATGGCTGTGGCAAAAATGGTCTTTGAACGCTCTTTAAAGGCCGAAAACATCTCGTACAGTCATGACTATCGGCCCGGGGTGGGCATCGTCCTGGTCAATTTCGGTTCCGAGAAAAGTCCGTTGCCCTTGCTGGAAAACGGCGCCTTGGACGGATTCGTCATGAACCAGCCGGGCACGGCGATCGCGGTTCACAAGGGATTGGCCAAGGCCATAACGGACTTGCGCGACCTTCCGCCCAAGGGCAAGTGGATCAATCATCCCTGTTGCTGCGTTGCGGCGACCTCGAAGGCCATTCAGACGCGGGGCGAATCGATCAAAGCCCTGTTGAAACTCCTCCTGCTATCCACGCAACTCATCCATGAAAACCAGGCGTTGGCCATCGATTGCGCCCAGCGATGGACGAAGAATCCCCCGGCGGTCGAAGCCCAATCGGTGCCCACAGTGACTTACCTGGCACAACCGACCGAGAGTTGGATTGCCGGCATGAAAACCTGGCTGGAAATGATGGAAGACGTCCAGTTCTTTAAGGGCAAATACCATCAGATCTCCCCGGATGAATTTGTTCAAGACCTGTGCGATCTGGATCTTTGCCGGGCGGCCATTCGGGAACTGCGGGGAGAGGGCTTGCTGAAGACCCCATGACGCTTCGACGGTTCGGCTTCACTCTGACACGGGGCGCATGGCTTCCCCTGGCAGTCTTGGCGTTATGGCATTTCGCATCGGCGGACAGCGTGATCGTCCCGCCTATCGGAGCTGTGCTCGATGTCTTGATCCATCCATTCCGGGATCCGCCGACATTGGATTCAATGCCTTTGGCCAGGAGCGCGGGGATCAGCGTCGTGCGCGTGTTTTTTGGTTTTGGCCTGGCCATTGTCACGGGCGTGCCCCTGGGCTTATGGATCGGCCGGATCCAATGGGCCAGCGATGTTTTTTCGCCGAGCTTGGGGGCCGCTATGGTCATCAGCCCAGTGGCCTGGATTCCGGTGACAATCCTTGTGTTTGGCTTGGCGAGCCCGGCCACAGTGCTTTACGCCGACGAAGCCTGGCGCCACGGGCTGTTGGATCAACTGCGATTCGCGATTATCGCTGTCATTTGGATGGGCGCATTCTTTCCCATCGTGCTCAATACCGCGGCGGGGGCGAGGGGGGTGCGAGAGGCGCACATCGAGGCGGTCCGGGTGCTCGGCGCTAATCCATGGCAAGTGCTCTTTAAAGTCATCCTGCCCAGTGCGGCGCCAACCATTCTGACCGGCTTGCGGGTGGCAGGCGGCATCGCGTGGCGGGTCATTGTTGCCGCCGAAATATTTCCGGGCACCCGAGGCGGATTGGGTTACATGATTGCCACCGCTCATACCCAAGCCTCCTACGAGTATGCCTTTGCGGGCATCGTCGTCATCGGAATGATCGGACTGGCGCTGGATGGCTGCCTGCGGCTCCTCGCCCTGCCCGTCTGCCGCTGGCAACCCCGCGAAAGATAACCATGACCGCCCTCCGAGAAATGATTCGGTTCCAGTCTGTCAGCCGACGCTTTTGGACGGAGGCACGAGGAGAAGTCTGGGCCGTGCGGGATTTCAATATTCGCTGCGCGGAAGAGGAATGGAGCTGTCTGCTGGGCCCATCGGGCTGTGGCAAGACCACCCTGCTCCGGCTGGCGGCCGGCTTGGACCAGCCCACCGAAGGTCACGTCCTTGTCGAGGACGTCCAGGTTACCCGTCCTCGAATGGATGTGGCCTTCCTGAGCCAGGAAGGCGATCTGCTGCCCTGGCGTAATGTGCGGGATAATGTGGGGCTCGGCCTGGAAATCCGCGGTTTCCCTCAGGCCGAATGCCGTCAGCGAGCCCGGGAAGCCATCCGCCGGGTACGGCTTCCCGAGGAAACGGCCCGCAGCCGTGTCGACGAGCTTTCCGGCGGCATGAGACAGCGCGTGGCTGTGGCCCGGGCCCTCTGCGTCAATCCTCGGGTCTTGCTCATGGACGAACCGTTTGCGCGCCTGGACGAACTCACGCGACATCAACTCCAAGAAGAATTGATGGACCTCTGGCTCACGGATCGTCAAACCGTCCTTTTTGTGACGCATAGCATCGAAGAAGCCGTGTTTCTGGCAGACCGGATTATTGTCATGAACGCTGGAATGGCTGCCGTTGATTTGCGCGTCACGCTGCCGCGCCCTCGCGACCGCTTTTCCAGCGACTTTGTCCGAATGATGCGCCAGGTTCGGGAGGCCTTAAGTCAACCTGCAAATGCCTGATGAATCCGAGCCATCTCATTTCTGGAACCGGAGCCGATTTTCGTAAGGAATTGCCATGAACTCACTCACTCTGAAGCTTATCGGTATAATCCACTCACCCTTCCGCCAAGCCGCTGATACTCCAATTCAAAGCTGCATGGCCAAAGATGAAGAAGGAACCATCGAGCTGTTTCCCGAATTCATGCCCGCCTTGCGCGATCTCGAGGGATTTGACCGGATCTGGCTGCTGTATTGGTTTGATCGAATCGCAATCCCACGATTGGTGGTCAAACCGTTCCTGGACCCAAACGAGCACGGAGTCTTTGCCACCCGCTCCCCTGCCCGGCCCAACCCGATCGGAATGTCCAGTGTTCGTTTGCTCGGCATTGAAGGCCCGCGGCTGAGAATCGGCGAACTGGATATTCTCGACCAGACCCCCTTGTTGGATATAAAACCCTACGTGCCGGCCTTTGATTGCTTTAAAACCGAACGCATCGGCTGGCTCGAAAGCAAATCCTTATTACGCCTGCATGCTGATGATCGTTTTGAAAAGCCCCCCACGCCACGCTCATGAAGAAGGGAACATTTCTTAATTTCCCCCCGCCGCCCATGAAAACTGGTCCTCCCATGGATCCGCACGGACTGCAACACGCCCGCGACCGCATTCATCCGGGATGCGTGGTCTGCAATCCCGCCAATGCCTCCGGTCTAAAGATCGAGTTTCAGCCTCAATCCGATGACAGTGTGATGGGCGAATTCCTCGCGGGTTCGGAATATGAAGGTTACCCGGGCTTGCTGCACGGAGGCGTGACCGCCGCCCTGTTGGACGGCGCCATGACCAATTGCCTCTTTGCCCATGGGATCAAAGCCCTCACCGCCGAACTGAAAATCCGGTTCCGTGAACCTGTCCATGTCCAGACCAAAACAACCGTCTGTGCCAGGCTCACCGAATCTCACGGCCGCTTGCACGGCCTCCGCGCGGAATTGCGCCAGGAAGGCCAACTCAAGGCCACTGCCCTCGGCAAATTCATCGAAGCCCATGAATAATCCTGTTGTATTGACCATTTTGGTGGAAAACTCTGTCTATAACCGTGGATTAATGGCCGAGCATGGCCTGGCTTTCCATATCCAAGCAGGCGAGATCAGCATGCTTTTCGACACTGGGCAAAGCGCTTTGCTGTCGCTTAACGCAAAAACCTTGGGCATAGACCTTTCGAGGCTGCAAGCCGTGGCATTAAGTCATGGCCATTACGATCACACCGGAGGATTATGCGCGATTTCAGAATTGGCACCCGGCGCGCCACTCTACGCGCACCCTGCCGCGCTGACCCCACGCTTTGCCCGAAATTCGGATGGCACAACACGCGCGGTTGGAATTAGCGAATCGAGCCTCGCCGTCATTCAGGCCCACCCCTCACAGATGCAGTTGAAAAACGGAATGGCGGAAGTATTGCCGGGTTTCTACCTCACGGGGGAAATCCCGCGCCTGACCGGTTTCGAAGATGTGGGCGGTCCTTTTGCGCTGGATGCGGCCGGAACCCAATTCGATGCCATCACGGACGACCAAGCGCTGTTTTTCGACACCCGAGACGGCGTGGTCGTGCTGCTGGGTTGCGCGCATGCCGGTGTCGTGAACACGCTGCGTTATATTCGCCGCCTCACGCACGATCGCCCTATCCACGCCGTGCTGGGCGGGATGCACCTGCTAAACGCCGACCCCGAGCGAATGCTGCTCACCGCGCAGGCGCTACAGGAGCTTGGCGTTCAAAAACTCGGCCCGGCCCATTGCACTGGTCCGGCCGCGACAGGGCGGTTATGGCATGAGTTCTCAAAAGCTTGTGTCTCTTGTGCTGTAGGTAGCCGCTTCCTATTCCCACCCATAAAGCCAGCCCAATCGTTCTCGCCTCATCACTTTGATCACTCCTAACGCTTATGACCCCCCACCCTGCTTCCAAGCTCGATCTCGCCCTCGCCAAGGTTTGTCAAAACTGCCCGGTCTGCCGCCGTGCCCGTTCCCAACAATCCGGCGCCGCCTTCCGCCTGGTCCAATCCGTCGAAAATCGCCTCTGCCCGTTCTGCCGCGCCTACGAGCGCGTCTACGGTCGCAAGGCTCACGAACGCCCCCCTGAATAACGGATGCCGTTGCGGCATCCCGAATCCAAAGCGTTTCAGATGCGAGCGCCGCGTCGGCTGATCTTTGCATCCTGCCATGGTCCCTGCTGTTATAGCCATGCATAATGCAACAATTTCCCGAATCCATCCATAGGAAAATACTTCATATATAATTTTCTATCAATAGGTTATAACCAATAAATTCCCGCGCTAGCTCTGTGGCACGTAATTCGCTAACTCCGTAACTTGAGGGGCTGACTGCCCCCTTGCCTGAACGGGCATCTTATGAGTGCTGCTGCGGAGCATACCGGCTTATATGAGATAATAAGTTCCTTTGATCGAAACCAATAAGACGAGGGTCCGTATGTCTGGTCCTAGTAACGCTTCTGCATCTCTTTGGCTGAAAGTGGTCAGAGTTCTTTTAGCACTGGCCCTGAGTGGGGCGGTGTATCTGGCGTGGGTTTCCTTTCAAAGCGGACCGGTGGCCGGTTGCGGGCCCGAGTCTGGATGCGGCAAAGTCCTCCAAAGCCGGTGGGCGTACTGGCTGGGAATTCCGGTCAGCGTGCCTGCCGTATTCACTTACTTGGCGTTATTAGGGACAACGTTCTTCTGGGGACGAGGATTCAACTTCCGGTATGAAGAGCGAGCCTGGCTTGTGGCGCTTTTCCTATCGGTCATGATCTCGGGATCGGCGCTTTGGTTTATCTTTTTGCAGGCCGTCGTGCTGAAGTCCTTTTGCAGGTTCTGCATGGTGGCCCATTCTTGTGCTCTAATGGCCACAGCCCTGCTGATGGTGAAGGCGCCCTTGGGCCGAAGGGCCAGCCACCCTGCCTCTCCGAAGATGGGAGGTTTGGTTCTGCATTCTCCGCCTGAGATTCCCGGGTCCTGGGGCGTCTACAGCGCCCTAGCCGGACTGGCAGGCGCGGCCATCTTAATTGCCGGACAACTGCTTGTCGAAAAACAACTCTATGTGGTGACTTCGGCAAGCGGGATCCAGGCGCCTGCCCCCGCTCACCGACTCCCGTATTACTTGATCCCACGCCGTTCATCCTCCAACTCTGAGGCATCGGCTTTTTCAGCTTCATCCAATGACAGCAGGCATGCGAGCCGTCCACCGCTCGCGGAAGATCCGAACAATGCCAATCAACCCATGGTTCAGCGAACCGGACCGCTCCAGGTTTCGATTCATGCGGGCCTGTTCAATTATGGACTGAGGGAGGCGCCCCTCATGGGATCGCCGGAGGCGCCGCACGTTCTGGTCAGCCTGTACGACTACACCTGCAACCATTGCCGCGACCAACACCTGAGACTGCTCAACATCCAAAGGCAACTGAGCAACCAACTTTGCATTCTGTTGCTGGTCACGCCCCTGGACTCCAACTGTAATCCTGTCGTCAACGTGCGGCTGCCGGAAAGCGTCAACGCCTGCGATTACGCCCAATTGGCCCTCGCCGTCTGGAGAACCAAACCCGAGGCGTTTGCGCATTACGACGAATGGCTGTTCCAGCCCCGGCGCCCCGTCCCTGTCCCAGAAGCCAGAAGTTATGCCGCGCAATTGGTTGGAGCAAACAATCTCGAACGCGCCCTGGCGGATCCCTGGATTTTCCGGCATATCCAAACCAACGGCTATCTTTACAGGACGAACTATCTTAAACTGAAGAACTCCGTCCTGCCCGAACTCATGATAGGTCCCGTCGTCAGCTTTGGCCCCCTGAACCATCCCAGGGCCATCTCGGATCTGCTCGCCGAACACCTCGGCATCACCCCATGCCCCCCCTGAGTGGGAGCAAGCCTGCAACCCATGTTTTGCTTCTCGGGCATTGACAACCTCAGAAAACTCAGCCTTCTTAGTCGATTGAACGGATGAGAACATTGAGCGGCATGGCTTTGAGACTCAGTTTGGCGCTTCTCGTGGGGATTCTGGCGGTTGGCCCACTGTGGGCCAGCGAGCCTCCAACAGACTCCTTGCGGTGGATCACCAATAAAACCGAGGCCTATGCCGCTGCCAGGACGCAGGGCAAACTCGTCCTCCTGCTCGTGGGACGCGCCACCTGCAGCAACTGTAAAACGATGAAGGAAGTCGTCGCGGAATCCACTTATCCTCCAGTCAAGACGCTGATCAATGATTACTTTATCCCCTGGTATTCGGATATCGATAGTTCGGAAGATTACCGGGACTACAGCACGAACTTGAATCCCGGCTGGATTTTGCCGCTCATTTGTGTGATTGATCCTGCCCAATCCTCCCTCTACCTCGACCGTTCCACCGGCATCCAGCAACCCCTCGTTTTCCATCAGCGACTGCTTCGACACGCCACCCCTCTGATGACTCAACCCCGCATTACTGGATTTGAACCTGTCCAGGGATCTGCCGGCACCCATGTGCGTATCGAGGGCAGTAATCTGACCAACGTCATCCAGGTTCTGTTTAACGGAGTCGAGGCTTCGTTTACGATCAGCGACTCCAGAACGCTCGAAGCGGAGGTGCCCATGGGGGCTGGCTCGGGGCCCATCACGGTCATCACCGCTTGCGGTCAGGCGACCAGCCCCGGCGAATTTGCCGTGATTGAAGGCGGCGTGGTCATGGTGCACCAAGGCATATTGGCCATCACAAATCAATCCTTCCTGGCGGTGTTTCATCTCACGGTCAGCAATCAGGGACCCAACATCGCCTTGAACCTCGATATTACCAACGCCTTGGCCCTCGGCGCCAACCTGAACCCGACCAACTGGCCCGCCACAAATCTTGCCGCACTTCTGCCTTACGAGGCGGAATCCAGCCAAGGCAGTCCTTATGTCGAAAACGGCGCTATCCGCTGGCCTTTGGGCAATCTCGCGCCAGCAGCCCAAGCCTCGCTCACCCTCAAATTCTTCCAAGCGCCAGCCGGACGATTGAACGCCCTGGCCACTTGCGCCGTGTCAAACGGGCCTGCCACCGTCACGCTTCGGAGCGCCCTCAGCTTTGTCGATATCCCGGCAATTCCCACCCTGGGTATTCAACGCACCAACACCGTCGGCCTGTTTACCGTCTCTTGGTCCGGCGAGGATCCCCGCTGGATTCTTCAGTCCACCCCTGCGCTTTCCCTCCCGGGCCCAACGGTCTGGGACAACGTGCCAATTCCAGCCGAGGAATTAGCGACATACGAGGTTGCCATGACGAATGCACTCGGCTTCCAATCCCAGTTCTATCGGCTGATTTTCGATCCCACCAAGGCGCCCCCCACGAATACCGTCTGTCCGTGCAGCTGCGATCCCTAAACACCCGCTCCGACGCCGATGCAATCAGGGATTGGGCGCGAAAGAAACGGCGGTCTGCTGAGTAAAGCCCCAAATCATTGAGCGGCCCGATAAAACCGCCGGCTGCCAGCACCCAAGGCAATGCTCATCGGGCTGGTCGCGCTCGCCACATCGGTCCACATCCCCGAAATACTCACCGCCGACTGCAACTTGCCCGTCCATGTTAGAATCAGGTTTCCTCCCTGACGGGCCATCGCCAGCGTCGGACGATCTATGGCAGAACTGCCCCCCCCTATGCGCGTGATGACCAGGGTTGTCTGGCTCACCGCGCCTAGGGAAGCCCCGCCAGTCGGATTGCTGAGCATAAGCCGAAGTGCCACCTTGGATCCCCCCGTCCCGCCGGAAAGCAACGGCACACGGATGACAGCCGTCGATTGTTCATTCTCCAGTGTCAGCACCCCGGTGGTTGCAGCATAGTCAACGCCTGCCCTGGCGGTTCCCTCCAGGGTGGTGTAGGCGACGGTTACCGTCCCACTCACCCCCAGAATGCGTTTGACCTCCACTTCAGCCACTCCCTGACTCCGGTCCACTTGTTGCTCCGATTCCCTAAAAATAAGAGCCCCGCGAACAGACGGATGGATGAACTCAAAAGCGCCGAGGTCAGGCTCGGCCGCCCCCGTGTTCTTCCCGTCCAGCGGACGGGGAGTGCCGTCAAAATCCTCGAAACCAAGATACTGGTTCGACCCCGCATCGATGCATGGAGAGCCGGATTGAAGCCGGAAATCATCGACCAGATTGACGAGCTTCGGGTCCACAGACAAATCGGTGGGATGATTCAGCGCTCCAGCCGCCACCCCATAGATATTGAACAACTCATAGTTGCTGCTGCCATTGCCCCATACATTGTTCCGGATCAGGACGGGACTGACCGGACTCGATGGGTGGTTGTAGATTCCGGTGTTGTTGTAGGCCACAAGGTTGTTGATCAAGACCATGTTGGGGACTTTCAGCAGCAGGGTTGCGATGCCTCCACCGCCCGTAAGCCCTAAATACTCGGCCTGATTCCCCAACACGGAATTGTTGGCAACCACCAGGAGGTCGTCGGCAGAGTCCCCCGACATCAAAGACATGCCTCCTCCCACAAAGCCCCCGGCAAAGGTGCCAACCTGGTTTTGAACAATCAAGTTGCTTTCGATTCGTCCCACACAGAATAAAGCATAAATCCCTCCGCCCTGGTCGGAGGTCGTGTTTCCATAAATGGCATTCCGCGAAATCGACATCTCACGGGTGACGATCCAATCCAGACTGCGTGTCAGCGCGCATTTCACGCCATGGCCTGTGTTCCGGCTAATGTCATTGTGAAGGATCCAAGGCCAGGACATCGACGCGAAGATTCCTCCCCCCTCGGAAGCCGTGTTGCCGGAAATGACGTTATCCTCAATAGTTGGCATGGAGTGAGTGAAGTGCAATCCGCCGCCCCAACCCTTGCCGTCGGCCCCAGCCGAATTGTTTAAAATCCGGTTGTTGACAATCAACGGCGCGCCGCCAAAACCGCCCACGCCTCCGCCAAGATTCGCCGTGTTTTGCTGGATCACATTGTTCGCCACCACGACTCCGGAATGAAAGCACTCGATCCCTCCGCCCTGATCGTTCATCTGGCCAATCAATCGCCCGTGGGTCACGGTAAAGCCATCGACGGCGCTGCAACGGTAGCCGGACACCGCCAACACCACACGACCCGAGCGACCGCCATTCAGGAGGGTCTCGCGCGTCGTGGAATCGCGCTGTTCTCTCGAAGTCTCGGTCCCCATGAATCCGCCATAGAGATAACGATGAGCCGGCAAAGTCAGGTTCTCCGTGTAGGCGCCTTGCCTCACCCAGATTTCGCCCCCCAACACCTGATGGCCGGCGCCCAAGGACGCGGCCGAGATCGATTCCAAGGCCGCCCCCACGGTTTTCTTGGCCTGGCTCCAGGTCTCGCCGGAGGCGTTGTCGCTGCCATCGGGACTGACTCGGATAATGCGCCCTGCCACATTCCAGCGCGTGCCATCCGCCTCATCCGCCCCAATGTCCACTCCCCCGCCCAGCCACCTGGCCTGGCCGTCCGCGTCGGTCCAATTTGAACCCAACACGGAGGTCTCGCCCCTATCAATGCATGGCGAATCGGGCTGCAGGTGGCAATTGCCGAACTCCCGGCTGGCCAAATGCGGATCCAAGCAGAGGTTGCCGGCCAAACCGGTCTGATCGGGGAGTCCGTCATAGTCAATCCCATTGCCGTAAACGCAGTTGTGCGCAAGCGTCATCGAGTCGCCCGGCATCAAGGTCCACCGGGTAATTCCGGCGGCATTGAAGGCCACAATGTTGTTGGCAATGGTGATCGTATGCGCGCCGCCCCAACGAATCGCCGCGCTATTGTTCCCCACGAATGTATTGTTGACGATCACAGGATTATCCCGCCCCCCCACATACACCAGTATCCCTCCCGCATGCAGGCCGGCATTGGCCAAAAAAGTGTTGTTGGCAACCAGGGTGACCGTGCCGTTGGTCACACAGGAGATTCCGCCCCCGCCCAAACCCGCCTCGTTTTCCGAAGACACGTTCATGTAAAAAAGGTTGTTCAAAATCGTCGGGGAACTGGGAATGTAAAGGGTCTTATCGGCGGAAACAAAGGCGTGCTTCGAGGCCACGCCGCCCCCGGTCAGCGACGCCCGGTTATAAGCGATAATGTTGCCCTGGATCGTCGGGGAAGACCCCAGATTATTGGGATTGTCACCCGCCATGCAACAGATGCCGCCCCCATCCCCGTCGCTGTCGCTGGCATAGTTCTCCGTAATCACATTATCCAGAATCAGTGGATTGGCCCCATTATAACAACAAATCCCACCTCCTTCTCCGATGGAAGTGTTCCGAGTAATCTGGTTGTTCGCAAGGACAGGGGAACAGCCGATGCAAACCACGCCCCCTCCCATAATCCCACGCCCATTCCGGACGGTAAATCCATCCAGGCGCGTGCCGGGACCGCTGCCGGCCACCTCGAATCGCACAACCGGGCCCCCCTTGCCTCCATCCAGGATCGTCGGATTCAATATCCAATCCCGCTGATCGCGCGCCTGTTCCGATCCGTTAAAACCTCCATACACAGCCACGCCCGGTGGAATCGAGATGCGTTCGGGATAGGTTCCCCTAGCCACCCAGAGTTCATCGTTATCCACCGCCACGGCAAGACCAGCCGCCACCGTCCTTTTCGCCGTCGCCCAGGCGGATCCCGTTTGATTGTCGTTGCCGAGGGACGACACTCGAACCACTTTGCCCGCCATGGATCCAGCGGTGCAAAAGAGCACGCCAAACGTCCCGATTAACACCGTGCCGATGCATCGCGTCTTCATAAGTGCGCCAGTTGCCAACCCAGGTTAATAACAGCCTCTCCTGAACGCAGGAATACGCCCTTCTTCGATGAGGATGTTGCCATCTTAGCCCCTCTCATTGGATTTGACAACCCGTGGCTGGGATCCCCAATTCGCACGCCAAATACTCGCAAAAACACCTAAACGCGAATTCACGCCCCTAGACCCGAATAAAATCGGAGGGTTTCTGCTGGCATAATCGCTCAGCGGAATGAAGCCCGCGCCCCGATCGTTCCCGGCGCCGAAGCGAGCGTCACTCGACTGGCTGGAGAGCGGGATTTATCCCGCAGCGCTGCTTGTCGCAGGATCTCAGATATTCCATCGATGGCCCGAACACTTGAGGCCCTTCGCATCAGGGGCCTGCCATGATTCGCGTGGATTGGCGTTCATTCGCGGTGGGTATCCATCTGCGGTCACAGAGGAGTCCGCAGGATAGAAGACAGGCGCATCACCTCAAAAATGCATTTATGTTGAATCTTTTGCGCCTTTTTGCGGCCATTCATTTATAGTCCATCTGGCGGTCTGCCGAGTAAATCGTGTTATTTGCGGTTCGGAGGGATCGGATCCGCGCGGCTTCGTCAGTCCGTCATCAGCCGAATTCGGTAAAACCGTTGTTTGCCCGCCTCAATCCCTTCCGACCGGACCAGGTGATGCTCGTTCGTCGAACGCGCAATCACGGGAAAACCCCACTCGGCGGCCGGAACGAATTCGAAATGGCCATCGGCCGCGATCTCGAGCTGGTATCGTTTTCCGGGCACAGACTGCCAAGAAAGAAGCCAATGGCCAGAGGCAACCGGGATTGCCCGGATCCGCAGGGCGGATTGGGCATCCTGCGGATCGGTCCCCGCAAGTTCCTCCTGCCAATCATAGAATCCATCCTGATCCGAATCCTGGTCGCGGGGCAAGGCCAACTCAACACTCAACCCCTCCAACACTACCTGTTGTCGGCCCGAGCCCGTCAGGGAATAGCCCAGCACACTCGAGTCAATCCAACGTGTCTGCGAAACAGGATCATACTCCGGCCCGCCCACAAGGACCCCCAACCGGATCCGATCGCCGGGCCGCAATCCTCCCAACGCCTCAAAGGGGATGGCGGCCTGGATGAAATCAGCGTTCTGTTCC
The DNA here is from genome assembly GCA_022709905.1 of Verrucomicrobiota bacterium. Lineage (GTDB taxonomy): Bacteria > Verrucomicrobiota > Verrucomicrobiia > Limisphaerales > UBA1319 > JAKLHY01. The sequence continues at coordinate 49,498 of JAKLHY010000019.1, read as the reverse complement.
AACAACACGCTGGCCGCCGGAATGATCGGACTGCCGGTCTGGGGAGACAAATTAAACTGCTGCAAACGCGCCCCTGGGACCTCGCTCAAACCTTTGTCCAGGCGAAAAATGCCTTGCCCAATGTTCAGCCCCAGATTGGTTCGCGCAAAACTTCGGAATTGCCCATCGGCATATTCATCTCCCAGCATACAGCCGACGCACGGCGCAAAATGAGCGAAGGCCAAGTTCTCCAGGCAATCCAAACCATCCACCCCCTCCCCTTCGGGATCGATCCGGCCATTGCCCACTCCCGCCATCGTCGTCACTCCAGCGCATCGGGGGGATTCAAGAAACAAAAAGAGGTTTTGATCGCCGCGAATCATGACCTGGTCCAGTCCGATGTAAAGATGGTTTGAGTCGTTGTTGACAAAAACCCGGCCTAAATTCGAAAAATGTCCTGCTCGCGGATAGATCGGGGCGCCCGAGAATCCGAAGCTTTGTCCACAGACATTTCCATCGCCGTCATCCGCCGCGCCCGCCGCCACCACCGGCGAATGCCACGACGCCTCATAAAGCCGCCGCGCCGGCAAGTCCCGCTGAACCGTCCACGAGTCAAAGCGTGTCCCTTCCACATCGTAGGCCTCCAGTGTCATGGTGTCGCCGGTCACCGCGACCTTGACGCAGTGATAAGTCTGCCAATACCGGGCGAGATTCGGATGATTAAACGCAAAAGGATAAAGCGTCTGCCCGCCCCCCGCGGCAACACAACCATGCAGGCCTTCAAACGGCACATATCGATGCAGGCTGTGATCATGACCGCTGAACACCAGCTGGACCCCGTATTGACCCGCCAAAGGCGTGATCAGGTTGAAGAGTTCCATCTGGTCGGCCATGCCGTTCCAGTTGTAATCGTCCGCCGCGTGAAGGCTCGAGGTTTCGATCGGGGCATGACAAAACAGCAGCTTCCAAGGCTTTTGCGAACGGGCCAGGTCATTCGTCAGCCACCGGTACTGATCCGTCTGGGCATGAAAGTCGTAGACGTAAAACCACGGATTGAACAAACACACAAAATGAACATCCCCGTGGTCAAAGGAATAATACCGGGATGTGCCGTCCATGGCATTCGTCGGCAGCGAAAACGCCTTGTGAAAATTCGGCGCGCTGAGATCCAGCGCCCCACCCGAAGGCGGGAACAGATCGTGATTGCCTAACAACAGGTAAAAGGGAGTCCGCCGGATCACCGGCTGAAAAATATCGAAAAACTGGGCCTGCACATTCGTGGGATTGAAATCCATCGCCACGATGTCCCCCAGATGCATCACCAAGTCGACCTCGAGTCGATTCAAGACTCCCGCCAGAAGGCTTTGAGGCGAATAGGACAAGACAGCCCCCGTTTGAGCCGTGTCGCTGATCACCGCAAAGGTGATCGGCCCGGAGGGCTTCAACGTGGCGAACGTCTCGACTGGCGTTGTCCAACATCCCCGGCCATCGAGGCTGATCACCCGGTAAAAATAGCGGACGCCCGTATTCAAAGGCCGCAACGTCACCCGGTGATGGGTGGCCGCCCCGCCGCCAGGCGCAGCCATCCCCAAGTCCGATGTGGGGCCATACTCCACGAAAGCCAGACAGGGCTCCGAGGTCTCCCAAATCACCTCGATGCTGTTCGTCGTGGCGTTCTGCACAAAAGGACCGCGGAGGTAATCCAATCCCAGCACAGCCGGCTCGCATCCCCAGAGAAGGCCAAGCAGAGCCCAACAGGCCCGGTCTCGAGTAAGTAATCCAGTCAGCAAATCCATGCGCGCTTTTGACGCGCATTCTTATTCAAACCGTCCGCCTCCGTCGAGCCCAAGAAAAGCCTACCCGTCCCTCTCGGACAGCGAAGTCCCATGCCGTCAGGATCCCCGGGTACGCCGAGGATCAGAGATTCAGAACGCCGGGAGGACTCGGGATCGCCCCTGATCCGCAATTTATGTTTGACATATAAAACATTTGTTTTGTATTTATAACGCATATGGAAACTTGGAAGCAGTATGACGCGAACGCGCTAACGCACAGCGCCGCGCATCACCTGTTGGCCATTCATGAACTGGGCGCCCAATACGGCGGCTGGGCCCGCGTATCGGACATTGCCCGTTTCCTCGGGATCACGCGGGGCAGCGTGTCCATATCCTTGCGGTCCCTGAAGACGCGGGGCTGGATCGATACCGATGCGCATCGCATGGTGCGGTTATCCCCCCATGGGCTGGAGGTGGTCGACAACATCTCCGCCAAGCGAACCGCCGTGGAAATGTTCTTCCGGGAAGTGCTTGGATTGTCTCCGGAACAGGCCGAGATCGACAGCTGCAAAATCGAACATTTGATCAGCCCTGAAACGGCGGAGCGCCTGGTCAATTTTATGAGGTTCCTGACGGACAAGCGTTCAGGAGCTCGCGACATGCTCCGGGCATTTCGTCACTTTCAAGAGGATTGTGCCGGCAAACAAAACTGCGAAGTCTGCCGGAATCGTTGTCTATTGGCCCAATTGGGAAATCCGAAAATCGCTCCCAAGAAAGAGAAGGTCAGCCATCGCAATTGATCGAATAACATCTGATTTTTAAAAAAACCGAGGGCTGCGCGCTGGTTTGGCTCCCCGCTTCGCAACCCTCAGCGAGAACGAATGAGGTTCGTCCTCGTTTTCAACCCTAACGGATGACCTCTTCCTCCGCAATCACGAAGTGCCGCGTGGGGGGGGGGGGAATGGCGCGCGGGGTTGCTTGTTCCCATAAACCCGAGACAAGAGCCGGTCTCGAGATTCCTAAACAATACATGCGGTTCAATCAATCCCAAGGGGTGATCTCACTGGCGAGCATCCTCTATTTTCTGGGCAACGGCTGTGGAGTGCCAAGCGCTTTCGCGGGCCGTCCACTGACTGTGGACGACGCCGAACCGGTTGGAGTTCGTCAAATGGAGTTCGAAACGGGCGTTTCCTATGCCAAAAGCGCGAATCTCAACCATTGCGACCTGCCATTTGCTTTGACTTATGGTTTGTTCGAGCGTGCCGAGATCGGCCTGGGTTTCGGCGCTCACTACGCGGAATGGGATGCGGAAACGGGCCAGGACGATAAGGTCGATGGCGTGGGGGACCTGACGGTCGGCACCAAAATCAAATGGCTTTCGGCGGACCGGTTCTGGGCCGATCAAGCCCTGGCCCTGACGCTCAAGCCTCCAACCGCTAGTTATCATAAAGGTTTCGGATCGGGCGAAATGGATATCGACGCGGCCTGGATCCTCTCGAAAACCCTTGGGAAACGATGGACCGCCCATGGAAACGTCGCCTACACGTGGACGGGTAATCGTTCCAACGAGGCTTTCGACGATGTGTTGCGCTATGGCTTGGCATTAGACTATGCCCTCACGGACCGCGCGCAATGGGTTATGGAAGCTTTCGCCTTGACGCCGCTCTCGAAGGAGGATAACACCGCGATTGCCCTTAATGGGGGCTTGCGCTGGAAGGTGTCCGACTCGGTAGTGCTTGACGCGGCCCTAGGCACAGGAGCGCGCCGGGATCCGGTAGACATTCGAGCCACCGTCGGCATCACCTGGACTTTTGACTTCACCCCCCGCGCATCGGAGAACCTGAAATGACTCCACACCTCTCTCGTTTGGATCAGACCGAACCCGGACTTCGGGTCCGCGTCGGTCGTCTCGAGGGTCAAAATTTGGCCGTGAAACGACTCCAGGCCATGGGCCTTTGCCTGGGACGCGAAGTCGAAGTGCTGCGTCAGGGCAATCCATTAATCGTGCGATTCCTGAACGCGCACGTTGGGCTTTCAAAACATCTGGCTCAACAAATCTTTGTCGAACGGAGAACACAATGAACCCTTGTGAAACCTTGCTCCAAAGCTTTTCACCGGCACAAAAAAAGCGGAGGATCGCGCGCGCCTCCCGCACATTCGCATTGGTTGGAAATCCGAACTGCGGAAAAACCACTTTGTTTAACGCCCTCACGGGTCTTCGGGCACAAACCGCGAACCATCCGGGCACGACGGTGGAGAAGCGAGTCGGCTATTGGGTCGCGGACCACGAAACCTTTGAACTCATCGACTTGCCCGGCCTCTACGATTTCCAGGCCAATACACCCGATGAACGGGTCGCTCTGGAGGTCATCGAGGGGGACCGGAATGCCCACGGCCGGGTTGATGGCGTGCTGGTAGTCGTCGACGCAACGCATCTGAGTCGCAGTCTGTTTCTGGCCAGCCAGTTGATCGAACGCAAACTGCCCGTCGTCATTGCCCTGACGATGACCGATGTTGCGGAAGAGAACGGCCTGCGGGTGGACGCCAAGCAACTTGAACTCGAACTGGGCTGTCCCGTCATCCGCGTGCTCGCCCGCAACAACGTGGGCGTATCGGAATTGATCGAGTCCTTGCGCCATATCAAGGAACCGGCCCCTTCCCCGCGGACCATCGGCCCCTGTGGGACTTGTGGCGGTTGCCGATTTCAAAGCCGATATGCGTGGACCGACTCCGTGGCTTCGCGTTGTTCACACGCGCCCTCGGCCTCCCGAAAAACGCCGACGGAGTTCTTGGACCGAGTTTTGACTCACCCGGTCTTGGGCATGACGGTGCTTATGGCTGTGATGGTCGGGTTGTTTTATCTAATCTTCAAGATTGCGGCTGTTCCGATGGACTGGATCGACGCCATGTTTGCGGGCGTGGGCGCATGGCTCAACGCCCGGTTGCCCGAAAGTGAATGGCGCGATCTTCTCGTTCAAGGAATCCTCGGAGGAGTGGGAGGGGTCCTGGTTTTCCTGCCACAGATCTGCATCCTGTTTTTCTGCTTAACCCTGCTCGAAGACACCGGGTACTTGGCCCGGGCGGCCTTTGCGATGGATCGATTCATGCACAAAGCAGGCCTGCCTGGACAGGCCTTTGTGCCACTCTTGTCGGCCCATGCGTGCGCCATTCCTGCCCTGATGGCTACCCGTGTCATCGCCGACAACCGCGATCGCTTGGTGACCATCCTCATTACCCCCTTGATGTCGTGCTCGGCGCGAATCCCGGTTTACAGCATGCTCGCCGCCCTCCTTTTTCCTCGGGAACCAGCCAAAGCCGCCCTGGTGTTCACGGGAGCCTATGCGCTCGGCCTGGGAATTGCCCTCGCGATGGCTTTTGCATTCAAGAAGACCCTTCTCCAGGGGGAGGCCGCGCCGTTGCTGATGGAATTACCCGCTCTCAAATGGCCCAGCCTGCGGACCGCCTTGTTGACTGTCACGGACCGCGCCCTGCTTTTTGCGCGCAAAGCAGGCGGCGTTATCCTCTTGGTCTCTATTCTGTTATGGACGTTATCGACCTATCCCAAATGCGAGCCGCCTTTGGAAGCTCACGCCCTTCAACAGCAAGCCGAGGCCGCGATGGCCCATGGGGACCTGGCTGGAGCTGAGGAACTCGAAGCCCGCGCAAACCGAATCACCAGCCATCATGCCTTGGCGCAATCCGCGGCGGGAAGATTGGGCAAAATCATCGAACCAGGATTGCGTCCTCTGGGTTTTGACTGGCAAATCGGCATCGGAATCCTCAGCTCGTTTGCGGCTCGGGAAGTTATCGTCTCCACCCTATCGGTGATCTACGGCATGGGTGAAGAGGTTGAGAACCTTTCCGCCCTCTCGGATTCATTGCGCCAGGCCACGCGCCCGGATGGTCATCCTGTGTTCACGCCGGCGACCTCTGCCAGCCTGCTTGTGTTCTTCGTGATCGCAATGCAATGCCTGCCAACCCTTGCAGTCACCCGGAGAGAAACGAACTCCTGGAAATGGCCGCTCTTCCAACTCTTTTACCTGTCCGCTCTGGCCTATCTGGCGTCCTTTGTGGTTTACAACGGACTTTGGCTCCTGTAGCAAAGCAGCAAGGGGTCACATCTCACAATTATACAATTAGGGGATCAAGGCAATGTCCAAATCCAGTGTGACCGGCAGGGGCTCGTTTGGCCGGACCAGGAGGTTGGCGACCGTATAAGGCAGGCTGATTTTTTTCTTTCCCTTCTCAGTCGTAGTCTTCCCGGTCACCGGCAGCAACACGGTCTTACCGGCCGGCAACCTCACGTCCTGGGCAAAACTCACCTCAGGCAATGTGCCGGCAGCCTTCAGGAGGTAGTCGACCTCGGAATGGTTGTGGATTTGCACCAGCGCGCGCTGTTTGGCTTTGAGACTGAAACTCGGATTCTTGACGGCCACCGACCGGGTGAAGATGGGACGCAAGAATTGCTCGGAACCAATCAGCCAGTTGCCGGAATAAACCGCGGTTCGCCGGGCAAACAGGGCCTGCTTGAGGGACTCCAACGTGCGCTCCTTGGCAAACACAAGAGTGAGGGGGCGGTGATCGCCTTGATGGACCTGGTAATCCAGATTTAACGGATCGTGGATATCGCTGTTGCTCAACATGGCCAGGTTCTTTTCGATGGCCCAGGCATGAGCCTCGGGGTAGTAATCGCGGCCATTCACCACTTCGATGCCGTGCAATATGCCGGCGTTGAGAAGTTCGGTATGTTCGGGATACCAGAGCACGAGGCCATTGGTGGTCTGGGCATCCCAGCCGGGATGATTCCAAAAAATGAACGCGTCCTGCTGATGGGCGACTGTGATGGCATCGCGCCAGTTGGTCACGGCCAGGGATGCGGAATTGGTGAGAAAGATGGCGTTGAGATGGCCCGGGGGCATCTGGCGGGTGATCTCGGAACCTCGAATCACGAGCAGGTCGAGGGCGTCGCCGGTGCCGCGGGCAATTTCGTAGGCGCGGTTATGGTTGGTGGAAACGTCCTCCTTATGGGGCTGGTATTCGAGGTGATCGGTAATGGCGATCGCATCGAGGCCCTCCCGCCAGGCCTCTTCCGCCCGCACCGAAGGCCACACCAAGCCATCGGAAAACACGGTGTGCATGTGGAAATCGCACTTCAATGTCACAAAACCGGGGATGTCCGGTATGCCCACGGGGGTGCGGGCACGGATGACCGGATGTGGGCTGGTCACCATCCCAGGCGGATTGACCGGGGTTGGACTGGGATTGGCCATGGTCGTTGCGATCGGACCGGCAGACTGGCCGCCGGCTAGGCACACTCCCGTGAGTAGCAAGACCAGGGCGCCCGGGTTTCGGCGTGTCCGGAAATGGCAGCACTTCATCGTCACCCTTCGAACAGTTTTAAACGCGCACTTCATGGCAGTATTCTAACGCGAAGTCTTTCAGTTTTTCCAGGGCAGATCAAGAGCCCAAATCCGCCTCAAAACCGCCCATAAGATGCTCCAAAAAAACAGAACCGCGAATGAACGCCAATAGACGCGAATGAAGCCGGAGGGGGCTCTGGGCTGAATCGCTCTGCGGAATGAATTCCGCGCGCCAATCGTTCCCGGCGGCAGATTATTGTCCAACGGCGGCAGACGATCGAAGTCCTTTCGCACATGGGCGGCGCCAGCCGGACAATTCCGTGTCGCACCTACGACATGGATTTGTCTCGCCGGATTGGCGGGGACTTGTTGATTCTCCTCTTGCTTTAACTCAAGACTTTCCTGAATCTATACCCAACGTCATAGAAGCCGCCCGGTGAAGCCACCTGGCGACTGGCTCCTGGAGGTCAGGTCTCCTGATCCGGGACCCCGGACTTAGGGTCCGTGCAAAAATAAATTCCGATTTTGCTGCAGAGGATTTGGCTCGCTGGCGAGGCTCGACGAGGGAAGATACCCGCAGCGGTCTCTGACCGAGGAGTAACGAAGTCCGCGAGCCAAAGCCTCGCAGCCCTCCGGGGCGGGGCGGCGCCGGGTCATCTGCGTTGTTGCGTGGACGGTCGAGTATCACCGAGGATACACTCCCGCCCACGTGCCTAGCATCTGACCCGGCGGCGCTCCCGCCAAAATCGGAAGTTATTTTTGCACAGACCCTTATGATGCTCGGCATTCAATAAGACACGGGAAATGAATTGGTCGCGATAACCCTTGAAATCCTATGAATCGACGGCATTTTTTAAGCTCAATTGGGACAACGAGCACGGCACTCATGACCACGAGTGCAATGTTGGAAGTTGCGGCTGCGGCCGAGCAAACCGGCCGCATCGAGTCCGCCGCGGCTCCGGACGGACCTTTGCTGAAAGGCACCCCTGTTCTCTATGCGCCGACCGATACGGGGGTCACCGCCGTTTGGGGGCTCTCGCGGCCGGCTCTTGGATGGATCGAGTATGGTCCAACCTCGGATCTGGGGCTGAAACTGAATTCGGATCCGATGGGTTTTGTGCCCCACTCGGACCGAGTCATCAAGCTTCGACTTCACGGGCTCCAACCGGGAACTCGTTACTGGTGGCGCGTGGTGAACGCGCCGCTGAAAGGCGGCCCGCCCGAGTATTCCGCCTTGTATTCGTTCAAGACCCTGGATCCCGCCGGCTCGACCACCCGTTTTGCCGTCTGGAACGATACCCATGACCAGGCGGATACGATTGGCCAGCTGAATCGGCTCACAAACGCCGAACCGCCTGATTTTCTCGTCTGGAACGGCGATGTGAGCAACAATATCGAGTCTCCTGAAGTTATTCCGGGGCTTTATGTGAGTCCCAGTAAAGCTGATTTGGCGTCGGGAGCGCCTATCTTTTTGGTTCGGGGCAATCACGATGTTCGGGGGCTCTGGGCCAATCGCCTGACCGAGTATGTGGATTTTCCGACCCAACGTTCTTTCTGCGCATTCCGAAGCGGCCCCTTGGCGGCGGTCATACTTGACACGGGTGAAGACAAGCCCGACCGGCATCCAAGCTTCCTCGGGGTGGCCGCTTTCGAGCCGTTGATTGAGGAACAAGCGCATTGGCTCAAGCGGACCCTTCAGCTCCCCGCCTTCAAAAACGCTCCCTTCCGCCTGGCTTTCTGCCATATTCCACTCCGAGGGAAGATCGAGAATCCGGTTGATTATGACCGGGGTGGATTTGACCTCTACAGCCGTCGCGGACGGGAGGCATGGCACAACGCATTGGTTCAATGGGGGGTTCAGGCCATCATCTCCGGACACACGCATAGCTGGGCCTATCTGCCGGAAACAGCGGAGCATCCGTACGCTCAGGTTGTTGGGGGCGGCCCGTCGTTGAAGAATGCCGTGGTGATTACCGGCATGGCGAGTCCGACCGAATTGAGACTTGTCATCCGGGACCTCACAGGCAAAGAACTTCAGTACATCCTGCTGCTACCAAAGGCCAGTTGAACCGCAGAACGCTGAGACCGAAGACCGCAAGGGACACCGCCGTGCGAACACTGGGCTGAAGCAGGAGTAGCCAGGCAGCCAGGGACGTCAGCGCAAAATCCAAAGGCCAAGGTCAGCCCTTTGGGATCCGAGTTAAGGCGCCGGAAGGCCATCCGGCATTCCTGACTGATCAGCCATCCACTCGGCCAATCCTATTGAATCTGAACCTCCGCCAAAACGGGAAGATGGTCAGAAGGATAGTAAAGGTTGAAGGAATCAGACAAAACCCCATGACGCAGGACTCTCACTCGATCATTGACAAAAATAAAATCAATGGTGTTACCCCCTTTTCGAACTTCAAAGCCTCCCGAGGTGCTATCCGGACCATAAGGGGGGGTGATCGACTTGTCCTTTGCATCGCTCAGAACTCGTAAAACGGCGTCGATGACCGGAGACGGCCGGGTCTGGTTAAAATCGCCGGTCAAGATCAGAGGCAGCTGTTCCTTGTTGATCTCGGGCATCCGTTTCAGAATGAGTTGAACTCCCTCTTGGCGCGCCGTTTTGCCCCGGTGATCCAAGTGCGTATTGAACATGTAGAAGGACTTTCGGGTGATTTTATCTTTGAGCTTGATCCAGGTGCAGGTCCGGTTGCAGGCGGCATCCCATCCCAATCCGGGTTTCTCCGGAGTTGGGCTTAACCAAAAATGCCCATCCCTCTGCTTTTCAAAACGGGATTTGCGATAAAAAATCGCCATATGCTCGCCTGCGCTGATGCCATCGTCGCGCCCCACACCGACATAGTCGAAATCAGGAAAACGAGCCGTCAAATCTTTCATTTGCTCGGGCAGGGCCTCTTGAACACCGAAGAGGTCAGCTTTATGGAATCTGACAAGACCGGCCACTCGTTCTTTTCGGTTGGGCCATGCATTAACACCATCCCCGGATGTATTGAGCCGGATATTATAGCTCATGACATTAAGGGGCGTATCCTTCTTCGATTGGCCCGGGGTTTGAACGGCGGTTCCCAGAACAAAGAACAATCCGAGGATGACTCCAAAAATGGTTTTTGTGGATCTCATGGCAAAGTTGAATTTGGTCATTGGGTTGCATGATAAGGTCGATGGCTCTGCCCGTAAAGACCGATCCTGGTGTTTCCAGTCAGGAAAGAACCGCCAAAACCCGAAGTTACTCAGCAGACCGCCAGATGGACTTCAAATGAATCGCCACAAAAAGGCAGGAAGCAGCCACGGCGGCCACCCCCTGCCTTCTCGCCAAATTCAGTCGTGTTCTGTGGGAGTTATTCCGTTATCCAGGAAAAGGACTGCTATTTCGCCGGCAACACCTTCACGGTATCGGAGCCTTCGAAAGACAACCCTGCGATCGTAGTTCCTGTGAGCGTCAGCGTGGCGCTGGGAGGGACCAGAACGGAGGCGAGATCAGTGAGTTTGAATTTGGCCACGAGATTACCCCGGTTGTCCGACTTGAGCACGTCGGCCTGCACTTCGTTTAAAAGAACCGGCAGGACTTTATTCACCGAACTGAAAGGCAGATCCGTGTGCACGGTCAGCCAATCACCGCTCGCCACGGCTCCCAAGAAAACGACAGCGGGCGAACATTTGACGTTGACGGTCAAGTCATCACTTTTTGCCCGAACAGGCATCAGGGTGATGAACAGGACAGTGAGGAGGGCAATTTCCCAGCGTAGGGAGTGATGGGAGGTTTGGTGTGTTTGCATAGGTTTTGGTTCTGTCATCTGATTTTGGTTTGCGCACACTCCTGGAAACAGGAGAGGCTGAGTTCAGCCTTAGCATTTTCGATTCCGATGAGGCCGCTTCGTTCCAAGGACCGATTGTGGATTGTCATATCCGCTTTGTGCTCAATGCAATTCATTTGTAGTTATTTGGCCCAACCCTCAACCTCTCTACTCTGAAGGCGACACGAGACTTGGGGGCTATTCCCCACGAGAGCACACCGGCTGGGGGCAGGTCCCCTGATCAAAACCTGCACGTTGGGTGTGACTCACAGGTTCAGCAACGCCTCAGGATGCGACTTGGTGGTCTTCCGGAATCGCCCCATCAGGAACAGTCAAGGTAAAGGAGGTGCGGCCGGGCTGGCTTTCCTTGAGAGTGAGATTGCCATGGTGAGCCCGGACGATTTCCCGGGCCAGGCTGAGTCCAAGGCCGACGCCATCCACATGCCGGCTCCGGACAGCATCGGTGCGGAAGAAACGGTCGAAGAGCCTTGGCTGATCGGCAGGTGGGATTCCGGGACCGCTGTTGCAGACCTCGAGTTCAACCTGACCGTCATGAGCCGCGAGACGGACCGTGATCCATCCGTTGGGCTCGTTATAGCGAAGGGCGTTGTGGAGGAGATTCAACACGGCTTGCCGAAGCAGCGACCAATCGGCCCGCACCCGCAAATCGGGTTCCGCATGCACCGAGACCTTGATGCCCGAGTCGTCAGCCAGGGTCTCGATATCCTCGATCAACTCGCTCAAGGCGGCACTCAGGTGGATGGGCTCGAGCGCAAGAGGCAGCTGGCCGGCATCAGCCTGCGCCAACAACAGGAGACTGCGAGTGATCGCCTTTAATCGCTGGGTTTCCTCGAGGAGATTGGCAAACACCTGTTGTTCGGCGGATCCGGCCGCAGCCGATTGCAGGGCATTCTCCAATTCCCCCTGCATGACCGCCAGTGGAGTTTTGAGCTCATGGGATGCGTCGGCGCTAAAACGCGTGGCCTGATGGAAACTGGCCTCCAGTCGATCCATCATCCCGTTCAGCACGAGAACCAGTCGGGCGATTTCGGGATCTTCGTCCGAAGCCGGAATGCGCTGGTCGAGGCCGCGGGCCGTCACACTCTCCGCGACGCGAGTGATGGTTCTCAGCGGGCGAATGGCGTGTCCCGAGATCCACCAACCCCCGCAACCGATGGCCAGCAACGCCAGGGGTAAAACGATCAGAAACGCGTTGCGCATTCGATCCAATTCGGCCTGGATTTCCACGATATTCAATCCCAGCACCATGCGATCGCCGTCATGACCCAGAATGCCCAGGCGCCAGGTCGATTCGGCGGTCTTGACCGTCTCGAACCGTGGAATTTTGGAGAACGCCAAGGGCAGAGCCGCTCCTCCGCGTTGCCGGCCGTAACCCGGACCGGCTGGCGGCGCGTCGGAATCAGCATTCGCCCTCCAGCCAGGCCCCCGGCGGCCAGCGGCGCCGCGCCCGGAAAAGGCATTGGAGGATGCACGACTGTCCTGGGCGGGCGAGCCAACGTTCGGATTATCCTGCAGATCCAAGTCAAGGCTATCCGGATTTAGATCTTTCGGCCAGTGGGGTGAAACATACCGTGTCTGACCGTTCTCGTCTTTCACCAACAGAATGAGCTGTTCCTTGCGATCCTCACCGAAAACCATTTCAATCACACTGACCAGCCGTTCATAATTCGCGCGTCCTCCCATCCAACCCGGGTGACGAAAAGCCAGTCCGCGAATTTCCCGGTCCAGGGCGCCCAAACGTTCCCGGTAGATCAAATACCACGCTGTCCCGCCAAAGGAGAGCAGCACGGCGCCGGAAATGACCGCCGACAACAAGGCAATGCGGAACCGAAAGGGGAAATGTTTCATGCGCTCAGGCTCTTCCCTTGATCCGATAACCCACGCCGCGGATGGTCTCGATCAGTTTAACGGGCTCATCACCGTCGACTTTTTTCCGCAGACGCTGCACGTAGACATCCACCAGATTGCTCCCCGGGTCGAAGTCGTAGTTCCAGACCTGCTCGCAGATCTGCATGCGCGTAAAGACCCGGCCGGGCGATCGCATCAACTGCTCGAGCAAGGCAAATTCACGCGCGGTCAACTCGATCTTGCGCGGGCCCCGTTTCACCTCCCGGGTGAGGAGGTTCAGCGTCAAGTCTTCCACCTCGAGAAGGCTCAGGGGCGTTCCGGAAGCGCGCCGGGTTACCGCTTGGAGGCGCGCGATCAGTTCCTCGAGATAAAAGGGCTTGGTCAGGTAATCATCGGCTCCGAGATTAAGCCCCTGGAGGCGCTCGTTCAGTTCGCCACGCGCCGTCAGCAGGATGACCGGCACATTCATCTTGCGATCCCTCAGGCCGCGCAGGATGCTCAGTCCGTCTTTGCCGGGGAGCATAATGTCCAATACCAGGGCGTCATAGGGACGCGTCGTGGCCAGGATGTAGCCTTCGTCCCCATGGTGGGAGACATCCACAATAAAACCCTGGCCTTCCAGTCCCTTGCGGATAAAGGAGGCGATCTTCTTTTCGTCTTCGATCACGAGGATTTTCACAGTCTGCGATGCCTACCGTGGGATGTTATCGTCATTATACGTTTCTGAACACACAAAAACTATGGCTTTGACGGGCTGCGACCTTTTTTGAGGCCCTACAATCCGGATGCTTGAGCATCAGGGAATCGATCCAATAATCAAACGGCGACAGGCCAAACCTGTCGCCGTTTGTGTCAAGTGTCCCAGCGGTCAACGTCCTTTCCTTCGCTGTTGCCCCTGGCCGGCAGGCAGACCAGCGCTCTGGCGGGAGCCACAGGTCTGGCCGCAAGTGACTGCGACCGACCCGGCGTCGGAGGCGGCCAGGTGCTCCAGCGCGTTGTTGAACGCCTCGATGTGGTTCTTAGAACCTTGGAGCAAGTTGCTCAGCACACGAATGATGGGCCTGTCTTTTGCGACGGCCAACATTTGATTGAGGTCTTCAATGTCCATGAGTTCAATTTTCACCCCCACCCCAAGCGCAGCCTGAAGTGATTGGGTGCCTTCGGCGATCAACGCGTCATAGAGAGCCTGGATTTCCTCCAGGGTGAAGACGCTGACATCATCGGAGCTGTCGTCCACGAGCCCGTATCGGGCAATCAAACCGTCCACAGCGCCCATATGTCGTTGTTCGGACACCGCGATGTTCTTGAACGTGGCATGACCCCACTTCTCGTACATTTTCGTATAAACGTCGCGGGCCAGTTTCTCCTCCTGCTTCAGAAACAAGATGTCGGAGGGTTCGACTTGTGCCTGCGCTAATGCTGAGGGGCCAAAAGCGCAAAAGGCTCCCAGCAACGCTGCGGCAATGATTCGTTTCATAAGCTTTGTTTGTGCAAACTTTTTTGGATCGAGTTCATCGGATGCAAATCACGGATTAAGCGGGCAGGTGCCATTGACGCCGCGAGGGCCGGTTCCATTGCGCAAACCCTGGCGCTTGCCCTGTCCGGCTCCGAGGCCCGCCCCCTGCCCCTTGCCGCCGCCGGGGCCTCGAGGAGTCCCTGTTAGGCAACGGCCGCCGCGTTGTTCGACCTGTTGGAGCCAGGCCTGCTCTTCGGCGGTCAACGTGCCGTTGGCTTGCTTTTGACGGAGTTCGGCCACCATTTTTTGGACCGAGGCGCATTGGGCCGCTTTTTGTTCGGCGGTCAGCGTCCTTCCGTAACCGGGTTGATGTCCGAGCGGACAAGTTGCCGGGGTCGTTTGGCCCATCAGAAGGGTTGCGGAACCGCTCAAGAGAATTGCGGCCAGGATGGATTTGAGGATCGTCGATGTTTTCATAGGGTTCACCTTATTTTTATTGTTTGACTCGTTTCTTTGTCGGACACGACCTGTTGTGTCGTTCCACAAATAACAGACCCCAGGAAGGTGAAAAACCAACCCCGTATCAGATTACAGTTTTTTTATCCATCGCATACGGTCCGCGACCTCGCCAAACCGCGTCGGGAATCACGCCATCGCATCGGAACCCTTGCGAACCCATACATCGCAGACTCGTTTTTCCCGCGGACGGGTAAGCCTGCTAATCAGCGGTCAGAGCGACCACCGGATCGAGGTTCGCGGCCCGGCGGGCGGGCAAGAGACCACTGACCAGGCCCACCAGCAGACTGACCGCCAGAGCCAAAACCACATACTCCGCCGGTGTTTTGACCGGTAACGCGGGAACGTAGAGGTGCAACAGATGTCCGAACCCGAGCCCGATGGCCAGGCCGAGAATCCCGCCCAGCGTGGAAACCAGGGATGCTTCGATGAGGAAGAGCAGCAGGATCTGGCGCGAAGTCGCTCCAATGGCCCGGGCCAGTCCGATCTCCGAGGTGCGCTCGTTCACTGAGATCCACATCATGGTCAGAATGCCGACGGCCCCGACCAGCAGGGATATCGCCCCAATGCCCACCACCGCCAGGCTGACGATGCGAATGATCCGATCCAAGGTTTCCAGCATCCCGTTCTGCGTCGTGACCGTGAAGTCCTCCTCGCGGTTATGCCGTGCGATCAGAGTCCTTTTGACTCGGGACACCACGGGATCGATGATGGACGCGTTGGCAACCGTCAGATCGATTTCGTGCAGGTTATCCCGATTAAACAGATGGCGGGCCTGGGCCACATGGATATAAGCGCTGTCATCAATATCAATGCCAAGAAACTGGCCTTTCGATTCCATGAGCCCGATCACCAGGAATCGCTCGCCAGCAATCCGCACATGACGTCCCAGGCAATTCTGATCCCCGAACAGTTCGCGTTTCAATGTGGGACCGAGAACGGCGACGGGGGCGCCATCATGAACGTCCAGCGCGGGCAAAAAACGCCCCGCTCGCACCCGAATTCGCCAAACATCGGGCATGGCGGCGGTAACGCCATAAACGAACACGTTTCGAGTTTTGCCCCCTTGTTCGACTGGGGCCGATCCCATGATGACGGGGACCACCCGGGTGATGCCGGGCAGTCGGTTCAAGGCTTCGGCGTCCTCGAGGGTCAGCGGATGCACCGTGGTGCCGAGAGCGCCGGGGATGCCCGTTGTCTCGATTCGTCCGGGATTGATGGCGACCAGCGTGGTGCCAAACTGCGTAAATTCCGACAGGACAAAATTCCGAGTTCCCTCCCCGATGGAGGTCAAAAGAATCACCGAGGTGATGCCAATAAGAATGCCGAGCATGGTCAACACCGAGCGTTGGCGGTGATACCACAGGGACTGCCAGGCCAGCCTGAATAGGTCGATCGTATTCATGCCTTTCGTCTCATCAGAGCCTGGACAGGATCCAAACGGGCGGCGCGGCGCGCGGGAAGGATGCCAAAAAAAAGTCCCACACACATCGAAACGGCAAGAGCGGCCGCCATGGCCCATGGGGGGCAATGGATGGGAAAATCGGGATAAAGCCGCTGCAAGACCTGCCCGGCGCCGAGGCCGGTCAGCAATCCCAGAAACCCGCCGGCGGTGGACAAGATCGCCGCCTCCACCAGGAAAACCGACACCACTTGGGCGTGGGTGGTCCCGAGGGCTTTCAGCAGACCGATTTCCCGGGTGCGTTCCGAGACCGAAACGAGCATGACATTCATGATCCCCAATCCGGCGACTCCCAATGAAATCGCCGCGATGCCAGCCAGGGCCGCAGTCAAAGCCCGAAGGATCAGATTGAAAGAACTCAGCACCGCGTCCTGAGTCATCAGGGTCACATCCTCCTGTCCGTCGTGGCGTTCCCGCAGTATCCTCAAGGTGTCTTGTTCGACCTTCTTTAAATCTCGATGGGAAGCGACATCGACCAGAACTCGGAACAAGCTGCTTCGGTTGAAGATTTTCAAGGCGGTCTCGACCGGGATTTCAACCACCTCGTCCAGATCCATGCCGATCGAGGTGCCCCGAGGGGCGATCACACCGATCACCCGGAACCGCCAGTCCCCGATCCGCACCAACTGGCCCAAGGGATTTTGATGAGGAAAAAGCTCGCGTTGAACCCTGGATCCCAGGACACAGACGGCCGCATGGGGCAGATCCCGGGGCAAAAAACGCCCGCTGGCCATCTTCAGATGGCGGATCTCGAGAAGATCGCGGGTTGCGCCCACGAGGGTGACTTCACGGCTGCGCTCGCCGGCGCTGACCCGGGCGGTTCCGGCCACCAGGGGGGCCACGCGCGAGATGGCTGGAATGCGTTGCAGCAGAGCATTGGCATCTTCCAGGGTCAGATCATGCGGAGCCGTGCTCACCAGGGGCGCCAATCCAGCGGTTTCCGTCTTGCCGGGAATGATGATGAGCAAATTCGACCCCAGGGCGGCAAATTCGCGGGTCACATACAGTCGAGCCCCTTCCCCCAGGCTGGTCAGGAGCATGACCGAGGCCACGCCGATGCCGACCCCGAGCAGCGAGAGGAATGTCCTCAGCCGATGCCCTCGCAAACCGCCGGCGGCAAATCGGATCAGATCCATGCCTCTCATACGGAAGCATCAGAAACCACCTGGCCATCCGACAGCCGAATTCGGCGTCGGGCCCGGTCTCCGACCTTGGGGTCATGGGTGACCACAACCAGCGTGAGTCCCTGTCGATTCATCGTCTCCATCAATTCCACAATTTCACGCCCGGACACACTGTCCAGGTTCCCGGTCGGTTCGTCGGCCAACAGAAGCGCGGGCTCCATGACGACCGCCCGCGCAATAGCCACTCGTTGTTGCTCGCCTCCGGAGAGTTGATCCGGACGATGTCCGGCCCGCGCCGACAGCCCCACGACCTCCAGAACCTTCTGAACCCGCTGCCGCCGTTGTTCGGGTGGAATCCCGGCAAAGACCATCGGCAATTCCACATTGCCCGCCGCCGTCAGGCGCGGCACCAGATGAAAAAACTGGAAGACAAAACCGATCTGATGGCGGCGCAACCGGGAGAGCTGATCGTCGGTGAGTCGGGAAATCTCCTCATCCGCGAACCGGTAGGAACCGCCGCTGGGCCGATCCAGGCATCCCAGGACGTGAAGCAAGGTGGACTTCCCCGATCCGGAGGGTCCCATGATCGAGACATAATCGCCCGATTCAATCTGGAGAGAAGTTTCCTTAAGGGCATAAACCGGGCTCCCTCCCACGATGTAGGTCCTTCGAATGCCCTCCAAGTCGATCATAGCTCCGGCTCCCCGCTGACGGTGACCTGAGCGCCCCCCTTGATTTCAGGTCGATCCAGCGAAATCACCACGCGTTCTCCCTCCGCCAGAGGCGATAGGATCTCGGTAAAACTCCAATTGTGCAGACCGGTCTCGACCTTCTGTTCGACCAACCGGTTCCCGCGCACCACCAGCACGCGATTGCCCTCCATCAAGGCATAGGTCGGAATTCGCAACACGTTGTCGCGCGCATCCAGGATGATCTCGACATCCGCGGAAAGTCCGGGAAGCAGATTGGCGGGCAGCGGATTTTCTTTGAGTTCAGCCTCGACGCGCAAGGTCCGGTTTTGCTCCTGACGAGTCTCGACGAAGGAAGAGATGTAGGTCAGGGTTCCGCTGAAGGCCTGTTCTCGAAAGGCATCCAAGGTAATTCGGACTGGAAATCCGACCCGAATCCGGGCCACGTCGGCTTCGTCGATGGGCGCGCTGACGTAGAGCGCCTCTGGATCGATCAGATCCACCACGGGCGGGATGAAAACCCCGGGGGGACTGGGACTGATCCACTCGCCCCTTTCCGTGGTCACATCCAGAACCACGCCGTCGAACGGGGCGGTCATGATCGTCTTGCTCAGCGTGGCTCGGGCCAGGTCGAGGGAAGCCTCGGCTTCGCGAACGCGGGCTTGGGCGGCCAGGCTGGCAGCGCCGGCGGTCAAAAACCGGGTGTGATCCTGATCCAGGGCTATCTCGGAAATGACCTTGTCGCGAGCCAGGCTTTGGGTCCTTTTCCAGGATTGCTGGGCGAGTTCCGATTCGAGCCGGGCCTGTTCCGCCAGGGCTTTTGCGGCTTCCAAGGCCCGCTCGGCGAGCTGGACCTGCGCCTGATGTTCGCTGTCGTCCAGGCGCAGCAAGACATCTCCTTTCTTGACGCGGTTGCCTTTCTGCACGCTGATCTCGGTGACCAAACCCGGGATCCCCGGGCTCATTTCCGCTCGACGCCGGGACTGGACCGTTCCCGCCCGCGAGTTCACCACGGTGTCCTCCACGCGCCCCTTTTCCACCCGGCAGACGGTCACCGGCACCGGCTTCGGGCGGAAGACCGTCAGGCGCAGCGCCAGTCCGCCCCCTCCCAACAACACCAGAATGAGCAGAATCTTCAGCCACGGACTCCGAGAGTTGTCAGAGTGGATCATGGGCCGAGGTTAGCGCGGTTTCCACCCCGAGGCAAGGATCGCCCAAACAGGCATCAGCGGCCGCCGATGCGAGATCAGAACTCGTGAGCCTCTCCCGAATCGATGCTAAGGTGGCAACACGAGTCGGTAAAACTGCTGGCCGGTCGCGGCATCGACCGAGACGCGATTTTTTTCATCGGATTCCTCAGGCGTTACATCGAGAGACACCCAATCTCCCGGTCCCGACGGTAGGGCCGGCGCGCTTTGCAGGCGCCAGTGGATATCGTCGGCCGGCCAACTGAGAACAAGCGCCTTGTCCGCGGTCCGTGTTAACTCGAGACGGGGCAGACTTCCCACCTGTGCGATGGCCACCGAGAGATTATCCTCCGGCGCGGCGTCGGGCTCGACCGAGGAAACGGAGGCCCAGGATTGGATCGAGCCCGAAACGGTTCCTTCCACGAGTAAGCTCAGGCTAACCACCCCGCCCGCTGGTAATTCGCCAATCTCCCATTTTGCGTCTCCGGGGTCCTGCATGAACTCACCCTGAGTGATCTCGATCACCTTGGTGGTCAAGTTGGAGATTCCCGGGTTCGGCCACGCCCCTTCGGGTTCTCCAATTCCTTTTTCAAACACGTTGGAGACCAGGACCGACGAAGCCGAAGCCAGACCGGCATTGGTCACTGAAATCGCGAGGGTCACCTGCCAGGAATTGGGAAGCCAGGAAGCAGTCATCGACTGACCGATTTTCAGGTCCACGTCGGCGGACACCGTGAACGACTCAACACTGACAACTAGACCCACAGGTGTCCGGACTGAAATCGGACCGGAAGCCGCGCCATTCGGAACCTCGGCCTGCAAACCGGCATGGGTGGTAAACGAAGCGGCCATCCCATTGAAAAAGACCTCCTGGACGTTCTCGAGATTGTCTCCGGTGATTTTGACGAGGGTACCAGGCGAACCCGAGACCGGCGAAAACCCGGTGATCGCCGGTTCATTTTCGACGATCACCTTGAAGCTTGATGCGGAAGTGCCGGTGCCTGCCATGGTTTCGATCGTGATGGGGCCGGTGGTGGCGCCTTCAGGCACGCTGGTATAAACCACCCCTGGAGAAAACGTGGTAAAGTTTGCCTTCACACCGTTGAACAGAATGGCCTTGGTCTGGTGCAAATTGGTCCCCAGAAGCAGCACGGATGTGCCGGGTTTTCCCTCCATCGGGATGATGGTTTCGATCACCGGAACCAAAGACCCGGTCACCGTGAAATGGGTCGTCGTCGTAAAACGCCCCGCGTCGGACTCGACCGTAATCGGCGCCGTTTTAGCGCCGATAGGAACCAGGGCGCGGATCTGGTTCGGGCTCAGCACAAAAAAGGAAGCGGGCACATCACCAAAACGCACCACACTGACTTGATTCAAGGCCGTGCCTTCCAGGACCACCCCTGTGCCTTCCGAGCCACTGACCGGCGAGAAAGCCGTCACAATCGGCGCTTCGGAGTCCTTCACCACGAAGGGCACTGGGCTGATGCCGTTTCCAAAGGCCGTGACGACCGTGATGGGCCCGCTGGTGGCGTTCTTGGGAACCGTGGCCAGAACGGTGCCGGAATCCGTCGATGAAAAGGCCGCATCCAAACCGTTGAACCGGACCGCAACCACGGAAATGAAATTGCTTCCCCTGACGATCACAGCGGTTCCCACTTCGCCGCTGTCGGGGGCGAAATCCGCAATCTCGGGATTTCCTGGAACCACCACATCAAAAGATGCCTCACTGACAGCCTGTCCTGCCGCCGTCTGGATAGTAATCAAGCCGCTCGTGGCACTCATCGGCACCACCATGTAAAGAACCGTTCCCTCTTCCAGAATGCCGTATTCCGCGGTCTGGCCATTGAGTTGAACCGACTGGACCTCGTTGAGATTTGCGCCTTCAATCGTGACCCGGGCGCCGGGAGGGCCTGTTTGCGGCCTAAAACTGAGAATGACAGGCGGCTCGGCCCCCCAGGATTCTGCCAGGACAATTCCAAAGGCCAAGGCCAGCACGGCCCATTTTCTGCACTGTTTCATCATGGACAATACTGTCCATCCAGCTTCATGGTTCATTAAGCCAAACATACCGGATCTGTGATGTCACCCGTCGGATTTCCACGTCCGACCAGCGACCGAATCTGTTCGTTTATTGAATGCGCGTTTTGCGCGGAATCGGCGGCAGCCTAACAGACTGAGGATTCTCTGCCAGTCTGATCTGCGATGCTTTTCTCGGTCCCCATCACGGCTCACGCCCGGTCTTCCAAGGCCTGGGGCACTGCCGGCGGGAAGACAGCGCCGACCTCGCCTTCGATTCGGAGTTTCACATGCGGCTGGCCATCATGTTCCGTCGGACCGCGATTGACTATCACGTCGAGGGCGCCATATTGCGCGGCCAGTATTGGAATCGAGGCGGCCGGATAAACTGAGAGGCTGAAACCTTTTGCTCGATTCACCGCAGTCCGTCAGAGTATGCTGCTGCATCAACCCCCGGTGTATGAAAGGACAATCCATGATGTCGAGAACGATTTTCCCATACTGGCTTCGATGGATGGGAACCGCCTTGACTTTCGTAACGTCACTCCAGATGGGAACCGTCTTTGCGGCCATCGGTCTGGAACAAACCGCATCGATTCCAAACCCGAACGTCGAATATCCCGGTCCCGATCCTGGACCGGCCCGGGCCACAGCCAGGCGCGGACTCCTGACCCTGGGTAACAACGCGCTGACGCTATCATGGCGACTAACATCTGAGGGATTGCGCCATCAGACCCTGCGCATGAATCCATCCGACTCTCCCCTGTCCCTGACCGGTGAAGTCTTTCAGATCCTCCTGGCGGATGGGCCAAACTATCGGGCCTCGGAGTTCATATCGACATCCAAGCCAAGAATAATCCCCCTGCCCCCCAATCCACAGGCGGCCCAGCTGGCTCAACGCGTTCCCGGAAAAGCCATGGAAGCCGTGCTACGGACTCCGGATGGGCGGTTTCAGGTCATCTGGCGCGCCATCCTCCGCGACCACGCCAATTTCCTTCGGCAGGAGTTCGAAATTTCGACCGGTCCGGATTCCTGTGCCATCCGCCAACTAATCTGCCTGGATGACGTCCTTCCCGGCACACAAACTTATGGGCGCGTGGACGGCTCGCCCCTCGTCGCGGACAACCTGTTCCTTGGGATCGAGGATCCTCACGCCCGCAATGGAGTCGAATCCTCGGATGCCAGGTCGACTCCCCGGGTTTGTTGCCGGCTACCTCGGGAGGCCGTTCTGCGTCCCGGCGAGGTCCTCCGGCTAAGCTTGGTGATCGGCGTCTCGCCGCCAGGCCAGATGCGCCGGGCTTTTCTCCATTATCTGGAGCATCAGCGGGCCCATCCCTATCGGCCCTTCCTTCATTACAACTCCTGGTATGACATCGCCTGGCAACCCTTTGCCCTGAACGCCACCAACTGCCTCGAGGCCATCCGGCTTTTCGGTGAGCGTTTCATCAAACCATACGGGGTTTCGATGGATGCGCTGGTGTTCGACGATGGCTGGGATAATCCGAAATCCCTCTGGCAATTTCATTCCGGTTTCCCGGAGGGATTTGAACCTTTGGCCGCTCTCTGCAAGGAGTACAACACGCGCCTCGGGGTTTGGCTTTCGCCTTTTGGGGGATACGGGGAACCCAGGAATCAGAGACTCAAGTTCGGTCATGCCCAGGGCTATGAAACCAACGCCACCGGTTTTTCCCTGGCCGGTCCCAAATACTACGCCGCCTTTAAACAGGCCTGTGTCAACATGATCCACCGCTACGGCGTCAATCACTTCAAATTCGACGGCATTGCGGCGGGGATGTACGCAAGCGGAGGCGCCGATTACGTCCGGGATACCGAAGCCATGCGGCGCCTGATGCTCGAGCTGCGAAGAGAAAATCCCGCCCTTTACATCAACCTGACCACGGGTTCCTGGCCCTCTCCTTTCTGGCTGATGTATGCGGACTCGGTCTGGCGGCAGGGGGACGATATGGGGTTCACAGGCCCCGGCCCGAAGCAGCAGCAGTGGATCACTTACCGGGATCGTGAAACCTACCGGAATATCGTCTCCAAGGGGCCGCTGTTTCCACTCAACTCGCTGATGACGCAGGGCGTGGCCTATTCGAGGCAAGGCCACGCTGGAGATCCGGCGTTTAACTCGATCGGATTCCGGGACGATGTCCGCGCCTTTTTCGGAAGCGGCACCGGATTGCAGGAGCTCTATATCCAACCGGGAAAACTCACCGTCGAAGATTGGCGGGTATTGGCCGAGGCGGCCCAATGGTCGCGCGTCAACGCCTCGATATTGGCTGACACCCATTGGATCGGTGGCGACCCGGGCAACCGCGAGGTCTACGGCTGGGCCGCTTGGGCGAAGCACGGCGGCATCATCACTCTGCGGAATCCCAACGAACACCCGCAGGATTACTTCCTGGATGTTGGGGCTGCCTTCGAGTTGCCGGACGGTGCTCCAAGGCGTTTTTCACTGAAAAGCCCCTGGCAGGATGACGCCCAACGCCCGGCTTGGTCCGCTGTGGCCGGAAAATCCTCGAGGCTGACACTTCAGCCTTTTCAGGTGCTGGTTCTCGAAGCCCGTCCCGCGCCCGACAACTCAACCGCCGACGCACCAGGATTTCGGGACCTTCGGCCTTGATCGGCGGCGATGCCCGGCCATCAAGGTAGTAATGGTTGCCATTGAAAATATGGTATCAATACCATACTTTAGACGGTCATGAAGATGACTTTGCATATCGACGATGCATTATTGGCTCGGGTCATGAAAGCCACTGGCACTTCCAGCAAAACCCAGGCCGTCGATTTGGCCCTCAGGGAAATGGATCGACGCGCCAAACTCGTCAGCCTGTGTTCCTCGGGATTGGGTCTGCCGCCAGATGCGCTCAAGGACGCCATTGATCCAGCCTATAACCTGAAAGTGATGCGCCAACTTGAAATCCCCGCACATTATGGCCGCAAGACCCGTTCTCGCCGATAGCAGTTATTACCTGGGCCTGATGCGCGCCGGCCGGGATCCGTTACGGGCGCTGGCGCTGGCAGCCGCTGCGCGGGATATCGCCGTCTGCGGGGTGATCCGCTGCGAGGTGGGACGGGGCCTGCGCGACTCCGTCCTTCGCCAAAGATTTCAGAATTCCTGGGACGTGATGATCAACGTTCCCACTGACCATCGGCTCTGGAGTGATGTTGAGCAAATCCTTTGGGACTTGGACCGCAAGGGCGTGGTTATTCCTCTCACAGATGCGGTCATTGCCTGCTGTGCCATGCGAATACGGGCAATCCTGTTGACCTACGACCATCATTTCGAGCACATCCCCGGTTTGCAGACTGCACGGGAACTGCAGGAGTAACAGTGCCCGCCTCCCATCGCGGGAGGCGAAAAGAACTGCGGCCCGCAGGGTTGCGCCGAAAATGGTCTGGGGGCTTCGTTGGTCGTCAGTCACAGCCCGCTCGGGGATGCTTCCTCCTCGCGCCTTGTCCCATACCATTTTGGGCGCAACGAAACACCAGCCCATTGAGAGACACTACACTCGATCAGGCCCGGTTTTGAAATACCAGGACTTTTGGGTCCGTGGTTGCGACGTACAGGTTGCCTTCGCGATCGAAGGCGGGACGGGCTTGTATCGATCGGGGCGCTTCATAAACAATGCGCCCACGACCCCGGGAATCCAGCGCATGCAACTGTCCCAGGGGATCGGCAATCCAGGCCTGGCCATCGGCGTCGGTCACGGGTCCGGCCAGCAAATAGTCCGCTCCGGTGGAATAACTGGCCCGGAGGGATCCATCGGATTGCAGAAGACGCACAGCACCATCCAGGTCTGCCACCCAAATTTGGCCGTTCGCGCCCAAGGCTGGAGTCGCGACGATGGCGCGAGGAAAACGCTGTTGCCAGCGGATTTGGTCGTCATCCATTGAGCAGGCCAGCAAAACGCCCTCCTGCTCCTGGTTGGCCACCCAGTAAATTGTTCGAGTCATTTCATCCAAGACGGGAGAGGCAACGACGATGGTCCGGCGCGCCTCTCGATTGCCTTCGGGCTGACGATGCAGAATCGTCTCGAGGCCGGTTGGGCTGATGCGGACCAGGAGCACTCCCCCGCCCTTAACGGCTCGCAGGAAATAGAGGTTGCCCTGGCCGTCGGCGCTGGCCCCGGATTGGGGGGTGAATCCCGCATCCCATGAATGCGCGATCGCGCCCGAGGAAGTCTCGATGGCGTGGAATTTCCCGCCCCAACTGCTGACCACCAACCACCCTTGCGGGGCTGCCAGAAGCAGGTCC
Organism: Verrucomicrobiota bacterium; assembly: GCA_022709905.1. GTDB lineage: Bacteria > Verrucomicrobiota > Verrucomicrobiia > Limisphaerales > UBA1319 > JAKLHY01. The sequence goes on along the minus strand of JAKLHY010000019.1, from coordinate 24,004 downwards.
GCCATGATCCGGCCATCCGTGGTTGTTGGCAGCGTTTGCTTCCAGAGCACAGCGCCATCGCTGTTCCGAAGGGCAAAAACACTTCCGTGATGCGTTCCTAAATAAATCGAATCCCGGGCGAGGTCCACGGCCGGGGTTCCGGAGATGCCGCCGTCCAGTTGCGATTGCCACAGGAGTTTTCCTTGGGCGGAAAATGCCTGGATCCACCCCGCCATGTCGGCGACAAAACACCTTCCCTGATTATCGAACACCACTGACGCGTGCAGCGCGCCGTGGGCCGAAATCCGCCGGGCCGGGCGAGAGGCCGGCCGGACCGGGAGTGGAAACCTGCCTGTTCTGCAGGACCCGCCTCCGGAGAGCGTCCAGATCACTGAGGCATTTGCTTGTCGGTTGCTCATAGAAACCTCAGGTCCGGGCGCGCTGGTAGGTGGGATGAAACTCGAAGCGGGCCGCGTCCAATCCTACACCGCTGATCTCGAGCCGTTCGAGTCGATTCTCGCCCAATCCTTTTTTCCGGGCCATGGCGAGGTAGTTCGTCCCATTCACAAAGGGAAAGGTGCGATCGGCGGCATCGGGATTAAATCCCATGACCGCGGCCGCCACGGCATCGGTGCACACAGGATTGCGTCCTGCAATCAACAAACCCGGACGGGTCAGGGTTACCATAGACCCCAGCCACCAGCCCTCCGCCGTCTCGATCGTGCTGATGCCATCGATCACCGTCAGGTCCGGCGGAAAAGCGGCCGTTAAATCGACAACGAACCGGGGAACATTGAAACCGTGGTCGCCTTTGATGGACCGGCCGGTGAAGGACTCCGCCGAGGTGTAGGGCAAGCGTGTGCAGTTGTGCATCGTCTGGTTGCGATAACCCATCGCATTCTCGTCGGGACGATCCTCGAGATCATCGCCATAAAGACTGCTGGGCGGCACCCCAAAAAGGTTTTTCATTCCGCAGGAGACCCCGGCCGAAACATGGCTCTTCAACTTGGTTAGTGACACGAACACATCGGTCTTCACATAGGCGGGACTGACCTCCCAAGCCGATGCCAGCTCGGGCGTTCCCGGCACCTTGACCCATGCATAAGCCCCATGACGGCCACAATTCCGGGTGTTTTCAAAACGAACCCGCCCGGACATGGCCTGTTCGAACTCGGTCAACCGGAACCCGTATCCGGAAAAAGCCTCAGCGTCCGACGCCCGAAAAGGGAGTTGCTCGCAGAAGGTCACCGATCGCGCCCCGTAACGGGTCAGCAGGCTGCCCAAAGCCATGGCGACCACCGGATGCGTCGTCACCGTCAGACAAAGAGGCACTCCTCCAATGTCTTCCTCGGAGGTATTCACCAGATTGACCTTCACCGTCACATGTTGCCGGCGCACCAAACGCCTGACGTCCCCCAGCTCCTCCAGCATCCTCGACAAACAACGCCGAACCGGATCGAACTCGTAACGTTTGCACAACCCAAGTGTCGTCGGCGCCCTTCGCGCCTCGGGGAGCGAGGATGCCATAACCTCGCCTGGAATCCCCGCCATTCCTGTGGTCAAAACCGCCCCGGCGCCCGCCAGGGTGTGGATAAAATCGCGACGGGTGAGTGCGCGTCCCGGACAGCGGGGCGCCCTGAAGAAATTCACTCCTCTGGGCTCTGGCTTTGAAAGGTCCATAAACTCGTATACCACCATACTCCCTTGGCCGCCCAGGTCAAAGACCGAGTCGAATCCAAGATGTCATTCCAATCTTGATGCGCGATTTTTTTGGTCGCCAGAAGGCCGTTGCGTCGCGAAAATGAGAGCCGCGATCGAGAGGGTTCCCCGATCGCCAACGCGGATAACACGATGAAACAGAGTTCGCTGATGCAGATGGCTGGATGTGTGTTCATCCTTTGGTTGGCCGGAGTGGCTGTCTGCCAGGCCCAACCCTCGCGAATTGTCCTGATCCGACATGCCGAAAAACCGACCAATGACGAGGAACCCCATTTATCGGACGCCGGCAGACAACGGGCGATACGGTTGATCGACTGGGTCGCCAACGATCCCCTGTGGGGCACCAATCCCCCCGTCGCGTTATTTGCGGCGCAACCCAAAAAGTGGAATAGCAGCATCCGCAGTCTGGAAACCTTGGAGCCGTTGGCCAAACATCTGCGTTTGGAGATTCAGATGCCGTGCGTTGCCACCGATTACCATGAGTTCGCCAACCTTATCTTAAAGGATCGAAGCCTGGCGAACAAAACTGTCTTGGTCTGCTGGGTCAATGATTATCTGCCCGCTTTGGCCGGCGCCCTCGGAGTCAAGCCCGAACCTCCCGACTGGAAAAGCAAGGACTTCAATTCGGTCTACGTCATCACCTACACCAAGGGAATGGCCTCCTTTCGGCGCACAAAGCAGTTCAACTAACGAAACTGCGCCTCTCATTCCAAGCTCGGAACCGGAGAAATTATGGAGGATCGATTGACTCGCCGAAGTGATTGGAACCTGATTCAGAAAAAAGCCCCGTCGGATGGTTGTGAGACGCACCAAGCGAACCTGGATTCAGGTGGGACCGCATCTCGGGAGGATCCTTGGACAGGATGTTGCTGCAGCCGGAATGTCGGGGTCCCTTTTTTGGCTCATTGCCGCTCGCGGGCAGTCTGACACAGACGAATCGGGCGGGGCTAGATCGATTTTCAGTTCAAAGAGCGCGGCGCCAAGGATCAGCAGAAGTCAAGCACCGGATTTCTATATGCAATATCGGCATACTTGGAAAAAACTTAAGAACCCGCAGAGCAATTCTGCCAACAGGAACCCTCCGATTTTGTTCGCGTTGATTGGCGTCCATTTGCGGTGAAGTCGTTTTATTTGCGGTTCAGGGGGGAATTCTCGGGTTGAAGACCCAGCGGAAATGGTTCACAGTTTCGCGAGTTGTCCGCGGGAATCCACACGCGTTCAGACAGCACGCTGGAGCTATGCATGCAAGACAAGTCTTTTGGTTAATGGGATGGCTTTTCCTGGCCGGAGGAAATGATGCCTGGACAAGCGAATCCGAAGACGCCAATCGTCGGTTGCGCTTTTCAGCTGCCGGCCAGGGCGAGTTCACTTTCAACACCGGTGTTCTCCGAGGCCAACTGCATGCCGGGGGCAAATCGCTGGGACTCTCCCAGGTCATCCATATTCCAACCGGCCAAGTCCTGGACCAAAGCAATGGACTCTTCAGCCACTACCGGGTTTTCAGCAAGGGCCGCCGTTATGGAAACGGGGCGTGGGATTGGCCCAGTTCCGCGGTCCTATTGCCGGAAGGCGCCGTGGAGGCACGATGGGAATCGGCGCCGGATCGTCCCTTTGCCATGCGCGCCGTGTATCGTTGGTCGGCAGCCGACACTCTGGATCTGACAACGATCGTTCTGCCCACACAGGCATTGCCGGCCTTCGAAGTATTCCTGGCCTTGTATTTCCACTCCGCGTTCACCAACTGCAGCTTGTTCCTGGAGTCCGCGAAGACTCCTGACGCCCCAGCTCAATTCGTTCCAGCCGCACGAGCGTTGGGCGATTGGCTGATGGCGCCCCGGAATTCCAGCATGGTACCCTTGATTCAGGACGGACGATGGAAACTCGAGCCCAACCCTGTCTCCTGGGTGATTCTGCCGGCTTTTGGCGCTCCTCTGGCCATGAGACGCGCCCCGGTTTCAAACCTTGCCGCCGTATCCATGGCCCGGCCAGAAGATTGTTTTGCCCTGGCCACTCCTCACGAAGCCGAAGGCCATTTCTCGCTCTATCATTCTTTGTTTGGCCGGGACCTGAAGGCCGGCGAAAGGATCGAGGCCAGGTCGCGCCTCGTGATTGCCGAGGGGCTGTCGGCAGCCGACGCGGAGCAACGTTATCGGATATTCCTCGAAACCGCAGGGACCCGACCCGATTCCAGCATGGAGCCTCGGCGATAAAATGACCTTTCCCTGGACCCTTGTCACTTGGGCTGCGCTGGCGCTGGTGCTGATAGCCTGGCTTGCTGATGCCTGGCTCGAATCCCTCAACCGCCACGAGGCCAAAAAAAACGCCGCGCGCGTTCCGGAACCGTTTCGGGAGTTGGTGGACGAAGTCACTTACCGGAAATCCGTCGAGTATACTTTGGCTAAAAGCCGGTTTGGACTGGTGGAAACGGCGATGGGCAAGGTCGTTCTCCTGCTGGTGTTGTTCAGTGGCGTGCTCCCATGGACATGCCAATATTATCTTGGGCCGGAGACCCTCAGCGCCGCGGCAGCTGCCGCTTATCTTGTCGGACTCAGCCTGGTCCTGTCACTGCCCGGTTTGCCGCTGGATTGGTATTCTCAATTCAGGCTCGAAGCCCGATTTGGATTCAACACCACCACTCCCGGGACCTGGTGGCTGGACCGGCTGAAAGGCTGGCTCCTGTCGGTCCTCCTGGGCTATCCGCTCTTATACGTGGTGCTGAAATGCGTTGAATGGACCGGAGATCGTTGGTGGTTTTGGGCGTGGATCACCATCGCTTTTTTCCAGGGGATGATGATGATCCTGGCTCCCACGTTGATCATGCCTTTGTTCAATAAGTTCACGCCCCTGCCCGAAGGCAATCTCCGCACTCGCCTGATGAATCTCGCCGAACGCACCGGCTTTCGAGCGCGCGATATCCAGCTCATGGACGGCAGCCGTCGCTCGACCCATTCCAACGCGTTCTTTACAGGTTTGGGCCGATGGCGACGGATTGTTCTCTTCGACACCCTGGTCGATCAACTCTCGGCAGACGAACTGGAAGCCGTGCTGGCGCACGAGATCGGGCATTTCAGGCTGCGGCATATCCCCTGGATGCTGGCGGGTTCGCTGCTCGCAATGCTGGCCGGCCTGTTCGTCATCGCGCAATTTGCTAAACAACAATTGTTTGTGCAAGGATTCGGCTTTGCGAACGCCTCCGTCTTTTCGGCGTTGATCATCGTTTCGCTGCTGGGCGGCAGTCTTTCGTTCTGGATCTCGCCCCTAGTCAACCTAATCTCGCGACACTTTGAGTATCAGGCGGATGCCTACGCGGCCCGCGCAACGGGACATCCGGATCCTTTGATTCAGGCCCTGAGAAAGTTGAATATCAAGAACCTGGGCAATCTCACACCCCACCCTGTTTACAGTGGATTCCACTACTCCCACCCCACTTTGCTGGAACGGGAACGCGCCCTCAAACGAGACTCCGCTCGAAACTAACCCCGACTGCCGTCCCTCGTCCCGCACATCGCCAATCCCTTGCGGGCGTAAAATACTAAAAAAGGCTTTGATATCTCCCGTGTTTCCGGCCAACATCCGCCCCGGTTTTTTGCCGAATCAATGGCGGACCGCGGATTCATTCCATGAAAAGAACGCATCATTGCAACGAGCTGCGCCCGGAGCATATCGGGCAGACAGTGACCTTATCGGGCTGGGTACACTCACGACGCGACCTCGGCGGCGTCATCTTCATCGACGTTCGAGACCGTGAAGGCCGCACCCAAACGGTTTATGATCCATCGGATTTGCCGCCCGAGGTGTTTCACCGCGCGGAAGCCCTGCGCAGCGAGTATGTGATCGCAGTCACCGGCAAGGTCCGGCGGCGCCCCGAGGGCACCACAAATCCAAAGATTGCCACGGGCGAGGTTGAGGTGGCAGTATCCTCGTTGACCGTCCTCAACCAGGCGGATGTCTTGCCGTTCCAGGTCGACGATCCGGAGGTCGCCAGCAAGGTGAACGAAGAGTTGCGATTGAAATACCGTTACCTGGATCTCCGCCGGCCAGAGATGATTCGCAATCTTCGCATGCGCAGCAAGGTCGCCATTGCCACCCGTCAGCACCTGGATGAACAAGGTTTCCTGGAGGTCGAAACCCCGACGCTTTTCAAGTCCACCCCGGAGGGAGCGCGAGAGTTCGTGGTTCCGTGCCGCACGAACCCCGGTCAGTTCTACGCCCTGCCTCAGTCCCCGCAGCAGTTCAAGCAGATCCTGATGGTGGCGGGCGTGGAACGATATTTTCAATTGGCCCGTTGTTATCGCGACGAGGACCTCCGCGCCGATCGCCAACCGGAGTTCACCCAGGTGGATATCGAGATGTCGTTTGTCGATCGGGAGGACCTTTATCAATTGATCGAGGGCCTGCTAAAACGGATCTGGAAAGTGGCCTTGGGGATTGACCTGCCCACCCCGTTTCCCCGTCTGTCATTTCACGAGGTCCTGAACCGCTTCGGCATCGACAAACCCGACATGCGCTTCGGCCTGGAACTGGTCGATTTCAGCGAGGAATTCCGCCTCAGCAGCTTCAAGCTGTTCAACAGCGTGGTCGCCAGCGGCGGCGTGGTCAAGGCCCTGAACGCCAAAGGTCTCGCCTGCGCGACCCAGGGCCAGCTGGATGCCATGACTGAAATTGCCCGGAGCTTCGGGGCCAAGGGCCTGGCGTTCATCAAAATCGAAAATGGCGAATGGAAGTCGCCCATCGTCAAGTTCTTTACAGAGGCGGAAAAGGCCGCTCTCCAAAACAAACTCAATATCCAGGAAGGCGATCTGGTGCTGTTCGCCGCCGACCAATGGTTGAACGCCTGCGAGATTCTGGGCAAAATCCGTCTTTATTGCGCCGAGGTCCTCAAGGCCCAGGGCAAACTCATCATTTCCCCCAACCAGTTCAATTTCCTCTGGGTGGTTGACTTCCCTCTGCTCAGTTTTGACAAGGAAATGAATCGCTGGTACTCCAGCCATCATCCCTTCACCGCTCCCGTCGAAGAGGACGTTCCGTTCCTGATCAGCGATCCCAAGCGGGTCCGGGGACAACATTACGACGTCGTCGTCAACGGAGTTGAATTGGGGGGCGGATCAATTCGTATTCACCAGCCGGACATCCAAAAAACGGTCTTTGAACAAGTCCTTCAGATCCCGCCCGAAATGGTCCAGGCCCGATTCGGCTATATGCTAGACGCCTTCCGCTACGGCGCGCCGCCCCATGGCGGCATTGCGCTTGGCTTCGACCGGATGGTCGCCATCCTCTGCGGCACTAGTAGCATCCGGGACGTTATCGCCTTCCCGAAAACTGCCAAGGGCACCTGTCTGATGACCGAGTCGCCCGGCCAGGTCGATGTCCGACAATTGCGCGACCTCCATCTCGAACTGAAAGTCGCCAAAAAGGAATAGATCAAAACTCGAGCGTTTCCTCCAGCTTCGGGATCACCGGGGTCAACTGGTGGCGTTCTTGGATCAGCCGGGCCAAAGTTTCGCGAGCCGACGTCTCGCCATGGGTCACAAGCACCCGCGGCCGGCAAGGCGCCATGTGCGAAAACCAGCGCAACAGGTCGGCCTGTCCGGCGTGGGCGCTGAATCCGCCCAGCGTATGCACATCGGCTTTGACCGCGATCTTCTCTCCGAATATCGACACCACTTTGTTCCCCTGCACCAGCTGGCGTCCCAGGCTGCCCTCAGCCTGGTAACCCACGATCAAGACATGAGTCTCCGGACGCCACAGGTTCTGCTTGAGATGATGCAGGATGCGACCGGCGGTGCACATGCCTGAACCCGCCATGATCAGACAGGGACCCGTCCGGTCGTTCAGGGCGCGCGATTCGTCCGCAGTCACGGTGGGGGTCACGGTCTTGAGATCGTGCTCGAGCGGGTGCTGGCGTTGCAGGGCCGCCATCTCTTCATCACCCAATTCCGGATGACGCCGGTAAATCCGGGTGGCTTCAATGGCCATCGGGCTGTCAATGAATACCGGGAAGGGTTTGACCTTGCCCTGACGGAACATGATCGCCAGCAAATAGAGCAGCAATTGGGCCCGTCCCACCGCAAAGGTGGGCACCAAAATCTTGCCCCGCTCCTTGACCGCCCGGATGACGATCTCCTCAAATTCGGCAATGGTCTCCCCCAGCGGACGATGGTCTCGATCCCCGTAAGTGGACTCGATAAAGACCAGGTTCGCCTGGCTGACATCGGCCGGATCCTTTAATATGGGCGCCCCCCGAGGCCCCAAATCCCCCGAAAACACGACTGTGGATGCGCGTCCGCGTTCCTGAATCGTCAGTTGAATGGATGCCGATCCCAGAAGATGACCCGCCTCGACGAAGCGCGCATGGATGCCGGGAGCCACCGGCACCGATTGGTCATAGGCCACCGGCTGGAAAAGTGGCACGGTGCTCTCGACGTCGCTCAGGGAATACAGCGGTTCCAGCAAAGACTGACCGGCGCGTTCGCGCTTGCGGTTTAACCGTTCCAAGTCCTGAGCCTGAACCTTGGCCGAATCCCGCATAATCAAACTCGCCAGCTCCACGGTCGCTTCGGTGGCGTAAATCGGGCCGGAATAACCCGCTCGGACTAACATCGGAAGCCGCCCCGTATGATCCAGGTGTGCGTGCGTGATGAGGATGGCCTCCAATCCGGGAACGTTGGCGCGGCTCATCCGGCGGTTCTTTTCTTCGGCTTTCTTGCCCCCCTGGAACATCCCGCAATCCACCAAGATCCTGGTCTGATCCGTTTGAAGATAATAAGCCGAACCGGTAACATCTTCCGCGGCGCCGTGTAGCGTGATTCTCATATTTTTATTGAAAGCGGGAGGAACTTCGATCGTTTCTCCGAGCTCATGCCATGAATTGCCGAAGATCATAGTTGGATGGATAAGAACCACAATCTTTCTTTGTCCGGAATCTGGCGCGAAAGGCGCCGATTAAGGCGTGCCGCCTCGACAGCCGCATTCAAGGCTAAAAGATTCGTCTAAACATCCTCATCCCCATACGCGTCGCTATTCCGCACCTCGCCTCCGAGATTTCAAGCCTTGAAACCGGATGATTGCTCCCGCAACCAGTCGTTCAGTAATCCGGCGCTGGCTGCCGGTTTCTTTTCAGGTTGACTCGGGGGGGGCGTCGCGGGGTTTGCCGTCGGAGCGGTGGAGGTGGTTATCATGGCGGTGGCCAGGATTCCCATCGCAAGAACCAGGGGCGTGCCGATCTGTTTGGCAGAACTCATTGTGTGTCTCATGAGCGGTCAGGCCGTTTGCTAATCACTTCGCAAAACATCGAGGTTACAATGTGTTCGTGCTAGCCAAGAGGACGCCAAAACCGTATCCTCCAGAAAATCGCAGTCCCGGTTCCAGTGATGAATCAACGTGATCGAACCGATCTATGCGATCGTCTGACATTAGCAGATGCCAGGCTGTTCGAAGGTCTGCTGGCCCAAACCAAGGTCGGAATTGCCCAATTTCACACGGCGACTGGGCGCATCATTCGAGCTAATCAGCGATACTTCGAGATCACCGGATCCATGCCGAATGAGATGGCGGATCCGCGTCTTCAGTCTCTCGATCCCCAAAGTGCCTCAGCCGACCCGGAACATATGCGGCGGATGCTGGCGGGAGAGGTTCGCGAATTGAGCGTGGAAAAACGTCACATCCGAAAGGACGGCGCCGTTGTATGGATCCATCAGACGATCGGCCCGCTCTGGCCGGCAGGGGGCTCCCCCGATTACCACATGGTCCTGGTGGAAGACATCACAGAACAGAAGCGGGTGGTGGAGTCCCTTCGGGAAAGCGAAGTGCGGTATCGATCCATTGTGCAGCAATCCTCGGATGTCATCGCCCTGCTGGATACCGAAGGCCAAATCAGCTATATCAGCCCCCAAGCGGAAAAAATCATGGGCTATCGGCCAGCCGACCTGGTCAAGCACAATCCGTTGGACTTCGTCCATCCGGACGATCTTGCATCTGTCAGCCATGCCCTGGGCACCGTCATGCTTCGGACGAATCCTGGAATTCCCACAGAATTCAGGTTCCGCCACTCCCAGGGCCACTGGATCCACTTGGAGGCCTTGGCCATGAATCTGCTGGATGATCCCGGCATTCGGGGTGTGCTGGTCACCTGCCATGATGTCTCGGCCCGAAAACGAGCCGAACAAGACCGGGAGAAACTGCGGGAGCAACTGCTCCAGGCTCAAAAGATGGAGTCCATCGGACGTCTGGCCGGCGGAGTGGCTCATGATTTCAACAACATGCTCCAGGCCATCCTGGGCAACGCCGCATTAGCCCTGGAGAATATCCCTGCGGATCATCCGGCGCACGAATGCCTCGAAGAAATCCAGAAATCCGCCCAACGTTCCGCTGAGCTGACTCGCCAATTGTTGGCCTTTGCCCGGAAACAAACCATCAGCCCCGTCGTGCTCGACCTCAACGAAACCGTGGCCGGCATGCTGAGAATGCTCCGGCGATTGATCGGCGAGGACATTGAACTGGCATGGATTCCCGGGCCGAATCTATGGCCAGTCGTGATGGATCCCAGCCAGGTGAGTCAAATCCTGGCTAATCTCAGCGTTAATGCCCGCGATGCAATCGCCGGAACCGGCAAAGTCACCATCGAGACAGCCAATGTTGCCCTGGAGACCTCTCACATCCAGCGCCATCCGGAATGCACCCCAGGCGATTTCGTGATGCTGACGGTTAACGATACAGGGCACGGGATCGATGCGGAAACGCGCGCGCACCTCTTCGAGCCCTTTTTCACCACCAAACCCGTGGGCAAGGGAACAGGCTTGGGGCTCGCCACGGTGTTCGGGATTGTCACGCAAAACCGGGGTTTGATCGAGGTATGGAGCGAGCCTGGCCAAGGAACGGAGTTCAACATCTACCTCCCGCGCGCCGAAGCCTGTAGCTTCGCCGCGGAACCCACGCCTCCCCAGCCAGTCCTCGGGGGCTCCGAAACCCTCTTGCTCGTCGAGGACGAGGAACAAATCCTGAATCTGGGCCAACGGATCCTGCGACAACAGGGATATCAGGTGCTGGCCGCATCGACGCCCGCCAAGGCCCTCGCTCTGGCCGAGCATCATGAAGGACCGATTCACCTCCTGATTACTGATGTGGTGATGCCAGAAATGAATGGCAAAGTCTTGTTTAATCAATTGAGGTTTCGTTATCCGCTGGTCAAGAGTTTATTCATGTCGGGCTACACCGCCGACGCCATTGCTCACCATGGCGTTCTTGAGGAAGGCGTTCAGTTTTTGCCGAAACCGTTTTCCATCCAAACCTTGGTGGCAAAGGTCCGGGAGGTTTTGGACACGAGACCCTGACTGTCCATGGCAACATCCGCCCCTACAGTTCACGTTATGCGATTGATCCTCACAGCCCACATCGGGCTTGCTCGGACCTCGCCGCCTTGTCCCCGGCCAAAATCCCTCGCAATTTTTCAACAGGCTTTCAGGCTCTGTGCAAAAATAACTTCCCGTTTCGGGCTGGCCCTCTGGATCGTTCTGGGGGCTTTCGGTGGGGAGGCGGCGGTTTCATCCCCGGTCCCGCTCGAGCGCGAAGCTCCCTGGAGGATCGCCAGTTTTGCCAAGGATGCGGGCGTTGCCCGGCGCATGGTCTTCGATATGGCCTTTCAGACCAACCACACGGCCTGGTTTGCCGTGTCTGACGGGCTTTATCGATATGACGGTTATCGGTGGCGTCGATTTACCACAGCCGATGGTCTTCCAAGCAGCTTCATTCGGACCGTCGCGGTGTCCCCAGATGACTCGCTCTGGGTGGGCACCGACAAGGGAGCCGGCGTGTTCCGGGAAACAACCTTCGACCCTCGAGGGACCGACTCCAAACTGGCGGGACCCAACGTGCGGCGCATCGTAAAAACGACCGATGGCTCGCTCTGGTTTTGCTGTGATCGCTGGCCGGACACCGATAAAACCGGCGGTCTCACCCGGCTGCGGAACGGGGTATTTCGGACCTATGGACTGGCGGACGGTCTGCCGTCCGATCATGTGCTGAACCTCTTCGAGCAATCCAATGGGCGGCTGATCGCCCTGACGCTCATCGGACCGGCGGTCCAGATGGGCGAAACATGGATTCCCCTTCCCGATGGGGGCTATCCTCCCAACGACCATACCTGGTCCATGGATGAAACCCTGGAGGGTTTGGTCTTTGCCCAGGGCAGCCGCGCCGCCCTGGTCCTGAAGGATCAGCGCTGGACGGAGTGCCGGGACGAGGTCTTCTCCGGAACAGCCCCCTTGTGCGTAACCCAAGACGGCAATGTTATTAAAGCCAATAAAACCAAGACTGGATCGGTTTTGTTTACCCGATGGAACGGGGAGGCTTTTGTCAAGGCCTCCCATGAAATCCCCTCGGAAGCGATCGACTTGCACGTGATTAAGCAGGCGCCGGATGGATCCATCTGGGCCGTGGGCCGAGGCACCATTCTGCGCTGGGAATACCTGCCTGGCTTGTGGGAATGGCGGCCGGATTTGCCTCCTCCAATCCTGGAAGATGAAAAACACCGTCTTTGGTTTGGAGATCAAAGCGGGGTCGTTGTGATGACAGAGGAACAGGTTCAGCGGATTCCCGAAATGCGGCCTCCTCTCATTCTCGATCGCCGGAACACCGTGTGGTCCGCCGGGCACACCAACCTGATCCGCTGGACGGACGGCCGCATTGACATTATCCCCGAATCCCTTTGCGGCATCACTTCACTCACGGTGGGAGCCTCCGACTCCACCGGAAGGATCTGGTTCTATGGACTGGACAGCAAGGGAGCCGATGTCATCGCGGGTTTTGATGGCGAAAAATGGACGGTGTTCAACCTGGACTCCTTGCCGGATCGCGATCTGTCGTCCTTTGCAGTCGATTCTGTTTCCGGCGTTTGGGGCGTGCTGATTGATCGTCAAACCTGGGCTTATGATATTGTCCGCGTGAGCACGAATGGCGCGAGGATTATTGAGGTGGGCGGGACGAAACCGCAGGTGCGCCTGCCCGAAGTCTGCGTCAGTCGCTCCAACCTTTATCTCTTCGGTTACAGTGGGCTTTGGGAATCGCCGCTCCGGGAGCCGCTGACTTTCACTCCGGTTCAAACCAAAGAGGGAGGCGTTTTCAGCCAGGCCTCGAGTGTCGGAGACGCCACGGTGTTCATCGCCCATGAAAGCCCGGATGGAAACGCTGCCGTCTTAGTGAATCGCAATCAGGAGTGGTTCCGCCATCCAATCACCTACGGGCAAGCGCTCCGGCTGAATCCGGACGGCTGGTTAATGGTGGCAGACGGAGCCGAGTTTGTCCTGTGGCAAGCACGGGAATGGAACATTCCCACCTATGTGGGGCTTCCAACGGATACCACCATTACTTCGATGTTGAGGACATCCAGGGGCGATTTCTGGGTGGGCACCTACCAGGGCGTGATGCGTCTTCGGTCGACTCCTGTATTCCCCGAAACGGTCATCACTGGGCCGGGCACTGTCCTTGAAGGAACTCCCGCCGCCATCCAAGCCTCGGCCATGGCCCCGTTCACCCCCCTTGCCAAGAACCGGCGTTACTCCTTTTCCTGGCGCATCGATTCCGCACCCTGGTCCGACTTTGGAGACTGGCCCCTCGCCGGTGTCCCGCTTGGTCAAGTTCCCCCAGGCCGTCATCATTTCGAGGCTCGCGCGCGGGATGGCCTTGGCAATGAAGATCCCACTCCGGCCCAAATGACCTTCGAGGTTGTGCCTATCCCTATTCAGGATCAGATCTGGTTCCGAGCGGTTTTGGGAGGGATCGGCCTGCTCCTGGCTCTTCTCAGTATCGCGCTTTATGGCGCCATTCGCCGGATCCGCCGGCACGCAATTGTCCTCAAGGCCCAAGTCGAGGCCCGCACCGCCGAATTACGCAAGGACATTGCCGCTCGCCAACGAGCCGAAGAAAACCTCCGTTCCAGCGAGGGACTCCTCAGATCGATCATCGACAGCACGGATTCCATCATCTGGGTCAAGGACTTGGAGGGCCGCTTCCTCATCGTTAATCAATACCTGCAAAAACTGCATAACCTAACCCCGAACCAAATCCTGGGCCGCACGGTTCACGATCTCTTTCCTCGCGACCTGGCCGAGGCTTACGCGCGAAATGATCGGCAGGTGCTCGAATCGGGCAGACTGCAGAGGTTCGACGAAGTGGTCAGGGTGCCCAGCGGCACGCGCGACATTCTTGCTGTTAAGTTCCCTCTCCGCGATGCCAGCGGACAGATCTCCGGATTGGCCGCCATCTGCACCGATATCACCGATCGTAAGGAAAGCGAAGCCGATCGGGAACGGTTGATGCTCGCCATCGAACAGGCGGCTGAAACCATTCTCATTACCGATGCCCAGGGCATTATTCGATATGTGAACCGCGCCTTTGAACGGACCACAGGTTATAGCCGTGCGGAGGCCATCGGCCGAAATCCGCGCATCCTGAAAAGCGGCAAACACGATGATGCTTTTTATCGGGACCTGTGGCAAACCCTGAGGAGAGGAGAATCCTGGGTTGGCCGATTCATCAACCGGAAGAAAGACGGAAATTTGTTTATCGAGGAAGCCACGATTTCGCCCGTCAAAGATCCCTCGGGCCAAACCATCAACTTCGTCGCCTCCAAACGAGATGTCACTCAGGAAATCAAACTCGAAGAACAATTGTTGCAGGCCCAGAAAATGGAGTCCATTGGCCGGCTGGCTGGCGGCGTCGCCCATGACTTCAACAACATGCTCCAGGCCATCCTCGGCAACGTGGATCTGGCGCTGAAACAGGTGCCAGCCCGAAGTCACCTCCGTGAGGATCTTGAGGAAATTCAAAAAGCCGCCCAGCGCTCCGCTGATCTGACTCGACAACTGCTGGCCTTTGCCCGCAAACAGACCATCAGCCCGAAAGTCCTCGATCTCAACGACACCATATCGGGCATGCTCAAAATGCTCCAACGGTTGATTGGGGAGGATATTCAACTGGCCTGGCTACCGGGCTCAGGGCTCTGGCCGGTTCTTGTGGATCCAAGTCAAATCGACCAAGTCCTGGCCAACCTCGCCGTCAATGCCCGCGACGCAATCTCCCAAGAGGGCAAAATCACCATCGAAACCCAGAATGTCACTCTCGATAGCGCGTACGCCCATACCCACGCCGATGCCTCTCCAGGCGATTACGTGCTCCTGGCGATGAGTGACAATGGCTGTGGAATGGATCTCCAAACCCAGGAACATCTTTTCGAACCGTTTTTCACCACCAAACCCGTCGGCGAAGGCACCGGCCTCGGCTTGGCCACCATCTATGGCATCGTCAAACAAAACAACGGCTTGATTAGCGTCTACAGCGAGTCAGGGCGGGGAACCACTTTCAAAATCTACCTGCCCCGGGCCAGGGCCCTGCCCACACCGGCAGCGGTCGTCCCGGAAGAGAAACCGCTCCGCGGAACCGAAACAGTGCTTTTGGTCGAAGACGAAGAACAAATCCTGAACTTGGGCCGGCGGATCCTGGAGCAGCATGGCTACTTTATTCTGCACGCCGCCACACCGCAAAAGGCCCTCGAGTTGGCCGCGCGCCATCCCGGCCCCATCCACCTCCTCATCACCGATGTCGTGATGCCCGGCATGAACGGCAAGGAATTGCTCCGACGCCTTCAAGAAAGCCATCCCGGTCTAAAATGCATCTTCATGTCGGGTTATACCGCCAATGTGATCGCCCATCATGGCATCCTGGACGCGGATGTCGAGTTTCTCCAAAAACCCTTCACGGTCCGTGCCCTGGCTCTGAAAGTCCGAAACGTGCTGGAACAACCTCCACATTCACCGAGCTGATAAAAATCACTCGGTTGTCCAAAGCGCGATCGAATCCTGGTCCTTAATGAAGATGCGATGGCTTGAAATGATCGGGTGGGCGTAGGTCGCCGTGTCAGACACCTTGTAGTTGACCTGCTTTTTTAAGGCCGAATCGCTCGGCTCAAACACGGTGAGTTCGCCCTGGGCTGTCAGGGCCAGGAGGACGGAACCCGCATCGATGATGGACCCGAAATCACGACCGCCCAAGGGTGAGGTCCAAAGTGTTTTCCCGGCCTGGGCGTCAAGGCAAAAGAGATCGCCCTTCTGCGAGAGCCCGTAGATCCTGCCGTTCTTGAGAATGGGCGTATTGAATTGAACCGCGTTGTCAGGATTACTCCAGAGTTCCTTCACTGAAAAGCCATCGCCCGCCTTTTCGATTTTGACCGCTTTGGCGCCACGTCCTGATCCGGCAAAAATGACCATTGAACCGTTGATAATCGGCGTAGCGGCGTTATACGCCCTGCCTTGCGGGGCAAACGGCGATTCCCAAACCAATTTTCCATCGGTGACCTGAAGGCCGACGATTCTTTTCGAGGTCAAGGCCACCACCATCTGAGTTCCCTCCACGGTCATCAGAACGGGCGAGGCGTATGCCGTGCCATCATCGGTCCACTCCCACTTCACGTCGCCGTTGGACAAATCAAAGGCCACAACGCCTCCCTTTTCCTCACCGCCCAACTGCGCAATGCACAGGTTTCCCGCAATCAGCGGCGACGATGCGGTAAAGAACCGAGGCCATGTCCCTGCAACATTGTCTTTTCTCCAAATCACTTTGCCCGTGGTCGCGTCCAGACAGGACAACATGCCTCGCACCCCGTAGACGACGATTTTGCCACTGGCAACCGCCGGCGAGCTTCGCGGTCCCGGGTGTTGTCCCATGGGTTCGTTCGAGGCTTGAGCCTGGTATTGGTCACGCCAGATTTCCTTGCCACTGGCGGCATCAAGGCAAAGGGTCATTTCAGCGCTCCCGTCGCGCACAAACACAAAGAGCTTGTCGCCGACCAGCGCGGGAGAGGCATCTCCCCGGCCTACGGTGACTTTCCATTTCCGCGCCAGCTCACCGGGCCATACATCGGGAGTCTTGGAACCAAGCGCCACATCATCCCGGTTGGGCCCGCGCCACTGAGGCCAATCCTGAGCGCAAACAACGCCCGCGTTGAAAAACATCGCACAACCCGCAATAGCGGCCATCCAATGTATCGTTCCTTTCATAAAATTCTTGGAGACGGATTTTTTGTTATCGAGAAGCCCTGATTTCAATAAGCCTACTGCAAATCCTTCAGTCGAGCAAGACCGCTTAAAAACCCTGTTGCAGAAGCCGCAGGATCGGGATTATGGTGAAAATCATGCGATACCAAGCGATTGGCTCAACCAAACTTAATGCCTCGATCATCGGTCTCGGCGCCTGGGTTATGGGCGGCGGCAGTGTCTGGGGTCCAAATCCTGACGACCGCGAATCCATCCGCGCCATCCAGACCGCTTTGGATGCCGGGATCAACCTGATCGATACCGCCCCGGCCTACGGCTTTGGCCGGAGCGAAGAAGTCGTCGGCCAAGCCATCCGAGGCCGGCGCGATCAGGTCCTGGTCGCCACCAAATGCGGTCTCTGGTGGGACGATGAGCGGGGATCGTTCTTCGCCCAGTTCGATGGCCGCCCTGTTCGACGCAGCCTGAGACCCGACACGATCCGGATCGAGGTCGATCGGAGCTTGCGGCGCCTGGGCACCGACTGCATCGACCTCTATCAAACCCATTGGCCTTCGGTTCCCCCGGACCAAACGGCAATCGCCGACACCATGGCCTGCCTGATGGCCCTCAGAACCGAGGGCAAAATCCGCGCGATCGGCGTCTCCAATGTCTCTCTCGAGGAACTGAAGGAGAATTGCGCTCACGGCGAGGTAGCCAGCGACCAGTTGCGTTACTCGATGCTGTATCGCGATCCCGAGAAAGAACTCCTGCCCTACTGCGCCCGCAACGAAATCGCCACCCTGACTTACATGTCGCTGGAGCAGGGCCTGTTGACCGGAAAAGTCGGCATGGACCGCGTCTTTCATCCCGACGAGTTCCGCAGCAACGCCGCCTGGAATCCCTGGTTCCTGCTCTCGAATCGAAAACGCGTCATCGACCTTCTCGCCCGATGGCACGATCTGACCGACCAATACGATTGCACGTTGGCCCAATTGGTCATTGCCTGGACCGCCGCCCAACCCGGTGTGACCCATGTGCTCGCCGGAGGTCGCACCCCACAACAGGTCGAGGAAAATGCCAAAGCGGCCAATCTCAAGCTGTCCCCCGCCGACCTGGAACGGATGCGCCGCGACGTCGAAGCCCTAGGCCAACCCTCCCTTTCCACATGAGCTATTGGGCTCTGAAGGCAAATGCCGTTGCTCTCCTGCTGGCGCTGGCGACTCTCGGGTCCACGGATGCCGCGCCAGAACCCGGCTTCCGGGCGGAAATCGAAAAAGACTGGCAGACCCAGGAACGGCGCCTGAACCGGCAACCCCATCAACCTCAAAGCATCCAGGCGGCGCTCCAGCGAACCGAACATCTCCTGGAGAATTTGCGCGCCCGATTTCCCTCGACGGATTGGAGTGCCGACATGGAGGCCCTCGAAAACCTTCTTCGAGAGTCCAAAACCCTCGATTCCCTCAACGAATCCAACCGCTCGGTCCTTTACCTTAAAACACGATGGGTCTCGCGCAAAGCGGCATTGCGCAATCCCCTCTTTGCCGGCCAACCTCTGGTCTTCATGAAACGCCAGCGTTTCGTCTGCCAGATGCTGCATGAATACCTCGGGTATTATTATGATTATGCGGATATCGCCGGAGGAGGCGTTTATGTTCTGGAACAACCGGGCCGATCCTTCAAAACCCGAGACCTGATCGGGGACCGCCTGCCCCGGGGCAACTTCACAACGCTGGCCCTGTCCTACGATGCCCGCACCATCTACTTTGCCTTTGCGGAACGCGCCCCGGCCAAGACGGATTTCTATTCTCCGGAACGTCGATGTTTCCATCTTTACGCGGTCCGTGACGACGGCTCGGCCTTGCGCCCCTTAACCGGCGGTTGCGAGGACGACTTCGATCCCTGCCCTTTGCCCGACGGCGGACTCGCGTTCATCTCGACACGACGGGGCGGTTTCGGGCGTTGTCACAATCCCTGGGAACCCCTCCCCACCTATACGTTGCATCGCATGAACGCGGACGGGGATCAGATCCAGACTCTTTCCTGGCACGAAACCAATGAGTGGCATCCCTGGGTGCTTCATGACGGGCGCATCCTCTATGTCCGCTGGGATTATGTCGATCGGTCCGCGGCCAACTACCACGGGCTCTGGATCAGCAATCCGGACGGATCCAATCCTATATCTCTTTTTGGCAATTACACCACCCGCATCAACGCCTGCTACCAGCCTCGGGCCATCCCGGGCTCGCACAAAATCCTTTTTGTGGCGGGCGCTCATCACGCCGACGTTGGCGGCTCGCTGGTCCTCGTCGATCCAAGGCGGGTATCCCTCGAACCGGATACAGGCGAAGACTCTCTGGACTCCATCGAGCGCCTCACACCCGAAATTTGCTTCCCCGAGGCTGACGGCTGGCCCAAAAGCTATTTCCATAGCCCGTGGCCGCTGTCCGAGGACCATTTTCTCGTCGCTTTCAGCCTCGATCCCCTGCCGGGCATGAGCAGCGGTGAAAAAAATGATACCCGGACCGGCCTTTATTATTTCGACCGTTGGGGCAACCTCGAACTGCTCTATCGCGATCCTTCCGCCTCCGCCATGTATCCCATTCCCCTCGCCCCTCGCCCCACCCCGCCCTCTCTCCCCAGCATGCTGAATTCCGATCTCGGCGATGAAGGCGAATTTCTGGTTCAGGACGTTCGGAAAAGCCTGTTACCATTGCCCGCAGGCAGACGAATCCGCGAATTGCGCGTCTTCCAGATTCTTCCCAAGACTCCACCGCACGTCGCCAACCAACCCCGCCTCGGCTACGCCAACGCTGAAAGCGCCCGACTCCTGCTCGGGACCGTGCCCGTGGAAGCGGATGGCTCCGTGCGCTTTCGTGCTCCCGCCCGGAAACCGCTCTATTTCCAGATCGTCGACGACACCGGCCGCGCCGTTCAAAACATGCGGAGCATCACCTACCTGCAGCCCGGAGAACGCCGCGGTTGCGTGGGCTGCCACGAACCTTCCGGCACCACAGCCAGCCTCCAAACCCCCATCGCCTCCACAAGGCCGGCCTCCCGTCTCGCGGCAGGCCCCGACGGCAGTGGGCCGCTCAGCTACCCCCGGTTGGTGCAGCCTGTCCTGGACCGCCATTGCATCCGTTGTCACGACGGCTCCCTGGACAAGGACAAATCCATCCCTAGTCTGACCGGCAAACCCACTCAAACTTTCACCCAATCCTACTTGAGCCTGAAACGATTTGTCCGCTGGCACGAGTGGGGCGACGCCTCCATCAGCCAAACCACCACCCGCCCCGGCCACTGCGGCGCCGATGAAAGCCCCCTCTCCCAAATCCTGGACAATCCCACCCACGCCGCCCTCCAACTCCCGGATTCCGACCGTCGGCGACTCTACCTCTGGCTCGATGCCAACGCCCCGTTCTATGGCGCTTATTCGGCCCCCGAACAACTGGCCCAACAAAACGGCGAAGCCATCCCGCCCCCGCGAGTCCAATGAATACCCTCCAGTATGACTGGCCTCTGCCTCGGAGACTGATCTCCTCGATCCTCCTGGCCCTCCTCTGCAGTCCCCTGCAAGCCTTCGCCGCACAGGCGGAACAATCCGTCACGGTTTTCGACCTGACCTCTCTCCACGACACCAACCGGCTTTTGCTCAATCCGCACAAAGGCTGGTATCACCATTATCCAGACAATCACCCCGATAAATACGCCATCGCCCACGATGCCGACCTGCTAAAATTCCCCGGCATGGATCACCTCTACCTCCGTCTCGCCTGGGCTTACCTCGAACCGAAAGAAGGGCAGTTCGACTGGAAACCGATTGACCAGCACATCGACAAGTGGACCGCGCATGGACTCGGCATCGCTTTTCGCATCAGCTGCAAAGAAACCAGCACGGACCGTATCGAACAGCAATATGCCACTCCCCGCTGGGTCATGGAAGCCGGGGCACGCGGCGGATACTACCGAATGGGAAAAACCACCGGCCCTGAGGGGCCCTGGGAACCCGGGTTCGACGACCCCACCTTCCTCGCCAAGCTCGATCGCTTTCTCGAGGCGTTCGCCGCGCGATACGACCGCCAACCCTGGGTGCGATACGTGGACATCGGCAGCATCGGCGACTGGGGCGAAGGCCATACCTGGGCCGGAAGCCGCACGGAATGCGGCTTCGAGGCTCGCAAAAAACATATCGATCTTCATTTGAAGCATTTTAAACACGCCCCTCTGGTGATCTCGGACGACTTTGTCTACGCCCTCTCCAATCCGGCAGAACGGCAGGCCCTGCATCGCTACGTGCTGACCCACGGCATCAGCTACCGCGACGACAGCATCCTCGTCAATGGATACCTGGAGGGCGTCAGCGACACCTGCACCGTCCGTAGCCCGGAGTTCTTTGCCGAGGCCTACTTGAAAACCCCCACTGTGTTCGAGTTGGAACATTACAGCGCGATCAAAAAGCTGGGGAATTGGGATGGCCGCCCGGATTCCCTGGTCGCCAAATTTGGCAAGGGCAAAAAAGGTCCTGATTATTTCCGGGGCGCCCTCCAACTCCTCCATGCCACCTACGTCGGCTATCATGGCTATGCCCACGAATGGCTCGCGGACAATCCCGAGTTGACCCGGGAACTCCTGAACCGATGCGGCTACTGGCTCTTCCCGATCGCCATTGAATTGCCGGACGAACCGGTCGCCGGAATGCCTCTCTCCCTCACGGTGCGCATCCAAAACCGCGGAGTCGCGCCGCCCTACGCCCCTTACGAACTCCGTGCGAAACTCTCGTCCAAAGAAACCAATCTCGTCCGTGTGCTGACCAGGGATTGCCGCGCCTGGCTGCCCGGGCCGCCGGTTTCCTCCCGCTATGAGTTCGCGTTGCCCGCCGATCTGAAATCCGGTCGCTACGAGTTGGCCCTCGGGCTGTTCGATGTGCGCCCGGGCCAGCAACGCCCCGTCGAATTTGGACTGAAAACCACAGTTCGCGATCCCGACGGTTTCTACAGAATCGCTAGCATTCGAATAGCCAATTCCCGATAAACCAACGCGGGGCTTGCGTGATGCCAGCCGTCCGCTGGATCCGCGGGGTCGAACTGTGCAAAAATAAATTCCGGAAGTTGTTTTTGCACAAATTCCAAGCCGTTAATTTGCGGTTTTCGGGCGGCTATTCCGGGATTGAAAAGCCTCTCCGAATACCGCAAGGTCTACGCACTCGAAACTAACATGTCCAATGGAGCGTTTTTCTATGAAAAACCAAAACCGCAAAACAGGAAAAAAACTGGTTTATGGCCAATCCTCGTGGCGATTGGCCTCCGCCCAGGTCGAAGCCTTCGTCACTGAACTCGGCGGACATTTGGGCCCCGTGAATTTCCGGATTTCGGGACGAACCATCCAGCCGTTCTCCATCGCCCCCTGGGCCGAGGAAAAAACAGATCCCAAGCTGCCGGCCATTCTGAAGGTCCTGCGGGGGGATTTTTTCTGCATGCCTTTTGGCGGTAACAGCCGTCCTTACCGCGGCGAACAGCATCCGGTCCACGGCGAAACAGCCAATAACCCGTGGAAACTGGTGGCCCAGGAGGAATCCCAGGACCGATGTTCCCTGCACCTGCAGCTGGCCACAAAAATCCGCCGGGGACACGTGGATAAACGCATCAACTTGGTCCGGGGTCATCCCGCGGTCTATTGTGAACACGTGATTTCAGGCATGCGCGGGCCCATGGATCTTGGCCATCATGCCATGCTGAAGTTCCCCGAGGAACCCGGCAGCGGGCTCGTCTCGACCAGTCGATTTGTCACCGGCCAGGTGTTCCCAGGAGCCTTCGAACTGCCCGCGCAACGCGGATACTCTTTTTTGAAACCCGGCGCGGCATTCGAATCCCTGGACCAAGTCCCAACGATCACCGGCGAGACGGCCGATCTCAGCCGGTACCCCGCCCGAGCCGGGTTCGAGGACCTCGTCCTCCTGGTCAACGATGTCAATGTCCCCTTTGCCTGGACAGCCGTCGCATTTCCCAAACAGCGTTACGTCTGGTTCGCACTCAAGGATCCGCGAATCCTGCGGGAAACGATCTTCTGGATCTCGAATGGCGGACGGCATTATCCGCCCTGGAATGGCCGGCATACGGCGGTAATGGGCCTCGAGGAGGTCACCGCATATTTCGCCTTTGGCCTGAACGAATCCGCTCGCCCGAATCCCCTGGCGGATCAGGGACATCCAACCGTTCTGCAACTGAATGCCCGCCAGCCATTGCGGGTGCCCTACATTATGGCCGTCGCAGCCATCCCGGCCGGCTTTGATCACGTGGCGAGCATTGAATCGGACCCGGGCCACGAATCCGTGGTTCTCCAATCCAGAAGCGGCCGCAAGATATCTGTCCCGTTGCGCGTCGAATTCCTCGAACGCGCGGAAACCTGGTGAAAGCTGTTCCATGGGATCCGATGGCGCCTGACTGTCCGCAAGCGTGAGCCTCCTGGACATCCTGTTCCTGGCTGTCGGCCTCGCAATGGACGCCTTTGCCGTGTCCATCGGTGTCGCAATCCAGGGCCATGTCAAAGGTCTGAGACCCGCCTTCCGGCTGTGGTTTCACTTCGGCCTCTTCCAGTTCCTGATGCCCGTGACCGGATGGTATCTCGGCATCCGGCTGGCCCAGGCCATCGAAGCCTTTGATCACTGGGTGGCGTTTATTCTGCTCGCGTATGTCGGCGGAAAGATGATCCTCTCGGGTCTACGGGGCGAACGGAATCCAACCTCCCCCGCCCCTTCGGATCCTACTCGGGGATGGAGCCTGGTGGGACTCAGCGTCGCCACGAGCATCGACGCCCTCGCCGTCGGATTCAGCCTCGCCATGCTGCAGGTCAACATCTGGTATCCCAGCGTCGTGATCGGACTGGTGACCGCCCTGCTCTCCTTTATCGGAGTCGAATTGGGGAATCGGCTGGGACGCAAAATCGGCCATCGAGCGGAAATCATGGGAGGCGCTTTCCTGGTGCTGATCGGCCTCCGCATTCTTTTCACCCACGCCTTTCAATAAGCCGCCACCCTGGCTTAATCTCAAATCTGAAATACGGTTGGCATGGGCGTTAAACATAGGAGGATCTCGGGAGGAGGGCAATCGGCTGTCACCCTGTCCCGTCTTGGACTGCGGACTTCGGTCTGCCAGCGATCCCGAGGCGGACTAAATTGCGCGCTCCGGTCGGACGCGAGAGGGGCATCAAGCCCCGTGCGCCAGAAGTAACTGTTACCCGAGATTGGGATTCGTTGTGCCAAAAGGAGTGTTACCCGATGGCTTTTATAA
>JAKLHY010000189.1 GCA_022709905.1 Verrucomicrobiota bacterium | reverse complement strand
CGTCGGCGTACATGATCCACCCGAGCGTCAACGACCTCAGATGGTTGAGGCAGACCCCGCGCCGGCCCTGCTCCCGGGCACGATTGAGCGTAGGCATCAGCATCGCCATGAGAATGGCAATAATGGCAATGACCACCAGCAACTCGATCAGGGTGAACGCCTCGGGGGACCCGCCCCGCCGGCGACGGAAGACTCTCGCTTGTACCTGGGCATCGATCATCGCTGTTTCTCCGTCTCACAGAGCGAAATCGTGTGCGAATCCGTAGCTGTATTGTAGGCCCGTACCGGCGAAGAAGCAAGCAGAAACAGGTGGTGATCACGAAGAAGCTGCGACCGCCGTGGTATCGCAGCGGTACAGCTCAGAGGGTGTGTGAGAAGCCCACACGAACCCGCGGGCGTGGGTGGCATCGTCAAGGCCGAAGGCCTTGGCGATGGTCTTACGCAGGCTCAATCCCGCCATCGCCAAGCTCTTCTGAAAATAGGCTGGACGGAGAATAGCAAAAGACGCGCTAAATCCAGCAGTGGACGGCACTTGCGCACGATCTGGCAGTTCAACGCCCTTTTCATCCTCTTGCGGTGGGCCGAAGGCCCATGAAGGGCTGCGCTTGACGATGCCACCCGGGCCATTCTGAACTTCTCACACGCCCTCTCAAGGCGAGCCGCGTTTCGGCGGTCGGGGGGGACGGGCGTCGTTGACTTCCTTCTTGATCCGCTGGATATGGCCGCGGCCGAGGGCTTTGACTTCGCAGCCGAGCTCGAAGTAGCGGCGGATCTTGTCGTCGGACAGGATGCCGTAGCAATCGACCACCGCCAGCGGGGCGCCCGCCCACGCGACGATCTGGTCGGGCTCGAGCGCCAGGTACGGCTG
>JAKLHY010000188.1 GCA_022709905.1 Verrucomicrobiota bacterium | reverse complement strand
CCGAAAACGTCCCCGGGCCCGATCTGGTGATATACCAGTCGTTCCCGGTGCTCCAACACACCTGAAATTTCCACCAGGCCATCTCGCACCACGTAGAGACCGTCTCCGTCGTCGCCCTCCTTAAACATCTCCTGACCGGCGGCAAAGGTCCGCTCGCGGGCGACCTGGCGCAGCGCGCCCAGCTCAGCGGGACTGAGCTGACTGAACAGCTTGCTGGCTTCGAGAGTGACCACACACGCACTTTAGGGAAAAGACCGCCCAGGTAAAGCCCTTTGCGGCGGACCGCCTCGCCGCGTCGCCCGGTTTAGCGCCCGCCCGGACGCTTCGGCGAAATCGTGCGCGCATGACTTCCAGGAACCGGAGCTTGACGTCTGCGGAGGCAACTTCTAGGTTAGTCGCCGGTTGGTGGCCGTAGCTCAGCCTGGTTAGAGCCCCAGATTGTGGATCTGGCTGTCGCGGGTTCAAATCCCGTCGGCCACCCCATCTCCCGCGATAACTACCTCCTTCGGGCGTGGGAAAAGGCCGGTCGGTTATCGCCGCCGACGGAATGTGGTAGTGATGGAAGTCATGATTCTCCCGAGATGAAGCCAACAAGTATCACGTTGAGCGATACGGGCCGAAGATCCTCGTCACTCGGCAGCTTTCCGAGGAGTCGTCTACGATCACGACGCGGAAGCTCTTGCCGCCGGGCGCAACCCGCAAAACAATGTGGCCCCTGTCGCTGGCGAGTTTCTCAAGGCCTTTGATGGTCTCCCGGTTTCCGGGATGGACGTCCGTGGCGAAGATGTCACGAGGCCCGGGATAAAGCTCCTTGGATTGCAGCCGGTCCCACACACCAGGCGTGGGATGATGCTTGTCCCAAACGGAGAGGGTCCACAC
>JAKLHY010000187.1 GCA_022709905.1 Verrucomicrobiota bacterium | reverse complement strand
CTTAAGGAAGAGCTTCGAAAAACAATCACACCATCCGTTCGAGTAGAGTTGGAAAGAAAAATATCAGCCTGCGATAAAGCCATAAAAAACGCTCCGAAACCCAGGCGCAGTTGGTCTCCGATTCTTTCCGGCTCTTTCGAGTCAGGCAAGTAATTTTGCCTAACATCCCGGTCAAGGCCGCTCCCTTCGGTCGCTGGACGCTGCGCGACAAACCGCCGCGCAGCGCCCCTTACCTACAACGTTGAACGACCGGTTTTCCGGTCAGGCTACTACCGCTAAGGGTCGGGAGTTCGAGTTCGCCAGCCAGAAAAGCTGACCTTCGCTGCCGCGAGAGCCTGAAGCTTCGCTGACTGTTGGACACCTGTCGCTCATCCGGCGAGGTCTGTACGGCAACTTAGGCCGAAGAGCTGGCTGATGGCCGGCTGGTTAACGATGGAACGCCTGATACCTTTACGTATGGGATTGGGGTCGTGGTAGTGCGATCGATCGCCCAGGCTCGGGTCTCTTTGAGGTGCCCATTACAGGGGGCGCTCCGCATGGAACATGCCCGGGTCGTCCGCGTCCCGGTGCAGCCTGAATCCGAGTTGGCGGGCGAACTTGAGCATCTTGTCGTTGGAGGCAAGGATGAAACCCTCCATCGTCGCCATGCCACGCGTCTTTGCTGCATCGATCAGCGCCAGCATGAGGATGCCGGCGACGCCGCTGCCTTGCCACGCATCGTCGATGGCCACGGCAAATTCGCAGCTGTTGCCCGAGGGGTTGGCAACGTAGCGTGCAACGCCGATCTCCAGGTCCTGCCCCTCGCGTTGCACCACCGCCACCAGGGCCAGGTGCCGCACGTAGTCGATCTCGGTGAGGTACCTCAGCTTGCCGGGGGGCAGTT
>JAKLHY010000186.1 GCA_022709905.1 Verrucomicrobiota bacterium | reverse complement strand
GCACTCTCATAGATGGGCCGCAACTCCTCCCCCAATGCTTGCTCCAGCGACTCCAGGGTGTGCCAAAGCGTGTTGGCGATGCGGTCCTTGATGAGGTCACCAAGGGCTTCCACCGGATTGAGTTCCGGGCTGTAAGGCGGCAGCGCGATCAAGTGGATACGGGCAGGCAACTCCGGGCTGTCCGCCGCCGGATGAAAACCGGCCTGATCCCAGATGACCACATGCTCCGCCTCCAAGTCCCGAGCGGCCAAGTGCTCCAGGAATAAGCGACTCATCTCCAGACTGACCTCGGGCAGGCAGAGAAACTGAGCGGCATGATCTCCATCCACCTCCAGCGCGCTGTAGAGATACGCCCACTCGTACTGGGTCTGATAGGGCGCCACAGGGCGCTGCCCCCGTAAACTCCAACAGCGCCGCACCACCGGAATCAGCCCGTAGCGATGCTCATCCGCCACCCAAATCCGCACCCGCCTTCCCCCACCAGCCACGTTCAAGCTCCTGAGCCGCGCGCAGAGCTGCTGCTGAAACGCGGCGGCCTGGGCCGCGTTCTTTTGCGCGTGAGCCTTGCGCGGCACCTTCAAGACTCCGCCCAATTTTCCCAGCCAGTAATACACCCCTTTCAAGCTGAGGGGGCAGCGGTGTTCCTGGCGTAGCCAGTGCTGAATCTCTTTGGCCCGCTTCCAGCGACCCTGGCGCAAACCCGCCCGCAACTCTTCCAGCGCCTGGCCGTGCACTTGAGGGCGCCGCCCCCCGCCGTGCTGGCGCGCCACCAACTGCGCCACTCCGCCCGCCTTGAGGGCACTAACCCAGTTGAAGAACTGGCGACGACTGATGCCAATTTGCTCGGCAATCTGCGCCGCACTAAATTGGCCCGTGGCCGCCAAACGCATGGCCAGAAGCCGTT
>JAKLHY010000185.1 GCA_022709905.1 Verrucomicrobiota bacterium | reverse complement strand
CTCGTGGCCGCGGGAGGCCGGTTCAGCGGGACCGGCCAGCGCGGCCGGGGCGCCCTTATCCCGGTGCCGAGGCCAGTAGAGGGTGAAGGTCGTCCCTTGGCCGGGCGCGCTGGAGACGTGGATAAAGCCCCGGTTCTGCTGGACCACGCCGTAAAGGGTGGCCAGCCCCAAGCCGGTGCCCCGGCCTACCCCTTTGGTGGTGAAGAACGGCTCGAACAGATGCGCCAAGGTCTCGGCATCCATGCCGCAGCCGTCGTCGCTGACGGCGAGCCGGACATACTCGCCGGGGAGCCACCCCGCGTGCTGGGCGCAAACGGTCGCGTCGAGGCTGGCATTGCCCGTTTCGATGGTGATCTGGCCCACGCCCGCGATCGCGTCCCGGGCGTTGACGCACAGGTTGGCCAAGACTTGGTCGATCTGGGCGGGGTCCACTTTGACCGGCCACAACGAGGAACCCGGCCGCCACATCAGCGCGATGGGTTCGCCGATCAGTCGCCGCAACAGCTTGAGCATCCCCGCGACGGTCTCGTTCAGGTCACACACCTGAGGCGCGATGGTCTGCTTGCGGGCAAACGCCAGCAGTTGGCGGGTCAGGTCGGCGCAACGCTGGGCAGCCTTCTGGATTTCCAGCAGGTCCGCATACAGCGGTTGCGCCGGGTTGGCGCTCTCCAGCGCCAGCTCGGTATAGCCGAGGATCACGCCCAGCAGCGCATCGCCGCCGAGCAGGCGGGCGGTCCAGCGGCCGGCGCTGGCACCCTCGACATCGAGGGTGTCGGTGACGGGCGCACCGGGTTTCAGGGTGAGCGGGATGATCCGCAGCAGCGCCGGGTCGTCCGCGTTGCGGAGTTCCAGTTCCACGTGTTTTTCCGCGGGAAAGGACGAGCCGATCTGATAGAAGAACCGCGCCTGGCTGCCCGCGATG
>JAKLHY010000184.1 GCA_022709905.1 Verrucomicrobiota bacterium | reverse complement strand
GCCGATGTCCGTCTTCCCGATGGACTGGTAGGCCCCCTTGAAGTGGGTGGGCGTCCTGTGGTTCCCGCACAGGGGGTCGGGACATGACTCCACGGGGAACGTCTCGGAGAGGATGCGGAACCCCTCCTCGGCGACGCCGACGTTGCTTTTGAGGGTGAAGGTCTCGCCGCAGAGGTTGCATCGGGCGGCGGGCATGCCCCTCCCGCTGGCGACGACGGTGTAGGGGTTTTGTGCCCCGGGGCCGCGGACGGCCGTCGGGGGTATGGGGACGCCGAAGTTGGCGCATCCCGGGGTCTTGCAGTGGTTGATGTCGATGCCGAGGAAGGCGGGCGGAACCCTCGGCGTGGCGGGCTTGTTGCCTGTCGTTGTGCTCATGTCCGATTAACGCATTCGCATATATCGCGGATGACAGGAATAGACCGAAAACGGATAAAAATCAACGGCCCAAAAAGGGAAAAGCCGCCGAAAAAATCTTCGGCGGCTTCCCATTCCTGTTTGCCTCAACGGCGGGCCTTTCCAACGGCCGTTACACAGATTTTGTTAACGGCTTGCCCGAAAGCCGCCCTTTTCGTATCACCCAAGACGATTACTTACCCTTGGCGAGCTTGCCATTGATAAGGCCGGTGCCGGTCAGGACGACGTACACCGCCGACAGACCGCCAGCGATCAACAGGATTGCAGCGATTGCAGTAGCCCAATCGACTTGCGAAGTCATGCCGGTGAAGTCCGGGCCAGCAGCGAAGGAAAGAGCCGGAATCATGGCCGAAGCGAGAACAACGCCACCACGACGCAGCATGGAACGACCAGCAGAAACGGTATTGCGGAACATATTGAAACCCTCCAGAGGAGAAATTGCTAGGAAACCGCCTAGCCGGTTTTATCGGGAAACCCCCGAATTCTTAACGATTACGTGCACCTTTATGGAGCACGTCATTAATCAAATAAGTCGCCTG
>JAKLHY010000183.1 GCA_022709905.1 Verrucomicrobiota bacterium | reverse complement strand
AGTTTATTCAGGCTGACGGTTCGACTACCCGTAAATATGGCGGCACCGGGCTTGGAAATACTCAACCCAAGCCCGGTGCCGCCATATTTACGGGTAGTCGAACCGTCAGCCTGAATAAACTCCTGGAAAAGACACTCAACTTGCGCCGGCGTCATCCCGATACCGGTATCTTCAACACGGCAACAAATCGTCGATGACGCCATTTCACGCTTCATTTCACTGACATCAAGCCGCACATAGCCAGTCTCGGTAAATTTGACAGCATTCGAGAGCAGGTTGATCAATACCTGCCCCAGTCGTAATTGATCGCCGATCAACATCGGGAAATCTCGCGGCAGGCGGTAATCCAGAACGAGTTCGATGCGTTTGCTTTCAACCCGTTGCTGGACCATGAACAGTGCATTTTGCACCACCGCCTCAAGATCGAAAGGCGCAGCCTCAAGCACTACTTTGCCCGCCTCGATTTTTGAGAAATCGAGAATGTCGTTGAGGATGCCGAGCAGCGAACGGGCGGCGGCATGAATCTTCGCCACGTAATCATGCTGACGCGGCGGCAAACCCGACTTCATGGCGAGATAGGCCATGCCGAGAATGGCATTCATCGGCGTGCGGATTTCGTGGCTCATGTTGGCGAGAAAGATCGACTTCGCCTCCGTCGCAACCTCGGCGCGGGCACGCGCCTCACTGAGTGCGCGCTGGGCAATTTCACGCTGACCAAGATCGGCCTCAATCGCAGCCGCCATGCTGTCGATGGTGGTCGCCAGGGATTGCACCTCTTCGACCCCGTGCACATCACCAACTCGTTCACCATAGGATTTAGCGGACAGCGCAACGGCCGTGCGGTGCAACATGCCGAGCGGATCAAGCAGATGTTTTTGCAGGTAGCGATAACTGGCCATCAGCACGCCGCAGGTGCCGAGCAGCAGGAAAATGGCCGAGATAATCCAGTCGCGCAGAGACTGGGCCACCTCCGCCTGATTGT
>JAKLHY010000182.1 GCA_022709905.1 Verrucomicrobiota bacterium | reverse complement strand
ACTGGTTTTTTTCGTGTAGCAACGCCTTAATCATCGTCGCATCCTCGGGTGATAGTTTGTAGTGGGCCATTAGTTGGGACTCCATGTGTCTGATGCCAAGGTGGACATGCTTTTGCCTTGGGGTATCCACTCCAACCGGCGCATTGACCGATCAGGAGTGAACTGCATTGATTTCGGATCAAGCCAGAATGACCAGCAAATTTGATCCGGCCCGTTTCTCTGCTTATCGAGCTTGATAATGTGCGTGCGCTGTTCCAGCTTCTCGGCCTCGTCTGGCGAGATTGGCGCGCCCATCCGCTGTTTTTCGCGAAGCTCCATGACCTCTTTGTCATTCCAGACAATGCACACGTTATGAGCAAGGTTGGTGATATCCGAACCCCCGGCAACGTCATCAGCGTTAGGCAGACCGCCGCCCTTGTGTTGGGCCTTGCGAAGATGCGCGACTAGGTGGATATGAACCTTGTAACGCTTTGCGGCAATCGTGAGTTCGTTAACAAAAGCCTTTTGTTTTGTGTAATCGTCTGTAGGGATTCCGCATTTCATCAGGGAATCAACGAAGATGTGCCCGCAACCCAGGTCGTGCGCAAGGTGATGAATAACCGCCATCACAATCTCGGGTGTCATGGCTGAGTAATCGTCGTAAATCCGAATCATCGGGTCCATAGCTTCCAGCCACCCCATGCAATACTCGGGTGATGGGTGGCACCCTGCGGATTGGCGAATCATTCGGGCTATGGTGTCCTTCGGTGGCATCTCGAAACTGGCAATTCCTATCCGAACATCCCGCGCAAGCCATGCCGCTACCATCCCGGTCACAAAGCTCTTGTGGTGTCCCCGGTATCCCGCCCAAATGGTCAGTTCTTCAGGACGTAGCTTGAAGTCCTGCGCCTTGCTCCAAGGAAGTGCATCCCCGGTTTCTTCCTCGGCCCCGGCGGCCCATCTCAAAACCTCCGCAGACCACTTGCCGACCCCGTGGATAGATTGGGATTCCTGGTGCGACAGGAACGCCATGTAATCGGACA
>JAKLHY010000181.1 GCA_022709905.1 Verrucomicrobiota bacterium | reverse complement strand
GACGGAAGGGGACGCCGGCAGCTCACTCATCAGCCGTTTGGAAGTCAAATCCCACACCGCGACCTTGTCGCCCCCGGTTTGCGCCGCCATGACGCTTCCGTTTTGGGAGATGGTCACCGCACCGATCGAACCGGGGCTGGTTTGCAGTCTGACGGACTCGTCGGCTTGGCAGAGTTGCCACAGGTAGCGCCATTCCCAATGGCGCAAGTCGGTGGCGGATTGGCCGTCGGGGCGATGCTTATTCAGGAGGCCGACCGCGAGCCTCACGTCATTGGCCTCCAGCGCCCGTTGCGCCAGGTTCATGTCTGCGGCATAGGCGTTTTGCCGGGCGAACATTTCGCTCGCTTTCGCGCGCCGCCATTGCCAAACCACACCGCTCAACCCCAGGATAAACACCAGGATCAGCGCCGCGATCAAACCCGCTCGCACCGGCTGTCGCTGGCACCACCGCCGGAGCTTGCCGGTCGGGCCAAGGGGACGGGCGAGGATCGGTTCCCCGCGCTGGAACCGCCCCAGTTCGTCGGCCAGCGCCTGGGCCGTGGCGTAACGGCGCGACGGTTCCTTCTCCAGGCATTTCAAACAGATCGTTTCGAGGTCACGCGGCACCGTCGGGTTGAGCAACCGCGGCGAAACCGGCTCTGCCGTCAGCACCTGACTGACGACGACCTCGATCGAGTCCGCCTGGAACGGCGGGCGGGCCGTCAGGAGGTGGTAGAGGATCCCGCCCAAGGCATAGACATCGCTATACCGGCCCACCTTGCCGCGCTTGGCTGTCGCCTGCTCCGGCGGCATGAAGTTGGGCGAGCCGACCAACTGACCGCTCAGCGTCAAGCTGGTCTCGCCCTCCAGGCGCTTGGCCAAACCAAAATCGGTGATGCGCGGCTGGTCGTTGGCGTCGATGAGCACGTTCGACGGTTTGAGGTCGCGATGGAGGATGCCTTGCTGATGCGCGTAGTGAATCGCCTCGGCCATGGTCTTGAGGTACTGGGCCGCACGCCGGGCCGGCAACGGAACGTGCCCCACCAGGGCGGCCAGACTGGGGCCATCCACGAAATCCATCGAGAAGTAGTGTTGACCGGCGTGGACGCCGACTTCATGGATCGCGATGATGTTCGGATGGCGCAGCACGG
>JAKLHY010000180.1 GCA_022709905.1 Verrucomicrobiota bacterium | reverse complement strand
TGAAACCCTTGAAATCGTCGATTACTTGACGAACTTGCGAGTCGCCCCGTGAGCAATTGCGGGGCGCGGATTGAAACCCTTGAAATCGTCGATTACTTGACGAACTTGCGAGTCGCCCCGTGAGCAATTGCGGGGCGCGGATTGAAACTACTTCATGTTTGATGCCAAGCGCCTGCATCTTGAGGTCGCCCCGTGAGCAATCGCGGGGCGCGGATTGAAACAACAGTCGGATCGCAGACCTGGAGCGGCAATTGAGTCGCCCCGTGAGCAATCGCGGGGCGCGGATTGAAACCAATGATACGCCCACCTTTTCCCCAAAGCAGACGCGTCGCCCCGTGAGCAATCGCGGGGCGCGGATTGAAACCAGGCTCTGCGTGATGCAGACCACATCGTCCCCCGTCGCCCCGTGAGCAATCGCGGGGCGCGGATTGAAACTTGTTGGTCGAGGGATACCGTTACACGGTGCGGAGTCGCCCCGTGAGCAATCGCGGGGCGCGGATTGAAACTGGGTAGAGTTCAACCCGTTTGCTGGTTACAGCGGGTCGCCCCGTGAGCAATCGCGGGGCGCGGATTGAAACTTCGGCTGGCGTTGGTGCGTGGGGATCGCCAAGGTCGCCCCGTGAGCAATCGCGGGGCGCGGATTGAAACCTTTATTAACCGCAAGCTGGTTATCCAGCCGGGCGTCGCCCCGTGAGCAATCGCGGGGCGCGGATTGAAACACCGTCCCCGGAGAGGCATTATACGCATTACCACGTCGCCCCGTGAGCAATCGCGGGGCGCGGATTGAAACGGCTCCGTCAATCTCACTGAGGTGTCCTCATGAAGTCGCCCCGTGAGCAATCGCGGGGCGCGGATTGAAACGTACTCGTTATAGATTACACTGGGATAGACTCTGAGCCGAAGATGCAATCCCAGGCAGGCAGACAAACCGCTCTCACCCCGGTTTCCGGCCTGTCTCGGGGCGGCCTCGCCGACAAACCATGACAGAAAAAAGGCCCCCGGGTTTCCCAAGGGGCCTGTAAGACGGTAGGCCGATCCTTACTTGACCGCCATCAGCTCGAACACCCGCCGAAAAAACCGTGCCCGGCCGGTGATTCGCCGGATGATCTTGGTCGCCTGGGTATCGGCCAGGCCAAAGGCCGTCTTCAGTT
>JAKLHY010000018.1 GCA_022709905.1 Verrucomicrobiota bacterium | reverse complement strand
CACCTCGTGATGCTGCCGCTCGATCGACACCCCCAGCGACTCCATCATCAACACCATCTCCGTCCGTATGTCCTGCTGCGTGTCGCTCGGCGCCACCGGAAAATAGCCCTCCTTCGGCCGGATCTTATACCCCAGGTTCGGCATCTCCTCCCGACCCGTGTTCCAACTCCCCTCCTCCGAATCTATGCTGTAACAGCACCCGTGCCCCTTGTTGTCATACTGCACGTTGTCGAAAATGAAAAACTCCGCCTCCGGCCCCATGTAAACCGTGTCCGCCAATCCCGTCCCCGCCAGATACTTCTCCGCCTTCTGCGCCATCCCCCGCGGATCCCGCGCATACGGCTCCAACGTCCCCGTCTCCGCGATCGTGCAGGTCACCGACAGCGTCGGCACCGCGCAAAACGGATCCATAAACGCCGTGTCCGGATCCGGCACCGCCAGCATGTCGCTCGCCTCGATCGATTTCCAGCCCCGGATCGACGACCCGTCAAACCCAAAGCCTTCCTTGAACACCTCCTCCGTCAATTCCCCGATCGGACAGCTGAAATGCTGCCAGATCCCGAAGGTGTCCACAAACTTCACATCCACCATCTTGGCCCCTTGCTTCTGGGCCATCTCAATCACGCTTTTTGGAGTACTCATATTATTGCTGTTTTGATTTAGTTCATTGTTGTTTGCCCGTGGGGACCGCCGGCTGGAAGCAGCCAGCGGACCCATGCGGGCGGGAATTCAAGCCTTATCCGTGGTAGCCCTCCTCGCCATGCTCGGCCAGGTCCAAACCAACGGTTTCGACTTCTTCGCCGGGTCGGAGACCCATCACCGCCTTGACAATCAAGGCAATAATGACGGTGCCCGTCACCGCTAATGCGATCGTCAGACCAATCGCTTTCAGCTGTTCGATCCAGAGCGTCCTGCCCACAAGGTCCTTCAAGTTAACCGCCAGGTTGGCATTGACCGAATCGGTCGCAAGAATACCGGTCAGTAAAGCGCCCAAGGTGCCGCCGACGGCGTGAACACCGAACGTGTCCAGCGCGTCATCGTAACCCAGCCATCCTTTCAGCTTGTAACAGGCAAAAAATGGAACCAAGCCGGCCGCAATCCCGATCAGAATCGCCCCCGAGGCGGTGATGAATCCGGTCGCCGGCGTCACCACCACCAGGCCCGCCACCGCGCCCGAGCAGAATCCGAGGACGCTCGGCTTGCCTTTGACCCCCCATTCGGCCATCGGCCATACAAAACAGGCCACTGCCGTCGCCAAGGTTGTGGTCATGAAGGCGTTCGCCGCCACTCCATCGGCCGATAGAGCGCTTCCGGCGTTGAATCCATACCATCCCACCCAAAGCATGCCCGTGCCCACCATGCACAAGACCATGCTGTGCGGCGGCATCGCTTCCCGCGGAAAACCGAGCCGCTTGCCCAAAATCAAGCACAGAATCAAGGCCGACCAACCCGAGGACATGTGCACCACCGTGCCCCCCGCAAAATCAATCGCCTGGATCGACGCGTTCGCGTTCCATACCCCGTTCATGAAACCGTCAATGCCCCACACCATGTGGGCCAGCGGAAAATAGACCACGAACATCCATAGGGTCACAAAGAGCAGAATCGCCGAAAACTTCATTCGTTCCGCAATCGCCCCCACGATCAACGCCGGCGTGATGATCGCAAACATCAATTGATACATCGAAAACACATTGTGCGATATCCAGTAGGCATAGTTCGTGTTCGGATTCGAATCCACCCCCTGTAGAAACGCATAAGAGAGATTCCCGAAAAACGTGGACGCATCAGCTCCGGCGCCCTTCACGTCCCCAAACACCAGGCTATATCCGCAAATCCACCACAAAATCGTCACCAGCCCCGCAATCCCCAGACATTGCGCCAACACGGAAAGCACGTTCTTGCGCCGCACCAACCCCCCGTAAAACAACGCCAATCCCGGCAACGTCATGAACAACACCAACGCCGCCGAAGTCATCATCCAGCCGTTGTGCCCCGGCCCGGCCCCCCCCACCTTCGACGCCACGTTGTTCGTCGTGTCCGCAACCCGGGCCACGTTGTTCATATAGGCCTCCAGGTCGCTCACGCGTTGCTCCAGCGTCGGCTCGCTCCGCGGAGGATCCTCCCCCCATACTGCCGGCTCCAATATCCCAGCCCACACCACTATTGTTAAAATATAAATCAGTGTTTTCATTGAGATTTCTTGAGTTCGATTGGTTCATTCCCTCTGAATTCAGACCCTCTTTCCCGCCCTTAAACCGCTTGCGCTCCTTTCTCCTCGGTCCGAATTCGAATCGCTTCCTCCACGTTCGAGACAAAGACTTTCCCATCACCGATCTTCCCCGTCTTGGCGGCCCGAATGATGGCCTTGACCGCCGCATCCAACTGCTGGTCAGTCAATACGATCTCCAGTTTGATCTTCGGCAGAAAATCCACCGTATACTCGCTGCCCCGATAGATTTCCGTGTGCCCTTTCTGCCGTCCAAACCCCTTCACCTCCGATACCGTCATCCCTTCAATCCCCACCTCGCTCAAAGCATCTTTGACTTCTTCCAGCTTGAACGGCTTGATAATCGCTTCGATTTTTTTCATAGCCCGGCTTTCGTTTGTTCGTTGTCTCATCGCTCCGCCGCTCCCCGCCTGCCCCATGCGGCCCATCGCAAAACCCCATAAGCAACCAGAATGCCATCTTATGAATTCCCAAGTTCAACTTTTATAACATACTCTCAATCAATGTTTAATAAAATATTAATGGCCTCTTTATTTCGGATAGGACGCTCGGTCTGGCTCTTTTTGATCATTGTGATCCGATTTGCTCATGGGGGCATGCGGCCTTTTGCGCGGAACGATGTTGGGGATTGCTGTCCTGCGGGGATGGAATAGACTGCGGATTAGTGGTTGGGATGGCATGAGCTAACAGCAGATGGGTGGAGCAACATTTTCCTGCAAATAAAAATGACTGAAGGACCGGAAAACGCGCAATCGGAACCCGGGTGGCTGGAGGTCTTCGAGCACACCGCTGACGTGGGCATCCAGGTGCGAGGGGACAGTCCCCAGGAACTTTTTGAACACGCAGCCTGGGGGATGTTCCGCATCGTCACGGATCTGGAATCAATTCAGCCAAGGGAATGGCAAACAGTGGAAGTCTCGGGACCGGATTGGTCCACGCTCATGGTTTATTGGCTTTCGGAGCTGAATTTTCTGCACGTCACACGCCACGAGGTGTACGGGCGATTTGAGGTGGACTTTCCTGAGACCGGATTGTTGCGGGCTCGGATTGGTGGGGAGAAGATCGATGGACAGCGGCACGTGATCCACACAGAGATCAAGGCGGTGACTTATCACCAACTGGAGGTGGTCAAGGCGGGGGAGATTTGGCAGGCGCGCGTGCTGTTTGATCTCTAACGCAGGCGCGATTCGACCGAATGCGGGATTGCCAGACAGATGGTTTCTGGTCAGAATGGGGCCCATGCCTCAGTTCGAGCTGCAACAAGTGGGCGAGGCCCTTTGGGAGATTCCTCCGCGGGGAAAGATGCGGGTTCCGGCACGGATCTACGCCAGCCGGAAGATGGTGGACACGGTTCAGGCGGACAATGCGCCCCAACAGGCGGCGAACGTGGCGTGTTTGCCAGGCATCGTCAAGGCATCCCTGGCCATGCCGGATATTCACTGGGGCTATGGATTCCCGATTGGCGGGGTCGCGGCGTTTGACCTCGACCGAGGGATTATTTCACCGGGCGGCGTCGGGTATGACATCAACTGCGGCGTGCGCATGCTCGCCTCGAACCTGACGTTTGACCGGATAGCGTCCAAGCTTCCTGAACTGATTGATTCTCTGTTTCGCACGATACCGACGGGGGTGGGGGCTTCGGGCGCCTTGCGCGTTTCTCCGGGCGAACTCAGGCGGGTGGTGGTGGAAGGCGCCGGCTGGGCGGTCAAACACGGGCAGGGCGAGAGCTCCGATCTGGAGTTCATCGAGGAACAGGGTTGCATGGCGGGAGCCCTGCCGGACAAAATCTCGGAACGCGCCTGGCAACGCGGCCTGGAGCAATTGGGAACGCTTGGATCGGGAAACCATTTTCTGGAGATCGGACAGGTCGACGAAATATTCGACAAAACGGCCGCTGAGGTGTTGGGACTTTTTCCGGGCCAGATCACGGTGATGATTCACTGTGGTTCGAGAGGGTTTGGATATCAGGTTTGCGATGATTATCTGGGATTGATGGATCGCGCGGCTCGCAAGTATCAGATTGAACTGCCGGATCGCCAGCTGGCGTGTGCCCCGATTCGCTCCGAAGAAGGCCACGCCTATCTGGGCGCCATGCGCTGCGCGGTCAATTACGCCTTTGCGAACCGTGAAGTCATCGTCCATCAATGCCGTCAGACTCTGCAACGCGGCCTGGGGATGACCTCCGAGGAGATCGGGCTGCGAACCGTCTATGAAGTGGCGCATAACATTGCCAAAATCGAAAGCCACGATGTTGATGGCCGGCAACAACAGGTCTGCGTGCATCGGAAAGGCGCGACTCGCGCTTTTGCTCCCGAGAGCGAGGATCTGCCTGTCCGGTACCGTCCGATCGGCCAGCCCGTCCTGATCCCGGGCGATATGGGCCGTTGCTCCTATGTTTTGATCGGCACCGCGCAGGCCATGCGGGACACCTTCGGCAGCAGCTGCCACGGCGCGGGCCGCGCCCTGAGCCGGGTCAAGGCCAAGGAGGCCGCCCAGGGACGCGATATCGTCCGTGAACTGGCCCAAAGCGGTGTGATTGTGCGCGGTCAAAGCCGCCGCACCCTGGACGAGGAGATCTCCGAGGCCTACAAAGACGTCTCCGAGGTCGTCGACACCTGCGCGTGCGCGGGAATTTCGCGCCGGGTTGCCCGCTTGAAACCTTTGGGATGCATCAAAGGATAATCATTTCTCCGAATGCCTTCTCCCTGAAAAACGTCAGTATAAGAAACCATGACAACCAGATTATGAATAGAAAGCCCAGTCCTTCTCTCACACTCAATCGACGCGGTTTCCTGGCTCGCGGCGCCGCAATCACCGCGGGTCTCTCAGTCATCCCCGGTCATGTTCTTGGCCTCAACGGGGCCAATCCTGCGAGCGAACGGATCAATTTGGCAGGCATCGGTGTGGGCGGACAAGGCGCGTCCGATCTCAACAGCCTTTCCAGCCAGAACATCGTGGCGCTGTGCGATGTCGACTGGAACCACGCGGCGGGAACCTTCAAACGATTTCCTCAGGCCAAACGTCACAAGGACTACCGCAAGATGCTCGAGGAACAAAAGGATATTGATGCGGTCGTCGTCGCCACACCGGATCACGTGCACGCCTTCGCCACCCTGATGGCTCTGAAGCTGGGCAAACCGGTTTACTGTGAAAAACCGTTGACGCATTCGGTTTGGGAGGCGCGCCAGGTGGCCGAAGCCACACGCAAATCCGGTCTGGCGACTCAAATGGGCAATCAGGGTCAAGCCTCCGAGGACACCCGCCGGCTGTGTGAGTTCGTTGGGGCTGGAGCCATCGGCCCGGTGCGCGAGGTTCACATTTGGACCGACCGGCCTTCCAACGGCTTGTTCAAGGAATACTGGCCTCAGGGGGTGGATCGCCCCCGGGAGACCCCATCCATCCCCGACCAGCTGGATTGGGACCTGTGGATTGGGCCCGCTCCGTCGCGTCCGTATCACTCGATTTACGCCCCCTTCCGATGGCGCGGCTGGTGGGATTTCGGCACCGGCGCGTTGGGCGATATTGGCTGTCATTCCTTTGATCCCGTATTCCGCGCCTTGAAACTGGGGCCGCCCTCCAGCGTTCAGGCCACATCGAGCCGGTTCAACGAGGAAACTTATCCCCTGGCTTCCATCGTGCGTTACCAGTTTCCTGCCAGAGGAGATATGCCCCCCCTTACGCTGCACTGGTACGATGGCGGATTGAAACCAACCCGCCCCGATGAGCTGGAGGAAGGTCGCGAACTCGGATCCAACGGGCGATTGTTGATCGGCGACAAAGGCGTCATCTTTGGCAGCCGTCTGATTCCTGAATCCAAGGCCCGAGATTTTCCCGAGCCCCCCAAGACCCTCAAACGCTCCCCAGGCCATCACCAGGAATGGATTCACGCCATCAAAGGCGGAGAAAAACCTGGATCCAACTTTGAATGGGCCGGTCCCCTGGCCGAAGCCGTTCTCCTGGGCAACATCGCGCTGCGAGCCAGCCTGCGAGAGGAGCTCACCCACAAAAACCTCCGATGGGACAGCGCCAATCTGCGTTTTACAAATTGCGAGGAGGCCAACCGGTTCCTGCGCCGCGATTATCGCCAGGGCTGGAGCCTTTAGCAGGGCGGTCGGCGCCGCGCCTTGGCCCGTGGCGATTTCAGATGCATCAAAGCCAGCCCAAAACACGCTTGACAACACTATTAGGGCTCTTAGTTTTTTAAACAGCGGGTCAAGCAAATGACAAGCCGGTTTTCGCGGAATCCGGCCTGTTCCAGATGCGCGGCCAACAATCGACCATCGAAATGAATTCCATTTCTTTCGCCCATCAAATCAGACAGCCGAAGACCTCTCTCCGGCGCTCCCGATCCGGATTTACGCTCATCGAGCTGCTTGTTGTCATTGCCATCATTGCCATCCTGGCGGGCATGCTGCTGCCAGCTCTGGCAAAATCCAAAACCAAAGCCCAAGGAATCTTCTGCATCAACAACCTTAAACAACTGCAGCTTGCCTGGATCCTCTACGCCGACGACCACAACGATGCCATGCCTGGCGTCAATGGAGGCAGCTCGGCGGCATCGGACCAATGGGTCTCCGGGTGGCTCGATTTTACCGCCAATAACCGAGATAACACCAACCTGCTCAACCTTCTGGATCCCCGATACGCCCAGATCGGCCCTTATCTGAAATCCCCCGGCGTCTACCGGTGCCCGGCCGATAAAAGCATGGCGAAGTTCGGCAACCAAACCCTGCCTCGAGTTCGCAGCGTCTCAGCCAACATGTGGATGAACTACATCGGAAGCGTCGCGGTCGGCCAGGACACCTACCGCATATTCAAAAAGGTCTCCGACTTAAGCGCTCTCGGACACGCCAACGCCTGGGTGTTTCTCGACGAGAGAGAGGACAGTATCAACGATGGCCTGTTCCAGACGGATCTTAAAAAACGCGGTGCCGCCGCCATGATCGTCGATTATCCGGCCAGTTACCACAATCGGGCTGCCGGCTTTTCATTCGCCGACGGCCATGCCGAGATCAAGAAATGGCTCGATCCCCGAACCTATCCAACCCTGAAAAAAGGCCAGGACCTTCCCCTCAACGTCAGTTCCCCCAATAATCCGGATGTCCTGTGGATGCAGGAACGCTCCAGCGTGCTGAAGAATTAGTGTGACGCCAATCGGCAAGGTCACAGGTGCGGCAACCGAACAGCCAATTTCGTGTTGCACCTGCAACACCCAAGGGTTCTTCGTATGCCCACAGCTCCCGATGCCCCAGGTCTCTTCGAATCATAAAAACAGATCTCGATTGGAGGTTGCGATATTGCCGCTTTCCGCTTGCGCGGCGGCTTTGGTCTTCCTTATAAGAAAACGCAATCATTCGAGGGTTCATGAACAACCACCGCATATGCAGGCCGCGGCCGGCGCATCACGCGTTTCCGGGAACCGGCTTTGGTATCAAAAGCCTGGTGGCGGGCATGAGTGTGGCGCTGGTTTTTCTGGCAGGTTGTGGTCCGTCTCCGCGTTCAACGTCAAGCGACGGGGGCACCCTCCAACCTCGGAATGTGGATCAATCAACCGCAGTCTGGCCTCAATTCACAGAAGCCACAGCGGCCGGCCTGGATTTTAAGCATCAACTGGCCGACGGAAAGCTGGACAACATCATGGAATCGGACGGGGCCGGAGGCGCCTGTCTGGATTACGACGGGGATGGTTTTATCGATGTTTACCTGGTCAACTCGGGACCGGCTCCTGTGCTGTCCGATGCTTCTGCTGAAACCCCGCGGTGGCCCAACCGTCTGTATCGCAACCGGGGGAATGGGACCTTCGAAGATGCCACAGAGCGTGCGGGAGTCGCCGGTCATGGTTTTGGGACAACCGCGGCAGCGGCGGACTACGACAACGATGGCGACACCGATCTGCTGGTCGTGAACTTCGGGGGGCTGATTCTTTATCAGAACCAGGGCGACGGGACGTTTAAGGATGTGACGACAGAGGCGGGGTTGATGTCGAAGCAGGCGGGTATTTCGGCAACCTTCTTGGACGCCGACCGGGATGGTCATCTGGATCTCTTCGTTGCGAACTACCTGGTCTACGATCCGGCGGTCAAATCACCGCCGGGAACACAGGTCCCCTACCCTGGCCCGTTGTCGTATCCGCCGGAGACGAACCTGTTTTATCACAACCGGGGCAATGGGACCTTTGAGGAAATCGGCGAACGCATTGGCATCCGGATTCCGGGGCATCGGGGGATGTCGGTGACGACCTTCGATTATGACGTGGATGGCGACGAGGATTTATATGTATCGAACGACGCGACACCGAACTTGCTTCTGGCAAACGATGGCCAGGGGCATTTTCAGGATGTCGCCATGCAGTGCGGAGTGGCCTTTGACCAATTTGGCAGGGCCGCTGGAACCATGGGCGCCGCGATCGGGGATATCAACGGAGACGGGCTGCCGGACATGCTGGTCACCCGGTTTGGCAATGCTTCGCTTTACCTGAACTCCCCTCAGGGAGTGTTCACGGATCATATCACGGATGCGGGAATTCTGCAGGTCTCGAGCGAATACGTCGGTTGGGGAGGCAACCTGCTTGACATCGAAAACGACGGGGATCTGGACGTGTTCATTGCCAATGGCGATCCGCACAGCATGGCAGGATCCCCGAGCCTGTTGCTGGCAAATGAGGGTCAGGGAAACTTTGTAAACATCAGCAAATTTGCGGGAACGTTCTTTCAGCGGCGCCTCAACGGACGGGGCAGTGGCGCCCTCGATTTCAACAATGACGGCCGCATGGATTTGTTGATCACCACACTGGGCGGCCCGGCTGTTCTGTTGCAGAACAGGGGGGAAACGCTTCATCATTGGCTTAAACTGCAACTCGTGGGCACGCGCGGCAATCGGGACGGTTTTGGCGCTCGTGTTGAAGTGACTGCGGGAACGAGGACCTGGGTTGCCCAGGCCCGATGCCCGACCAGTTATGTATTCCAGCAGGATCCCAGGCTGCACTTCGGTCTGGGGACAAATGCTGTCATTAGCCGCATAAGGGTCCTGTGGCCCAGTGGCCAAACCCAGGAGCTCACCCAAACGGGGGTGGATCGAATTCTGCGACTGGAAGAACCCCGACAATTGTGAAAATTATGGCGATCATGACACGGAGTGTTTTACGGGGCGTTCTCTGCGGTCTGATGCTCCTGGCCGTGGGAGCCGGTTGTCGGCTGAAAACGCCGGAAAGCTCGATTTCCCCGCAGGTCGTTGAGGCCATGAATCGCGGGGTCAGTTTGATGGGCCAATACGAATACAGCCAGGCCGTCCAGGCCTTTGAGGAGGCTGTAAAGGCCGCCCCCGAACTGGACGAGGCCAGGATCAATCTGGCGATTGCGTTATTCAATCGCGGGCGCAAGGAAACCCAGGACATGGAACGGGCAACCCAGCTGCTGAACGAAATCCTGGCGAAGGACGCCCATAATCTCCGGGCGCTCTATTTCAAGAGCATCATTCTCCAACATCTGGGCCAGGCTGAAGAAGCGATCGTGTGCCTGGAATCGGTGGTTCAGGCGCGGCCGGAAGATGGAGCGGCGCACTACCTGCTGGGCCTCTGCAAACTGCGCATCGGCCAACCCGGGGAATCCAATCTCCTCAGCGCGATCCGATATCGTCCCAATCTCTACAGCGCCTATTATCAACTCTATCAATCAGCCCTCCGAAAAGGGGAAACAGACAAAGCCCGGGAATATATGGAGAAGTTCAAGTCCCTGCGTGAAAGCCCGCTGGGTGAATCCATTGAACTGCCTCAATACAATCAGATGGGCGATCTCGCCCTGACCCTGCCCCTGCCTTCGCAATCCCAATCGTCTCCCGACGCACCGTCTTCTTATCGGTCGGGTCCGGCCCAAGTGCTTTTCACGGGCCAAGTCGCCTCTCCTTCCGGCAGAGGCTCGGAATCCGCGGCAGCCAGGCTTTCCAGTCCCGGGGGGATTGCCGCCGGAGATCTGAATGGCGACGGTCTGGCCGATCTTGTGGTGACATCCAGCGCTCCAGCCAAATCGGGCGCTCTCACTCTCCTCCTATCAAACACCAACGGAACCTGGATCGACGCCACATCGGGCTTCGGTTTAAACACCGTTACCCAGGCTGTGAGCTGTGCGATCGGTGATTTTGACAACGATAACCAACCCGACATTCTGGCAGTCTGCGCCGACGGCCTCCGCCTTTTCCAGGGCCAAAGCAACGCTCCTTTTGCCGAGGTCACACCGCAATTG
The DNA here is from genome assembly GCA_022709905.1 of Verrucomicrobiota bacterium. Classification (GTDB taxonomy): domain Bacteria; phylum Verrucomicrobiota; class Verrucomicrobiia; order Limisphaerales; family UBA1319; genus JAKLHY01. The sequence goes on along the minus strand of JAKLHY010000018.1, from coordinate 99,047 downwards.
AACGTCGGCTCAATCGCGATCCATCCGAGATCGGCTGTTTTTTTCGATGCCGACCACGATGCGGATCTCGATATTCTGGTGTGCAATGACGGCGCCGGCCAATCCCCGACTTCGACCGGCAGCCTGCTGTTGAACAACAATGGCGACGGATCCTTCTCCAATATCACCCAACAGGCCGGTCTGTTATCCCCCGGCGACCGTTCGACGCTGGTTTTGCTCGGAGACTTGGACAACGACCGGGACGCCGACGTGGTGTTCTTACAGGAAGGGGGGGCGACAAAAGTCTTCTTGAATGACCTTGGAGGCCGTTTCCACGCCGCAGAAGGCCTCCCCGAAATGAGGGGCGATCGGGGGGGGGCGCTTCAGGATTTCAACGGCGATGGAGAACTCGATCTGATTCTGCTGGGCGGCGATCCGATCCGCTTGCAGTTTTATGCGGGCGATGGTCGTGGAGGCTTCGACACACTCGCCGCATTTGAGGAATGCGCTCGCGCGGCGTCCTCCCGGGGGCCATGGCTTGGATTGCGCATCGCAGATGCCGATTGGGATGGAGATTTGGACCTTGTGCTTTTTGGGAAGAACCCCGTGCTGTTACTGAACAGGGGCGGCGGCCGGTTCACGATGCACGCGGAAGTCTGGCCGGCGGATTCGCAGGCCATTGCCGGGGCCGAGTGGTTCGATCTCACCCAAGACCGCATTCCCGATTTGATTTGTTGGAGTGTGGATCCGATTCTTCGCCTGTATCCAGGGATTCAGAATCCGGCTTTGACGGCGATGGTTGTTCAACCGACCGGGATGCGAGGACGCGACGGACGCACGCGAAGCCCGGCCAACGGTTTTGGGGTCAAGCTGCTGACCCGCGCCGGATTGTTTGAGCAAACCCTCTTCCATTATGGCCAAACCGGCAGCTCAAGCCAATCTTCGCTTCCCATTGTCATCGGCATGGGCGGCGCCTCGAAGGCCGATTTCTTGCGGATCCAATGGCCCGATGGTGTGGCCCAGGTGGAGATCGGGCTTGGCGCGGGCGAGAACCACAAGATCGCCGAACTTCAGCGAAAAATCTCGAGTTGCCCCGTCCTGTTCGCATGGAACGGCCAGCGGTTCGAGTTCATCACCGATTTTGCCGGAGTTGGGGGGCTCGGATACTACGCAGGCCCGGGAGAATCCGCCCCGCCTCAAGTGCTTGAACATATCAAGATCGAACCCGATCAACTGCGTCCTCAAGGCGGCATTTACGATCTCCGCATTACCGAACCGATGGAGGAAACCGCGTATGTCGACCGTCTTGAATTGCTCGCCATCGATCACCCCAAAACCCACCAGGTTTTTCCCGATGAACGATTGGCGGTGAACGGTCCCGCGGCCACGCACGATTTGATCGTGCTCAGCCACCCGATCTTCCCCCTGCGCGCCACGGATCCGGATTGCCGTGACTGCACCGAGCATCTCCTCAAGGTGGATCGCCGCTATGCTTACGAGCCTCCGTTGGACCGTCGGTATTTCGGCTATTGCAGGCCGCATACGCTCGAGATGGACTTTGGCGATCAACTGGCAGGGATCGATGCCCAACAACCGGTCTTTCTGTTCATCCGGGGTTACATCGAGTATCCGTATTCGCAAACGGTCTATGCGGCGGCGCAATCGCAGGTCAAGTGGGAACCTTTGCGGATCGATCGCCAGCAGTCCGATGGTTCCTGGAAAACCCTTGTTGCCGACGCGGGTGTTCCTGGCGGCATGGATCGGACCATGACAGTAGACCTGACCGGACATTTGACCGGAGCCCGATGCCGCCTGCGCTTGACCTCCAACCTCGAGGTGTTCTTCGATCAGATCTTCCTCGCAAACCACGTCGGCCGACAGTCCGTTCGCATCCGATCGGTCCCCCTCCTCTCGGCCGACTTGCGCCGGGTCGGTTTTGCCCGTGAATACTCGCCCGATGGACGGCTACCCTTGATTTACGACTACGCCCTGTCGGACGCGACCGCGCCCTTCCACGTCTTGCGAGGCGCCTATACGCGTTATGGCCCGGTGAAAACGCTCCTTGAACAATTTGACGATCAATACGTCCTGGTAGGGCCCGGGGATGAAATCGCCCTGCGTTTTGACGCCTCGAGTCTGCCCGCGGTGAGTCCCGATGCGAGCCGAAGCTTCGTGTTGATCTCGCATGCTTACTGTAAAGACATGGACCTCTATACGGCCACACCCGACACCCTCGAGCCCTTGCCTTTTCGAGGCATGAGCCGGTATCCCTATCCGCCAACCGAACATTACCCCAACACTCCGGAACACCAGGCCTTCCTGAAGACCTACAATACCCGGATCATCAAGTGACTCAAACCCTCCTGATCCCGCCATTCCTGCCATGAGATACGCCGTTGCCGCCTGCCAAACCGATTTCGCCTGTCCGACGCACCACCGGGAAATCGGCAGCCGCGTGGATCGCATGTTGTCCATGATCGACGGCGCCGTGATGGGTTATAAGCCGTTTTTTCCTGTTCGGCTCGTGGTATTTCCCGAGTTCGCGCATGCCGCGCCGATCTATCCGACCGCGAGTCAACTGCGCGACCGCCTGGCGGTGCCACTGCCCAACGAACATATCGAGCGTTATATCGCCAAGGCGCGCGAGCATGGGATCTATATCCAGACCGGCAGCTTCATCGAGTCGGACCCGGCCTGGCCGGGGGTTCTGTTCAACACATCATGCCTCGTGGGTCCCGAGGGTCTGCTATCCAAGTACCGCAAAGTCAATCCCTGGATTCCATGGGAAGTTCACGCCAGCCCGCACGACATCCCGGATTATTCCGAAGAAATGTTTCCGGTTGTCTCGACGCCCATTGGCCGCCTTGGATGCGCGATCTGCTACGATTGGATCTTTCCGGAGGCCATCCGCCAGCTTGCGCTGAACGGGGCTGAAATTTTGATACGGGTTTCGGCTTACATGGATCCCTGGGGCGCGACTCCCCCGATGGACTGGTGGACTGTGGTCAATCGCTGTCGAGCCCTCGAGAACATGGCCTATGTTGTGGCGGCCAATCAAGGTGCCAGCCTGCAACATTACGGGCCTTTTTCCTGGCCGGGCGGCAGCATGGTGGTGGATTTTGACGGGCGGATTCTGGCCCAGGCCGATCCTGGCCCCGGAAAAAAGATTGTTGTCGCCGAGATCGACCTCGACGCTCTGCGGACAGCCCGCCAGCAACGCCTGGGTCATAATCCCCTGGCGCACCTCCGATGGAAAGCCTATCCGCCAGGCCAGAAGGGATATCCTCCCGCCACTTTCGCGTCGTCCCGCGATCCTCGAGGAGATCGCACCGTCTCGGAAAACGAAGCCGTCATCCGATCGGCCATAAGGAACAACCACGCCCTTTAGGAACCTGTCCAAGAATGCCGTGGGATTCCTGTTTTCAGACAAAGTACCCGATGGCAAACGAGAGGCCGGCTTGCCCTTGACGCACGATCGGCATTCGCTTATAGCTCGCGCCGTGATTTTCCCATATCGCCATACGGAATCCCCTCTGACCTCCGTTTTTTCCGCCTCGCGGGCAAATAGGATCCACAAAACATCCCCAATTTCAGCGAGGACGCAATGGTCGATGTTGCTCGGTATTGCCCTTGTCGGCTCCACTATCGGAGCGATCCCGGCGACGCCGCCTGTTTCGCATCCTCCCGTAATGGCCGGACCCGCCGATCTTTTCGAAGACGTGAGCCACCGAGCCGGTCTCGTTTTTCATCATCAGTTCTGCCACCAACGCATCGCCAATATCCTGCTGTCCAACGGATCGGGCGGTGCCATCCTCGACTACGACCAGGATGGATGGATGGATGCATATCTGGTCAATTGGGGGCCGCTGAAGGGGGTCACATCCCCCCAGGATGGCAGCCAACGCGAACCCAACCGCCTCTTCCGCAATCGCGGCAATGGCACGTTTGAAGATGTCACTCACAAAGCGGGCGTAACGGGCGCTGGATATTCGAGCGCGGCCACAGCGGGAGATTATGACAATGATGGGCACACGGATCTCTACGTGGTAAACATTGGCCGCAATCAGCTCTTTCGCAACCGCGGCGACGGCACCTTCGAGGAAGTCACCGACCGGGCTGGCGTTGGGGATATGGGAACCGGCATTGGCGCGGCCTTCCTCGATGCCGACCGGGATGGCCGATTGGATCTCTTTGTGGCCAACTACCTCACCTTTGATCCCAGCACGGTTTCAGAACAGAATCCCGGGGCCTATCCGGGACCGTTGGCTTACCCGGGCGAGGCCAACCATCTCTATCGAAATCGCGGCGACGGAACATTTGAGGATGTGACCCGGGCTGCGGGCCTTTATGCGCCCGGGCATCGGGCGATGTCGGTATCGGTTTTCGACTGCGATTGGGACGGCGACGTGGATATTTATGTCTCCAACGACGACACCCCGAATGCGCTTTGGCTGAATGATGGGAAAGGACATTTCCGGGATGCGGCCATCGACCTGGGTGTGGCCTTCAACTCGATTGGCGAGGCCCCCGGTTCCATGAACGCCTCGATTGGGGACTGCAACGGGGATGGGCTGCCGGATCTGTTTATCACACGCCTGGGTTATGGATCGCTCTATTTGCGCAATCCCAAGGGCTTTTATGAGGATCGCATGTGGGCATCGGGCTTGGGGCGACTGACGCAGAACTATGTGGGCTGGGGCGGGGTATTTATTGACATGGACAACGACGGCGATCTCGACATTTTCAGCGCAAACGGCGACGCCTTTACGATCGAGGGCACCCTCAGTCTGCTGCTGAAAAACGATGGCCAGGCCAGGTTTACCGACGCTGTTTCCGAGGGAGGGGCGTTCTTTCGCCAGAAAATCAACGGCCGCGGCAGCGCGGTGCTGGACTTTGACAATGACGGCCGGCAGGACCTGCTGGTGACGGTGCTGGCGAACCGCGCGTTTCTGATTCGGAACCGGAGCCGGACCGGCCATCATTGGCTCAAACTGGCCCTCGAAGGCAGCCGCAGCAATCGAGACGGCTACGGGGCGCTCGTCACCATCACGGCCCAGGGCCGCGCCTGGAAATCCGAGGCATTATGCCCATCGGGCTTCCTGATGCAGGGAGACAAGCGGCTGCACTTCGGGCTCGGAGACTGCCGGGAGGTGGACCGCATCGACATCTTGTGGCCCAGCGGAAAGACCCAAAATCTCCGCGATGTCGAGGCCGACCGTATCCTTAAAATCCGCGAACCATGAAAAGGCACTTTATCACAACAACCTCTCTGGGACTGGTCTTCTCCTGGCTAATCTTTTTCAGCGGTGGCGCAGCCGAAAAAACCCATAAAATCACAACGGTGAGCCCCCGAAAAATGGCCGACGCACTCCATTCGGTTATCGCCGCTGATCGAGCTGTCTACAGCCGAGTGATCGTTGAGCGCATAACGGCTGGCCGTGGAGAGCTTCAGGTCTCGGAGCATTGGCAGGCGGAAGGATGCCTGCCGGTTCACGCCCAGATGCTGCGATTAGCGGCCGTTGATATCCAAAAGAAAGGCGCTGAATTCTCCTACGCCTTGCGTTCCCTGTGGCCCATCAACTCGAGTCACGGCCCGCAAACGGCCGTCGAGCAGGCCGGGCTCGAATTTGTCGCCCAACATCCGGGGACGAACTACTACACCGAGGAACTCCTCGGGGGACGCAGCTATTTTACGGCTGTGTATCCCGATGTGGCCGGGCTGCCTTCGTGTGTGGCCTGCCATAATCGCCATCCCTCCAGCCCCCGCCGGAACTTTAAAACCAACGACATCATGGGCGCCATCATTGTCCGGGTGCCGCTCGAGTTCTAACGAAGCTGCGCCTCAAACCGACCAGCGTCGCGATGTTCATTCCAAAGATTATCTCCCTATAGTTGAGTTGAGACGCAAACAAAACGGGGATTGATCCGCACGATGTTTAAGATATTTTCCGAAGTGCCGATAGTGAACAAAAGCCAGGTTCTCCATGGGGCGAGGCGGAATTGATAAAATCCTAAAGCACGTTTTTCGGGCGGGGGCGGCCTATGGCGTTTTGTTCATCGCGCTACTGGCCACGATCCTGGTCCATGGCTGGGCCAAAGCCGAGATCCACCGTCGGCAACAGGCGGCCTTTGATCAGGCCGTCGCCAAATACAGGCACACGACGGAACTCTACATCGCGGCCTACTACAATATCCTGAACGGTATCAGCGCGTTCTTTAGCCAGGATAAGCTGATGGATCCCCTCGAGTTCAGAGACTTCCTCGAGGCTCAAGGGCTCCGAACGAACGCTGTCGGCATGTATGACCTGGGTTACTACAGCCGGATTCGCGCTCATGAGCGGGCTGACTTCCTGGACTTGATGCGCCAACTTAAGTCACAGGAAAATATCATTGCACAGGTCGCTGCGTGTTCGGATACCAATTATGTCCTCATGCATTGGGATAATTTCTCGGACTCCAACGCCCCCGCGATTGGCTCATACATCGCCACAGAACCGCGTCGACTTGCGGCGATGAATCAGGCGCGGGACAACGCTGAAATTGCCTGCACGGAAAAGCTCAATGTGCTGATTGGCCGAACGAACATCATGAACAACGGGTTTATGCTGTATGCGCCCGTTTATGATCGGGGACCAGTGCCCACCACACAGGCGGAGCGTCGCGAAAAGCTCAAAGGTTTTGTGTTCGCCTCCTTTTCCGCCAAACGATTTTGGAGTGAAATATTCATCAAAACAGAGGAGCCCACGATCGGTTTCGAGGTGTATGATGGCCTGACGATGGAGACGAACCGGCTCTGGTTTGACAGCGAGCCTTCGGTCGGTTTTGCTGGGGCCGCAGGATCCAGGCATGCTTCCCGCTTTCAGCGCATCGAACGGCTGGCGGGCGTGGGACGGCAATGGACCTTCCACTATTCCAGCCTGCCGGCCTTTGAGGTATCGCCGGAAGCTCGCATCCCGTTTCTGATCCTTCTAGCGGGTGGCCTGATCTGCGCCCTCCTGTTCATGATCTCATGGACCCAAGCCCGGGCGCGTCATCATGCTGAAGACCTTTCCAGCCAATTGATTGCGAGCAACGCCAGATTGGCGGAGGAAAAAGAGCGGTTAACGGTGACCTTGGGCTCGATTGGCGACGGAGTGATCGCTTTGGATACCGATGAACGCATTGTGCTGCTCAACCGGACAGCGGAAACCCTCACGGGTTGGTCTCAAACCGAGGTCCTGGGCAAAAACCTGGAGGAAGTTTTGAGCATCCAGGATTCCACCACACTGGCCAAGGTCACTTGTCCGACCGGCGAAGTCCTGCGCTCCGGCCTGCCCTGGAGCACCCCGAAACCGATCCGTCTCGGCAATGAGCGGAATCCCGCGCAGCCACTGGTCACATTGGTTGCCTCGCCCTTGCGGGATATGCAAGGCCAGGTTGTCGGGGTCGTGGTGGCCATTCGGGATGTCTCCGACAAGCAACGACTGCTGGAAGAACAGATCAAAACGAGCAAACTCGAATCGATCGGCCTGTTGGCCGGTGGGATCGCCCACGATTTCAATAACCTCCTGACCACCATCGTCGGCCGGGTTTCCCTGGCTCGCTCCGAGGTGGCCGCACACAGCGAAGCAAGAGCGTCCCTGCGCGAGGCCGAACTGGCCTGCGATCGCGCGCGCGATCTGACACAACAACTGTTGACTTTCGCCAAGGGCGGCGCTCCCATCCGGCAAACCGAGGTGCTCGGCGATGTGATCCGGGAATCCGCGCGGTTTGCCACCCACGGCTCGGCGGCGCGCTGCCACTTCGAATTGACGGAAGACATGTGGCCGGTGGACGCCGACAAGGGCCAGATCAGCCAGGTCATTCATAATATCGTCATCAACGCCGTCGAAGCCGTTCCGGAGGGCGAGATCATTCATATCCGATCCCAAAACCTCGTTCTGAAGGAATCATCCGGTTTGCCCGTGAAAGCGGGCCGTTATGTGGTGATCTCGATCGCTGATCAGGGATCCGGCATTCGATCGGAGCATCTGGACAAAATCTTTGATCCGTATTTCTCGACCAAACAAAGAGGCAGCGGTCTGGGGCTGGCGACCGCTTATTCGATTGTCAAACGTCACGAGGGCGTTATCCATGTCGATTCCCGGCTCGGAGAGGGCTCCCGTTTTGACATTTACCTGCCGGCCTCGAACCATTCACTGCCTTCCTCCCCCAAACCAGAATTGGCTCCCTTGCCCAAGCCGGGCCGAATCCTGGTCATGGACGACGAACGTCCCGTGCTTAACACACTATCTCGAATGCTTACCAAACTGGGGTATCAGGTCACCGCCGCGACGGATGGACATGAGGCCATCGCGGCCTATACCCGGAGCAAGGAAAACGGGGAACCGATCGAAGCGGTTATTCTGGATCTCACGGTTCCGGGCGGAATGGGAGGCGAAGAAACCTTGAACCGTTTGCGGACCCTCGATCCCGACATCCGCGCGATTGTCTCCAGCGGATATTCCAATAACCCGGTCATGGCCAATCACACCGCCTTCGGTTTCAAAGCGATGCTGGCCAAACCTTATGCAACCGATCAACTCGTCGCCGCCCTGGGCGAGGTCATGAGGAGCTGATCCTCCCGCCTCTCCTCGCCAATGACCGCGCATCGTCCGGCGGCCTCCCGTTCTTAGGGTATGTTCGTCATTCGCGCCTCGCCAGCCAGCCAAACTGCCGCCAGCAAAACCCGAAGTTATTTTTGAAAAGACCCTTAGTCACTTCTCGAATTCGTCGTCGTATTCGCGGAACGAACAGTTGCATGGAGTTCGGAATAGGAGCACCCAATCGTTGGCGTCCGGTGCGCGATAAGTTTTGGATCGGAGCGCCCGGGCGATTCGAGTGCCGCCATCTAGCGGGCTAAACCAGAGAGGTCTCAGGCCATCCTTCAATAATTCGCCCTTGAGCGTCACCACACCGCCTGCGGGAAGATAAACTACCGCCAGATCGCCCTCTTTATTTCGCGATGCCATGACTTTGCCGGCGGGGTCAGAACCGGCGACAGTATTCTTCTTTGCAGGCTGATACGAGACAACCAGACTGGGATCCGGCTGAAGCGTCCACCAGGTCATCGAGGTGAAGAAATCGTAGATATGCCCGTAAAGCTCGAACTGAATCATGGTGTCGTCGCCGCGGCCGTTAATCCATCCGCCGCCAGTATCGGGGCCCCACCCCGTGCCTCGATCGGCGCGTTCCCCCGCGGTTTGGTATCCCCCAGCCATATACATCTCCCAGGCCAGGCGCCGGCGTGAATCAGCCGATCGGGCCGGGGCCACACGGTCGTTGCCCCAGCCTTTCGGATAATGATCCTCGTAGCCATATTCCTCGTTGACCTGGGGAATGATCCGCCCGCTCCGCTCCTGCTGTTGCCGGTTCTTGAGCATGAAATCCCAGCCCCCGGACTCGTCCCAGCTTTGATACATCGCGAAATCAGCCCAGGTTGACTTGCCAAATTTGAAGTCGCCATGGCCGTGGACTGAGGTCAGGTGATCGTAGGGATCCCACCGCTTTACCAGGGCGCCCATTTTCTCGGCCCACGAATCGTCTCGAAATAGACGGTATTCGTTGGAAATATCCCACATGACATTCGCAAACGGGGCCAATCGCGCCACGGCATAGCGGTAATAACGTTGTTCATCCAATCCTCCCATGCCTTCCCGGCCAAAAGGATCCACTCCGGGACGCCGACCATCGACATAGAAGATCACGGATACCACCATATCCTTGGCGCGGGCGTGTGCCAACAGGCGCTCGAATTTTTGCCAGTAATCGATATTGAATCGGGTGACATCGAACTCCGGTTGTTCCACGCTCGCGGGATTCTTGGCCATCCATGGATTCAGCAGAAATGAGAACTTTTCGGTCGGAAACACATTTTCAAACCAGGCCCGTCCATCCTTGACCCGCCCATTCAAGGCTACCCGGACTCGGGTGACTTTGAGGCGGTCCAGGCGATCGAGGATATGGGCGATGGTATCTTCATCCCATCCGGCCAGCCAGTAAGCTGTCGTGCCGTTCCAGAAATACCGTTCCTTGGTGCCTTCCCATTGGAAATGCCAGAGAAACTCGGGATCGACACGGACCACGCCCTTCCTCTTGGCGTCCCTTGCCTCGAAGGCGCCGCGGTAGACTTTTTCTCCGGTGGCATCCCGATACCTCACCGCGAAATCATAGCGACCGGGTTTCGATGGCATGAAACGGATTCGGAACAACCGTCCATCCGCTGAGTCACAGAATCCGTCCACGGCCAGAGGCTTGTTCTCACCTTGAAGGCCGAACTCACCCGTCACGGTGACATCGGTGAACGGATTTCCCATTTGAGGCTGGGCGGCTTTCAACGTCACTTCGACATAGTCATAGCAATCGACCGCCTGGCTCGAGACGGCGAATTCCACTTGAGGCTCGGCTCCCCGGGTCAGGAGACAATGGAGCAAGCCTGTCACTATGAGAAGAACGAGTGGAGCAACCTGTTTGCGGCTGCCGATGAGTAAGGAAAGTTTTGGGGGGATCATAATCACTTTAGAATCATTGCATTGTCTCATGACAAATGCCTAAGGACACCACCCGACCATTGCGGATGGCGCCCATTTGAATGTTGGTTCTGGTGTTCTGGCCGGTGCCGTCAAATTGAACCCGACTCAAAACACCCTCCCAAGGTGAAAGCTGAACCAGGGCCTCGCGGAGTCGCAAACGGCTGGGACCGGCGCGACGGATCGCTTCAATCAGCAGACGCGTGGCGTCGTAGGTGAGTTGGGCTGTGTAATCGGGCTCCCTGTGACGTTCCGCAACATGGCGTTCGGCAAACCGCACCGCGTTCACTCCTCCAACTCCAGAATCCACGAGCAACGGAAACCGGACGCCTTCGGCGGCGGGACCGGCCAGTTCCAGGAATCGGGTCCGAGCCATTGCCTGGCAGCCATAGATCACGGGCCCTGACATTTGAGGGGGAGAATCGGCAGTTTGTTCAGGCCCAGGCCGGTCCTTTGAGGAGGACTGAATTCCGCGGGCACTTGACCGTATGGCACAAACGAGACGGGCGGAGTCCTCGGGGCCGGCGACAATCAGCAATAGGGCGGGATTTACCTTTTCAAGCGCGGATAGGGCCGTCGAAAAATTGAGAGAGTTCGGCGGCAAATCCAGGCGAAAATCCGGCAACCGCCCTTGGAGAGAAAGTTCTCGGGTGACTTCGCGGGTAATCATCCGCGATTCGTGGTCGGTGCACGCCAGCATGGCAAGACCACGCCGCCCGGTTTGGGATGCCGGCGGATTGGCTCTCAGAGCGGCCAAGATATCCTTTGAAACCGCCCGCGCAATTACCGCATCGGCAGGGGCGCATGCGAACATCCAGGAAACGCCCGCAAGCGTCACCGATTTGTCGGTAACGACGGGACTGACGAGCGGAAGTTGAGCTTTGGCGACCACTTGCTCGGCGAGGTGCGTCGAGGCGGAATCCACCGAACCCATCAGGGCAATGGGCTGCTCGTCATAAACCATCCGGGTGAGTTGCGACACTCCGGTCCCCCAGGGGTCCACCGCCCAGCGGGGCACCAGTCGAATCGGCAGCTTCGAGAAGGAATCCTCGGCCGAAGACGTCCCAAGACCGCCGTTCATTTCCTTGGAATCGTCCTCGGAAACCATGGGGGATTGGACTCGGTTTGAGCCTGTTGTTTGATTTGAAACAACATGGATGGGCCGGTGTTCCTTCAGTTTCCCTCTTTGTTCATTCGCTTCCTGCACCGCGAAATTAGCGGCCCACCAAGCCCCCCCGGTCAGGGGATCGTTCGCGTTGGTGGGGCCAAACCATCCGATGCGGATCTCGGTCAGATTAGTCATGTCGTAGTCCGGCCCCGTGTAGCCCAGGGTCAAATCACGAAATCGGAGGAAAGGAACCGCGCCGTCTTGAGGTGAGGATGCGGCCAGCGTGCTGATCCAGAATGCCAGGAACAGAGAGCCGGAAAGAATCCAGGGGCGAAGGCTGGCGCGACACGTTCCATGCGGGAACTGCCGGAGCATTCGTTCTCGAGCGGATAATGTCCGTGCAGACGCTTGCATGGGGAGGGGGAACTTCCAGGCCGAACTTTATCCCTTATGCAGGATCAATCCTGCCGCAATACGGACCGCCTTGCGCACCACTCCGCCGCACTTGGCTGTGGGGCCGGCTTCCTGAAACTTGCCCAGATCAACGGGATCGGCCAAGTTATAGCGCTGACCCCGGGATCGTCCTTGAGCCAAAGGCTTTCGCACGACTCGCGGCGGGGTCGTGTCCGGGGGTGTTTGGGCATCTGCGATTTTGCCATCCCCTGTGCATCCGGACAGGAGAAACACCGGCGCCGAGGCCATCGCGCCACGCATGAAGTCCCGTCGATTCAGGGCCCTCAGAGGGCGCGAAAGGATTCCATCGTTTGACCCGCGATCAGTTGGCATTGGCCTGCTCTCGCTCTGTGCGCATCTTTTCAATCACCTTGCCTCGGGGAATTCCAAGGTCTTCGCGCGAGTAGTAACGCCACTTGCCGTTCTCGAAGCGGGTGAGAAAGACCTCACCGGCGTCGTCCATTGCCGAACTAAGCGGGATATCGCCTGTGACCCCTGGGAAAGGCTCCGTGCGGTAGGCGAGCACGTCGCGAATCTTGGCTCGGTTGAGACCGGCGGTCTGGATGGCCCAGATCAGCATGTTCGCGCCGTCATAGGCATGAGCCGCGTAAGTATCCGGCTCAACCCCCCAGCGTTTTCTAAAGGCCTCTTTGAAAGCCGCGAGCTTGGGATCCTGGCGGTCGGGATTCCAGGGATAGGTGCATTGGATGCCGTCGGCATTCTTGCCGGCAATCTTCAGGAACTCCTCGGAGACCGCGCGATCGCAAAAATACATGGGCTGAGTCCAACCCCGAGCCCGGACGGCATTGAGAACGTGCGCGGCGTCTTCGCCATCCCCCCAATAAATAATCGCCTCCGGCTTGGAGGCCTCGACGCGGTCCAATTGCATTGTGAAGTCTCTGGCGCCGACCTTGTGAGCCATCTCGATCACAACCGGGCGGTTGAGTCGGCGGGCGCCGTCGCGGATTTCGCGCACGCCAAATCGGCCGTAACGGTTGCTCGACCGGATAATGGCGACCCGCTGGTAGTTCATTTTGCGAAAAAGGTAATCTACCAGGATGTAGTTTTGCTGGCGGTCGTCGCCGATGCAGCGCATCACCCAGGGGATGTTGGTCTCGATGTAAGTCGGATCCAGATCGCCGGGAGTCATCCACGGGATCTCGATCTTCAGCGACACCCGGATGGCAATATGCGTGTTGGCCCCATCCACGCCCCCAATGATGGCCCACACATTATCCTTGTAAGCCAGGTGAATGACTTCGCTGCCCGAAGCCCCCCAAAGTGCGTTATCATTGCGCACGCACAGCTCGAACGGGATCTTGCGTTTCAAGTAACCCCCTTTGGCATTGGCCTCCTCGATGGCCAACCGACAAGCCCGCAGCATGGCGATGCCAAGAGCCTCCTCGTGGCTCGCGCCGCCCGTGGCTACCGAGACCGTCTGCATGATCGGCCCAAGAAAACCGATCTTCACCGACTCAAGATTCTCCGGCTCGGGAACAGCGCGCCCCGCCCCGGTGTATTCCATCTGGACGAGAAAATGTTCCTTGAATGGTTTGACGGCGCCAAACGGTTCGACGTCCGACGAGGAATAGGCGTAATTCTGGTTGGTCTTCAGCGGCAGGTCGGGCGCCTCGTACGGGCCGATGCCGTTGATCCGCTCTAGAATCGTGGGAAGATCGAGGTCTTGGGCTGACTCGATTTTCTTCGAAAAATCGTCCGCTGGATTTTCGGCGGCTGTCAATGAAATCCCCGCAAGACCGAACAGAATGACGCTGGCCCAACCGATGCCGATGAGCCGGCGAAAGTCATGTCGCATGGTTTTCATAGTTGCTCCGTTCCATTGTTGTTTTATTGAGTCAACAGCGAATCACTTCCGAGCCATCTCGACTTTGGCGGGGCGAAGCCGAGGATAATATCCCTCGCCAATGCCATGACCCAGGCCTTTGGAAGTTCCGGCCCACACATCATTGCCATCGAAATCGACACAGATCTGAAATATTTGTGGCACGTTGTAGCCGGTATCCACAATTTTGATCACTTCATTTTCCCGTTTGATGATGGCCTTGCCGGCACGGTTTTTGCCGTCGGGGACATAAGTCACCCACGTGCAAGTCTCGGCGTCCATGCACGCCCCCAAGCCTTTGTCAGTGCTGAACCAGCATTCTTGCCCGCTGCGCGCCTTGAGGTTGTTGTTGAAGTTGCTGGGCAGACCGCACTCATGATCGAAATAGCCGCGCCAGTGACGTCCGTCGTACCGCGCGCACCCGAAATAGGAGGAAACCCACAGGATCTTGTCCACGTAACTTGCCCCGGTCGTAATAACATGCGGCACACCATCATCGCGGTAGAGGTCGATCTCCATCTCGCCATCGGGATCCGTATAAATCTTCCAGTGTTCCTTGGCCGCGTCAAATTCCAGAATCCCGCTCCCCCAAACCGCCAGGTGGACCTTGCCGTCCCGGTAGCAGACATTGTAATTCCAGATCTCTTCCATCGGCGCGTTTTGCTCGGTGTAAATGTCCCACTTATCCTTTTTGGTGTCATACCGGCTGGCGCCGGCCGTGGTGGCGCACCAAACATGATCGCGTTCCGAGTCGATTGCCACAGCGTAAACGACGTCATTCACGAGGCCACTGTTCATTTGGTGAAAGTGATCGAATCGCCCGCTGCTGAAGCGCGCCAGGCCCCCTCCAAACAAGCCCAGCCAGACATCGCCGGTCTTCGGGTCCACCTCGATCCCTGTGATGACTCGCCAGGGCAATCCATCTTTCTCGCGCCAGGATTTGATTTGGCGCGTTTTCTTGTCATAACGGGCCAATCCATCCTCGGTGCCAATCCAGATGCAATCCCGGGCGGCATCCGCTCTGACGGCAAAGATATGGTCGTTGGGCAAGCCGTCCTTAGTGGTGATCTGTTCCCATTTCGTATAGACATAGGGGAGGCCGGGGTCTGGCTTGGCCGTCTTTGGGGGCTGGATCTCACGGGCACTCTCCGCGGCCTGGATTGAAACGAGTCCCATGACGAGCCATGCGCTCTGGGCGCACAATCGGATCGAACTGTGGATTGTATTCATAGTGTTCCGCAGGATTCCCATGGGGATCGCTACAAGGTTTTCAGATACTCAATCAAATCGTTCAACTGATCCTTGGTCATGTCGTTGGTGACGCCGTGTTCATCGTAAGGATTGTAGGTGGTCCAGATCTCCTCGAGTGTTGGGGCGATTCCGTTGTGCAGATAAGGGGCGGAATCGTAGATGTTGTGGAGATGCGGGGCGTCGAACTTCCCATCGCGATCGTAGGCAAACTGGGTGCCGACATCATGGATTTTGCCATCGGTGTAAAGGGGCGGCGGATGGCAGGTCACGCAGCGTCTGCCCTCGGGGATGGGCTCTCCGCTATTCTTCATCGCGCGATGGAAAATCGCCTTGCCCCGCCGCTGGGCCTCGGTGAGGTCCTCGCCCAGCTTTCGATAGCGGTTGGGCGGACGCGGGATGCTGCACAGGTAGTAATGAAGATCCGTGAGTTGCTCCGGGGTGAAAGGTTGAATGCGCGTGATAAACACCGCCAGACGGGGGCCGCATTGGCGCTTCAGGCTCGGATTGATGCCGATCCATTTGTAGGGCGCCATGTCGTTCACGCCACGCAAGGTGCGGTTGTCGATCGGTCCCATGCCAATGCCATCATCCTCGATGTCGTAGACAATATTGTCAATATGCCCGTCGGGATGACAACTGCTGCACGAGAACTGTCGGCGGAAGGCGATGTTCGCATGATGAAACAGCTTCTCGCCCCGCCGCCGAATATTGAGTTCCTTGGATCCACCGAGGTCCACGCGGGCGGCGACTTCGAGGGTCTTCAGATCCAGCACACTAACCGAGTCGTCGAGCATATTGGCGACATAGGCGGTCGCGCCGTCCGGTGAACAAACGATCCCCTTCGGCGTGGCGGGGGTGGAGAGGTGTTTGACCAGGAACTCAGCCGATTTGCCCAGGTGATTGGGAATCACCCGCTGGCGTTCGTAAGGGCTGGCGGAACGAATGAGCGCTGTCAGCTTGGCCAGGTCGAGCACCGCCACCCGATCGGTGCTGCTGCTGGTCACAAGCCCGTATCGGCCATCGGGCGTGATGCAGACATCGGAGGGGTCGGGAAAATACAGGTGGTTTTGATCGAGCAACACCTGATCAACGGTGCCGTCGCGCCAAAGGATACCGAGACCGTTCGAGATGGTCCATCCGCGATTGATCCGGGTCATCGGCACCAGGTTTTTTGTGCGCAGCAAGGTGACCAGGGCGTATTCGCCGCTCGGATGCCAGGCCACTCCCTGCAAGAGATTGGCGGAGGGAACCACCCTTCGGTCTTCCACCATGACTCGGTCGGTATCCAGCACGGTCACTTCGGACATCGAGGGGGTGCGATCCTTGACAAACCGGGACAAGGCATGGGTCACAAGGATGGATTGTCCGTCGGGAGACTGGGCAAGCGACCAGGGAGATCGCGATGCGCTGAGACGCTTGACTTCCTTGAGCGTGGCCACGTCAATCACGGAGATATTGTCAATCGAGGTATTCAGCACGTAAAGGTTCTTCCCTTGGCGATCGACCAGGACCCCATGCGGTTCATCGCCCACCTCGATGGTGCCGGCCACCTGGCGCGTCGCCACATCCACGACGGAAACGTTGTCATCGAGCCGATTCGAGACGAACGCCTTCCTGCCGTCGGGAGTGAAACAGACGTCGTTGGGTTGGCCGCCGACAGCGACTTCGGACACCTTCATTCGTGTGGCGGCATCCACGATGACGACCGAAGCCGAGGCTTCGCAGGCCACCCAGACCTCTTTTCCATCAGGAGTCACAGCCAGGTTCAGCGGATTTTTGTAGGCGGGCTCGCTGGGGCCGGCAATCGGCGGCGGCTTGGTGGGATGCGCGATCTTCTTGACGGCCATTTCGTAATTGAATTCCTTCCCATGCGCGTTGTCGTGGCATGAGGCGCAGGTCTTGGCGTTCACCTCCCAGAGTCCCTTGGCGCGGGCGGCGGCCTTGTCGCGCATGATGGCCTCCGGCGAATAATCATTTCCGGCGCCATGACAAGCTTCACAATGAACTCCGTCTCGGGAATCGAATCCCTTCACGTAACTGTCGGCGGAGTAACCGTGGCCGGTCGTGTGGCATTTCAGGCAGCGGCCGGACTCCTGGGGGTTGCCGGTCACGCCGGCGGTTTTTGCGATTTCCTGGGCTTTGGGGGTAGCCAGCGTGGCGTAAGCCTGGGCGTGCCGGGACATTCGCCATTTGCTGAATTGGAATCCCATCATGGGTCCGGAGTGACACTTGGCACAGGCCATGACGCCGGTATACTTGTGCGGACTGACGGGCGGCGGCGCCGACGCAGATGGATTCTCTATGGCATCGCCTTTAGGGGTCGGATGCGCGATGGCCTGCCACGCCATTTCCAAATCGAACGGCTTCTTTTTAAGAACAGCGTCATGCGAGCCTTTGGCGCGATGGCACATGAGACAGTCGTCTTTTTTCGGCATTTTCAGCCCGTGCATCATGGCCTTCGTCCGGTCCCTCATGATGTCCTCGGGCGCGTACTCGCTGCCGGCGCCGTGACAAGCCTCGCACTGAAGACCGTCCTCGAGATGAAACCCTTCCGACCGCTCCCAGTCTTCGGTTTCAGCCCCGGTGGCATGGCAGCCCAGGCACATTTTTGCCTTCCAAGGTTCTTCGGTGATACCGCTTAATCGAACAATCTCGCGGGCTTCGGGCATCGCCAGAGAGGCATAGGCTTTGGCATGCGCGCTCAGGCGCCACTTGCTGAATTGATGGCCCATTTCGGGACCCTCGTGGCATGAGCCGCAGGCCTGGGCCCCGATGAAGACAGGTTCTTTGCCGCTGCCCATCTGGGACGCCGTCGCCTGCACAGCAAGGATGCCGAGCAGAAGGGTCAGACTCGTGATCGGAATGATTGGGGTGTTCATTCTAACTGGGGTTCGGCCGCGGAGATTGAGATTGCGAGTGTCCATCATTTGGTTTCGCCGGACTTGACCTTGAGAACCTGATTCGCCGTGACCTGGTTCAACACCGTTTTCCGCCGGTCCGGCCATACGATTTCCACGGTCTCGGCCTTGTCGGCCTTGCCCAGGCCGAAGTGCGGCCGCGGATCGCTGGCGGTCAAATAACCGTTTACGGCAACGACCGGCTGGACCATGGTCAGGCCGTTGGCTTTGACGACGACCGTGGCTCCGATGGCGACCATGCCGGTATCCGAGCGGACGGGCACCACCTTGATCCAGTTCTGCCGGTTGCCGCCGTCATTGCGCAAGAGACACGGCCGGTCGTTCAGGACGTTCATCAAAATGTCGATGTCGCCATCATTGTCAAAATCGGCAAAGGCGGCGCCGCGCCCCACCTGCTTGTGGTTGAAGAACTCGCCGGATTGCCGGGCTATGTCGATGAATTTGCCCTTGCCATCCCAGCGGGCCATGACCGGTTCCTCGACATACAGATGGTGCGGATCGCCGTTGGCAATAAATAGATCCACCCAGCCGTCATTATCGAAATCACTCAGCAGCCCTCCCCACCCGGTATATTGGCCGCACAACACCGCGATGCCGGATTGCGCGGTGATGTCCATGAAGAAACCTTTCTTTTCCTGGAGCATCAGGGAGCTGTAGCCCATATCGGGCACCAGGATGTCCAACAGCCCGTTGCGATCGACATCGGCCACGAAGGGCCCCATGCTCGAGACTCCCTGTCCGCCCTCGCCAAAAGCGGTGTTGGTATCGGCGGCCACGTCTTTGAAATGGCCTTCGCCATCATTGATCCAGAGGTTGTTCGGCATGGCGTCGTTCGTCACATAGATATCCATATCTCCATCGCCATCCAGATCACAAACAACCGCACCCATGCCCCGGCCCGTTGGTTCCCAGAGTCCCACTTCTTTGGTCACGTCGGTAAAGGTGCCGTCGCCGTTGTTGCGATGGAGATGATCCGGCTGTCCCGGATAGCTGAGGGGCCCCGGAAAATTATCGGCCTTGTAATAAGCGCCGGTCCGTTGGAATTCGCCCTTGTCGTATTCGAGGTAATGCACAACGAACAAGTCGAGAAGACCGTCGCCGTTATAATCGAACCACGGCGCGGCCAATGCCCAACCGGGACTCGCCAAGCGGGCTTTTTCTGTGACGTCAGTGAAAGTGCCATCGCCGTTATTGCGATACAGCACGCTCTGTCCGTAATTGCAGACATACAGATCGAGGTCCCCGTCGTTATCGTAGTCCGCGCTCGAAGCGGCCATGCCATACCCATCCTCCGGGCCGGCCACACCGGCCTTGTCGGTTGCATCGGTGAAGGTGCCGTCGCCGTTGTTATGATAGAGTGCGTTCTTCAGCTTGCCCTTCAAGGATCGGCCCCGGTTGTCATTGATGTCCGGATGCCAGCGCCCATTGACGAGGTAAATGTCCTGGAAACCATCGTTGTCGTAATCAAAGAAACATCCTCCGGGACCAGTGGCCTCGGCAATGTTGCTCATCTCGAAGTCGCCCAGACTGTGCTTGAACTGGATGCCCGCCGAATCGGTGACATCGGTGAACTGCGGCCAGCTCGAGACTTCAGCCCCAAACACAAAAGTCCCCATCACGAAAAAAAACGTCGCAACCACGATCCGAGCGTTGGCCAGGCGGCACAGAGATCCAAACCCTCGGGGGGATTGGGAATTGCGGATTGCGGATTGCGGATTGGGGATTGCGGATTGCGGATTGAATCGGCGGGCAACCGATCCAAGGGTTGCGGGCGGAATCGAACGGCAAAGAAAAGTTTTCATTTGGACGCTGTCGTTGGCGGATCGAGAAGCGCACCCGAATCGATCCATTGCACCAGACTATGAATTTCCTCGGGTTTCAGACTCTTTCCATGACTGGACGGCGGCATGAGCTTGATCTCCCGAGAAGGTCCGCCTCCAACCGGATCCCAAGGCCGGGCTGTATTGGTTCCAAACAACTGCCAGACCAGCCAACTGGTCCGGGCCCGCCCGGCGTCCACATAGCGGCCGATTCCAGATCCGGCAGCGGTTTTTTCAGCGGCACCGCCTTCGGGCATTCTGAGGACCGCGTAAGCCTTCTCGATATCGGTCGAGGTGGGATTTTCTGTGTGTAAGGGAAGGTTGAGCGAGGTTCCCTGTCCCCCGTGACACTCTGCGGTGGCGCAGCTTCGGCGCAGGATGGGGACGATATCTTGACGGAACGTCACCCATCGTCGCTGTTCGGGAGCCAGGGTCAACTGGTTCGACGGCCGTCGCAACGCCTGGACATAATTGTTTTCGGGGGTGAGTTCGGGATCCTCGTGACAGCCGATGCAACCTCGAGTTTCTTTGGGCTGCACCCAGACCCAGCCGCAGGTGGCCAAAGCCAGCCCGCGTTCATCGAGGGCCTGAAACGCCAGCGGCGTACTCGCCGGCACTTCGACGTTGAATGAACCGTCTGATTCAACCGGGGCCTCGCCAATCAGACGGTGGGCGGCCGGCTTATCCGGATTTGTTCTCGAGTGGCCGGCCTCCTCTCCTCCCGCCATTCCTTCCATCACGCGAACCCGTCGGATCGTTCCCGATCGGAGATGAGGCCGGATGCGTTCGTCCGCATCGTAGGCGTTCAAACAGTAAAAAACTCCATTAGTCGCCTTGGTGTTTACCACCGTGGAATGACCATCGGGGCGGTTGCGCGGACGCAGGACGATCGCCTGGACTTCATGATACTCCGGCTGATCCAGAACCGAATCACACTTGCCTTGGTCGGCATCAAACAGGAATACGCCGCAGGTATCCTTGCCATCGGCTGATCTGCGCGAGACCAAGAGCCGATTGCCTTGCCAGGGCGAGGGGTGAAGATAACGAAATCCCGGATCATCAGTGAGCCGCCGATAGGTCACATGAGGACGGCTCTCCTGAACGCAGGCCAGTTGGCCGCTTCCATCCTCCGTTGCCCGATCGGCTTCCACAAAAACCACCAGCCCCCGCTCGGTGGCGCAAGTCATATGCTGGATGCGCTGTCCTTGGCCTCCCCCGTAAAACTCCATGTCGGCCCCCTCGATATGAATGCCAAACAGACTCAGCCGCGCGGGGGGTGCGCCGGGCTCGAAAGATTTTCGGGATGCGGAATAGATCACCCGGCCGTCCCACATCTGAAAAGGATCCAGGCTGGGTCCGAGATTGTGAGTTAACTTCCGCAGTTCAGTGCCATCGAGCTTGATGTTGTATAGGCTCGGATAGCCTTTCGGCATTCCCTGGCCTGACAATTCCCTGCCGCAATAAACCAGGGTGAACCACGGCTCCGGTGAATCCAGAGTGAAGAGGGTCGAGACATGAATCGGGTTGCGAGCGTCCAGGTGATCCGGCGAAACCTGGCGGACATTCCGATCCTCCAATCCCATCTCGTAGATCCGCCAAGGAGCGCGAGACTCTTTCTTGCCGGCAAACAGGATCTTGGTGCCGTCAAAGGACAGATTGGGATCGCAGGCCGAATGAAATCCCTGGGATAATACCCGCAGCTCGCCGTCGGGTGAGATCGCCACCAATCGCGCGCCATCAAACCAATCATTTCGAAGAAGGCCTGAGGGATCCTGCCTTTCCGGCGAGATCGCCGTTTGGCGCGGCACCTGGGTCAGGATAATGGGGACATCCCATCCGCTCTCACTCCGAGCCACAACCGGTCTGTATCCGCCGAAAACAACCAGGATTCCGAGCAGCAAACCGATCCATCGACGATCCCCAAGGCCGGCGACGATCCCATGGTCTGTCATTCGCCTTCTCCGCGGTAGAGGATCGCCATGGCCTCGATTTCCACCAGCAGATCGCTGCGGCAGATGCGGGCTTGAATGCCGGTGCTGGCAGGGAACGGATCCAGGCCCAGGGCGGAAAAGAACTCGTTGCGCACACGGTTGAACTCGGCGTAATCGCGCTCGATATCGCGAATATAACAAGTGGTGCGGACTACATCATGCCAGGTGGCGCCTTCGCTTTTGAGCAGCTCGGTAATATTCCGGTAAGTGCGCCAGAGCTGAGCCCGGAAATCGCCGGGATACAGCGTCTCCCCGTTTTCGCCAACGCTGGCCGTGCCGCTGATCAGCAGCTGAGTGATTCCCCCCGGCAGGTCCACCCGCAATCCCCGCGTGAACGCGCTGCCGTATTCGCCCGCTTCATTCAGCACGTGGGGCGCGCTAATGGCCTTCTTGCGGATAGGACTGCGACGTTTAGGCGTCTTGGCGATCAATCCGGCGGGTGAAGGTTCGCAGGCGGGGAGGCCCAGGTGGTGGCGTTCAATTTTCTCGGCTTCGGAGTAGTGGATGCTGCGCTGGGCATCCCGATCCAGATGGACAGAAATCGGATTCATGCGTCTTGGCTTTCTGATTCCTTAATGCTTCTCTCTGATTTACAAGGATTTTGCCTGACCGCAAGCGGTTGGCAAAGCGAATTTTTTCGTCCGCACACAGGTTTCCTGCGCACAGGGGACAATCCAATTCGGGAATTATGGATCGAGAGGATGCCGGATGCCCCTTGAATAACCAGCCAAAAGGGACGGGCGGCGCGATTTGAGGTACCAAAGGCTCAAGAACGGGGTTGTTCAATCCAGCCCCAGTTGCTCGAGCTTGTCCCGGTACCGCCGGCTCAGGGTCAGTCGAACCCCACTCTGGAGAATCACGGCGTATTCACCGTAGAAAAGCGGCTGAAGTTCCTTGATGCGATCCGTGTTGACGATCACTGAACGGCTGATCCGCACAAATCTTCCCGGGGCGAGCCGCGCCTCAACCGCCTCGAGCGTCTGCCGCAACAAGTGAGATTGTTTGCCCACGTGGATCTCGACGTAGTTGTGGGCGGATTCCAACCAGTCGATGTCGCTCTGATTGACAAACAAAACTCGTCCCCCGGACTTAACCGCCAGGCGCTCCGGCGTTTTAGATCCTCCCTTCAGGTCGGCCAGCAAATCGGACAACTTCCGCGCCAACGCATTGCCTTCCCGGTTTCTCACCTGTTCTAGCGCACGAATTAATGCCATCTGAAACCGTTCGCGATCAAAGGGTTTTAACAAGTAATCCACCGCATGCACCTCGAACGCGCGCAAGGCAAATCGGTCATGCGCCGTCACAAAGACTATCACCGGCGCCGGCTCCGATTCGATGGCGGCCAGAACTCCAAAGCCATCTAATTCGGGCATCTGGACATCGAGAAAAATCAAATCCGGCGACTCCCGACGGATGGCATCGACAGCTTCGCGTCCGTCGGCGCATTCGCCGACGATTTCGATGTCAGGCTCGGACTGCAACAACTGGCGCAATCTCTCCCGCGCCAGCAGTTCGTCATCCACGATCAAGGTTCGAGTCTTCATGCGGTTGAATTCCAATCTGAAGCGGGATGGTCAATCGGGCGATCAATCCCCCGTTGGGACCTTGGTGCAACTCAAAACGGTGATCATCGCCATACAGGTGACGCAACCGGGCCCTGGTGTTGGACAGCCCGACGCCCTCTTCCGTCATCTCGAGGTTCTGCAATCCGGCACCGTTGTCTCCCACCTCTAACGTGAGCCTTCCTTCCTCGAGACGCGCATGCAATTCGATCCGGCCGGGCCTGGAACAGGGCTCGATGCCGTGCCGGATGGCGTTCTCCACCAGGGGCTGCAAAATAAGATTGGGCACCCGGGCATCCCAGACCTCCGGCGCAATCTGCAACTTCACGGTCAAACGATCCCCGAAACGAGTATGTTCAATGTCCAAATAACGTTCCAGAAATTCGAGTTCCTGACGCAAAGTCACCTCCTGCGTATCCGAGCTGTCCAAAGCCGCCCGCAACAAATCCCCCAACCGCGTAAGCATCCGATCCGCTGCCTCGACGTCCTTGTGCATCAGCGTCGAGATCGAGTGCAGGGTGTTGAACAGAAAATGCGGATTCAACTGCATCTGGAGGGCCTGCAATCTGGCCTGGACCAGGCCCTTTTCCAATTCCGCCGCGCGCAGCTCGCGCTCGCGATATCTCTGATAATAATCGAAGGCTTGGCTGACGGCGACAATCACCCAATAGATCAGCAGATTGAAGTGCCAGGTTTTCACAAGGAGCGGTTTGAAGGCTTCGGCAAAGGTCGCGGCGCTTTGCCATTGCCCCACCCAGGCGCGCACAACCATGTACGCCAGCGAGAACAACACGCTCCCGATCGCATGCGCCGCCAGACTCCCCCCTCGGCCTCCCGACTCGAACCGAAACCTTTTCGCCATGTGAATCACCGGGACTGAGAGGGCCGCGAACACATACCAATCACCCAAGGCATAACTCACCGCCTGGCGCCAGCTAATGGGCAGTCCGGCTTTCGCGCTGGAAATGTAGAACTGGCTCGCAAAAGAAAGCCCCAGAAGGGTCCATAAGCCGAAACCGCACAACCACCGTCCCCAACGGCTTCTTGCGACAGCTCCGATTGTCATCTTGTCGCGCACTCCGATAATGGATAGCTTTGGACCGGTTTTAATGCCAAACAAATTTCCCATCGCAGCCTTGCTGCTGCTGACCGCTTGCGAGCCGGGGCCCAAAATCCCGAATCCCGCAAATGAAATTCCCGTTGCGCCATTCACCGACATCACCGCATCGGCCGGGATCCAATTTGTCCATGTCAACGGCGCCTTCGGAGACAAGCTCCTGCCCGAAACCATGGGCGGGGGGGTTGCCTTTCTCGATTACGACCGCGACGGCCACCAGGACTTGCTGTTCGTCAATTCATCCTATTGGCCAGACCATCCCCCGCCCGACGCACCCGCCCCGACCTTGGCCCTCTATCGCAATGATGGACATGGCCGTTTCACGGAGGTCACCGCAGGATCAGGCTTGGATATCCCCTTTTACGGAATGGGAGTTGCCATTGGCGATTACGACAATGACGGACTTCCCGATGTCTTCATCACGGCCGTCGGGCACAATCGCCTCTTCCACAACGAGGACCAGGGCAAATTCCGTGAAGTCGCCCATCCGGCGGGAGTGGCCGGATCGCCTGTGGGCTGGAGCACGGGTGCCGCCTGGATCGATTACGACAACGATGGTTTGCTCGATCTCTTCGTCAGCAATTACGTCAATTGGTCTGCCGATAGCGATCGGGCCGCCAGTTACGAACTCCCGAAAATTGGACGCGCTTACGGTCCGCCCCGGAATTTTCACGGCACCTTCCCTTACCTGTATCATAACGAAGGCAATGGCCGTTTCCGGGATGTATCCGCCTCAGCAGGCATTCAGATTAAA
Organism: Verrucomicrobiota bacterium; assembly: GCA_022709905.1. Lineage (GTDB taxonomy): Bacteria > Verrucomicrobiota > Verrucomicrobiia > Limisphaerales > UBA1319 > JAKLHY01. The sequence continues at coordinate 73,704 of JAKLHY010000018.1, read as the reverse complement.
GATCCGGCCACCGGATTTCCCATGGCCAAATCCCTGGCTATCGCGGCGGTGGACGTCGACAACGACGGCTGGATCGACATCGTGGTTGCCAACGACACGGTCCCCAACTTTCTCTTTCACAACCAACACGACGGGACCTTTAAAGAAATCGGCGCCTTCTCCGGAGTCGCTTATGATGCCTATGGCTTGGTCCGCGGCGCCATGGGAATCGACTCCGCCCGGTTTCGAAACGACGACGCCCTCGGGATCGCCATCGGCAATTTTGCCAATGAGATGAACGCCCTATACGTCGCTCAGCGAGATTCCCTCCTTTTTGCCGACGAAGCCATCAAGGAAGGTGTCGGCCCCGCCAGCCAGAAACTGCTCAAGTTCGGCCTCTTCTTCTTCGATTATGATCTTGACGGACGCCTCGATGTCTTGACCGCCAACGGCCATCTCGAACCTGAAATCGATCGGATGGACCCGGACCAACACTACCGCCAACCCGCCCAGCTGTTCTGGAACCGCGGCGACAAGAAAGGCCTCGGGTTTGTGCCCGTGCCGCCGGAAAAATGCGGCCAGGACTTGTTCCAGCCGATCGTCGGACGCGGCTCCGCTTTCGCGGATATCGACAGCGATGGGGACCTGGACGTTGTCCTCTGCCAGATTGCCGGCCCCCCCCTGCTGCTCCGCAACGATCAAACCCTCGGCCATCATTGGATCCGCCTTAAGCTGGTCGGCACTCGAAGCAATCGCGACGCCATCGGCGCCTGGATCCAAGCCCGCGTCGGAGATCATACCCTCTCACGCCAAGTCATGCCCACGCGCAGTTACCTGTCCCAATCGGAACTTCCTGTGACGATCGGCCTCGGAGACGCCCCCCGGGTCGATAGTGTCGAAATCGAATGGCCCAGCGGCGCCCGACAGAAAATCCAGCCGGCCATCGACCGCCTCACCATCATCACCGAGCCCCGATAGGCCGAGTTTCGCTCACCTTGAGATCTCAAATCTTAGATTTCAAATTTGAAGTTGCTGGGAGATTTTGAGCCGGGAATGGCATCAAGACGCGGCGGAGGGTTCTCTCGGATCACGAGAGGTCCACAAGGTCCTGAAGTCATTTCCTCCTATCGCACGATGGCTTGATTTGCTGCCCCTTCTCCCAAATCCACACGTAAGATACCCGTAAAAAAAATCTAGCCACGAATGCAAGCCATTGGACACAAATGAAATCGGAGGTCTTCTGTTGGCAAAATCGCTCTGCGGAATGAATTCCTCACGCCGATCCTTCCCGGCTCCGAACCGAGAGTCACTCGACAGACTGGACCGCGGGATTTATCCCGCAGCGCCGGTCGACACGAGACGCTTCTGCGGAATGAATTCCGCGCGCCGTTGGTCGATGGATCTCAGACCTTCCATCGATTTTCCGAACCCGTCAGGTCCTCCGTGTTTAGCCTGCCTTCATTAGTGTTTATTAGTGTCGATTAGCGGTTAAGTTGTTTTTTTTGCGGTTCAGGACCTCCGAAATCCCGTTGCAGTAATCTGGAAGCCCGCCTATTGTGGCCCGATTCTGAACAATCGCATTTCCATTACTATCAGGATTATCGCCCTGTTGGCGGCTTGGGGTTCCTCATGCCAGGAATCTCAGGGCAAACTCGCCTTCCAAGCCGGAGATGGCCATCGTTGGGCGCCGCTTGAGGTCTCGTCCCAGGGAAAAACCGGTTTTTCCCTTGTGCCTTCCGCGAAGACCGGCCTGGTCTTCACGAATGTCGTCACCGAGGAATCCGGTGCGGCAAACCGGGTGCTTTATAATGGCTCGGGCGTGGCCTCGGGTGACTTTGATAACGATGGATTGCCCGATGTCTACTTCTGCAGTCTGACCGGTCGAAACCGCTTGTACAAAAACCTCGGAGATTGGAGGTTTCAGGATGTCACCGAACAAGCCGGACTCGGGGAAACCCTCCTCTACAGCCGCGGGGCGGTCTTTACGGATATTAATGGCGATCGTCACCTCGATCTGCTGGTCAGTTGCTCGGGACAAGGGGTGCGTTGTTTCCTGAATAACGGAACGGGCAAATTCACCGATGCCACCGCCTCCGCGGGAACGGCAAACGCCTCGGGCAGCACCTCTCTGACCCTCGCAGATATCGATGGAAACGGCACCCTCGATCTTTATGTCGCCAATTATCGCCCGGATGACATCCGAGATCGCGGCCGCGTCCAAATTACCATGGTCAAAGGACGCCCCATTCTTCCCGGCGCCGAAACGAACCGTTTCGTATTCCTCAATGGACGGCTCGAAGAATGCGGACAACCGGACCAACTGTTCCTGAATGACGGCACCGGTCGTTTCAAGCTCGTCGACTGGCTTGGCGGGACGTTCCTCGATGAATCGGGAAAGCCGTTGACTGAACCGCCCGCCGACTGGGGATTAACCGCAAGTTTTCGCGATGTCGATGGCGACCTTGATCCGGATCTCTATGTCTGCAACGACTACTGGACCCCGGATCGGTTCTGGATCAATGACGGCAAGGGCCGCTTTCACCCCATCCAAAACCAAGCCTGGCGCATGATGTGCGCCAGTTCCATGAGCGTCGATTTCTCCGATATCGATCGGGATGGGCACCTCGATTTCTTCGTCACAGAAATGCTGAGTCGTATTCCCCACTTGCGCAAACGCCAGCTGATGGCCCAGAAACCCTTCGCCGCCCCCATCGGCGATCTCACAGGTCGCCCCCAAGTCCTCCGGAACACCCTCTTTTGGAACCGAGGCGATACTTCCTTCGCTGAAATTGCCTATCTCGGCCATGTCGCCGCATCCGATTGGTCCTGGACCACTTTGTTCATCGATGTCGACTTGGATGGCTTCGACGATCTCCTGATTGGGGCCGGCCACTATCGCGATGTTCAGGACTACGACGCCGAAGCCGAGATCCGTTCCCGCCAACATTCCTGGGATCATATCAAGGATGAAAAGGTCCGGCAGCGCGAGTTTACCCGTGAGCTAATGGAACATAACCGACTTTATCCCAAGCTTTTAATGCCAATTGTCGCCTTTCGAAATCATGGCAATTGCACCTTTAGCGAAGTCACCACCCCCTGGAACCTCAACCATCCTGGTGTTCATCAGGGATTGACGCTGGCGGATTTCGACCTGGACGGCGATCTGGACTTAATCGTCAACAACCTGAACTCGCCGGCAATTGCCCTTCGGAACGACACCCCAGCCGGGCGCGTGGCCGTCCGTTTAAAAGGCCGTAATCCAAACACCCAGGGCATCGGAGCAAAAGTCACCCTGGTAAACGGGGCCGTTCCCCGCCAAACCACTGAAGTCGTCAGCGGTGGCCGTTACCAGTCCGGCTCGGATCCCTTGATCACCTTGGCCACCGGTTTAAACCCACAGGATTTGCATCTGGAAATCCAATGGCGCAATGGGACTCGCAGCCGGATCCCGGGAATCAAACCCAATCGCCTTTACGAAATCGACGAACCTAATCCTAATCTTAATCTTGATCCTAATCCTAATCGTAATCGCCCCTCCCCCCCCATCAAACCGTTTTTCGAGGAGATCAACACCCTGCCCGCCCATGCACACCCGGAATTGGAATTCAACGACTACGAACGACAATCCCTGCTCCCGTTCAAACTCAGCCAGATGGGAGCAGGGATCGCCTGGTTTGACCTTGATCGCGATGGACGGGACGAATTAATCCTCGGATCCGGACGTGGCGGCAAACCCACTGTCTTTCGATGGGACGGCCAGGGCGGTTTCGTCTCGATGGACACCCGTCAGATACCTTCTGTCCCGGATGACCTCTGCGGCTTGATTGGATGGGACAACGCGAAGGATGGTCCCCTGATCCTGGCCAGCCTTGCCGGTTATGAGTCTGGCAACACGAACCTCGTAGTCGGCTTTCGCCTGCAAGGAAAACAACTACTGCCAGCCAGTTCCCTCGACTGCCAAGGACCCAATGCCTCTGCCATGGCTCTTGGAGACCTGGATGGCAATGGGCAAATGGCGCTGTTCGTTGCCGGGGGTGTCCTGCCGGGCCAATACCCGCTCAGCACCCCATCCAAGCTTTTCCTCTGGAACGGCCAACAGTGGCGATTGGATGCTCAGAACTCTGTGGTTTTTGACCATATCGGCATCGTGAACAGCGCCGTCTGGAGCGATCTCACCGGAGATGGCATACCTGAACTCGTTCTGGCATGTGAATGGGGTCCCATACGCGTATTCACCCGGCGCAATACGAGGTGGTTTGAGGTCACTTCGAATCTTGGCCTCGACAAGTATACCGGCTGGTGGCGTGGCGTAACCACCGGCGATCTCAATAACGATGGCCGGATGGACATCGTTGCTGCCAACTGGGGTCTTAACAGCCCCTATCGCGCTTCGCCTGAACAACCCTTGGTCTTTCTCTATGGTCAATGGAGCCAACCGGGTGTCATGGAAATCCTCGAGACCGAATACGTCGGCTCAATCCTGGCCCCCTGGCGGCAATTCATGGCGATCGCCAACGCCATGCCGTTCATCCACGAACAATTCACCACCCATAAGGCCTATAGCGAGGCCACTGTCGAGGAACTCATGGGCGAACGCTTGCCTCTGGCCAGAAAAATCCAGGTTAACAACTTGGCTTCCATGGTCTTCCTCAATACCGGTTCCGGATTCAGCGCCACCGCGCTTCCCAAAGAGGTGCAACTCGCCCCAGCGTTTGCCGTGAACATCGCCGACTTCAACGGCGATGGGTCTGAAGATGTATTCCTCAGCCAGAATTTCTCCGCGCTCCAGCCCGAGACCACAAGGCTGAATGCCGGTCTTGGAATCTGGCTTCAAGGCAATGGCACCGGCAAGTTGGAGCCCGTCTCTCCCAGTCGCTCAGGCATCAGAATCGCCGGTGACCAAAGAGGCGCTGCAGTGTGCGATTTCGATCAGGATGGACGCGTCGATCTTGCCGTCACCCAAAACGGCGCCCCCGCCAAACTCTTCAGAAACTCGGAAGCAAGACCGGGACTTCGAGTCAAACTCCAAGGCCCGCCCTTCAATCCCAACGGCATCGGCGCTGTTCTCCGTGTTCTCACCCAGGACGGCCAAGGTCCAGCCCGGGAAATTCACGCGGGCTCAGGCTATTGGTCCCAGGATAGCTATGGCTACGTCTTGGCTATACCCAATGGTCCTGTAAACCTATGGATCCGTTGGCCGGGGGGCAGAACGACAACCACTCCCATTCCCCCGAACACGCGCCAGGTCACCATCGATACTGAAGGTAAAACAATCCTTCCTTGATCGTTTGATTTGCGGTTCAGTGAATTTTCAGGCTCGATAAGGCCAAGAAATCCATGAAAAACCCCGATGATTTTTTCGTATAAAATCATGGGAATTTTCTTCAAATAGTGTTGACTCCCAGACGGCTTTAGAGAGAATATACGCGCGTTCCCATTCAGATAAATCAACCTAAACACCAGTGATCTAGTGTCGATTGACACCAGGGAATTACGTATACACGTATGAATACCAACCCTCAATGTAGAACCCCTAAGCGCACATGGCTGGCAGTCGCCTTGCTCATGTCGCTCGCAGGCGTTGCTTACGCCCAGAAAAATGTTGTTCAACCCGGAGATCCGATCCTCGCATCTTCGTCCAACCACCCCGCCTCCGAAGGCGTGGCCAACGCCATCGACGGCACACAGGCCAAGTACCTGAATTTCGACTCCAAACAGTCCGGAGGCGTTGTTGAGAAGCCTTCCGGTTTTGTCGTGACACCTTCGGTGGGAGTGACCTGGGTAACAGGCATTTCCATTCAATCGGCCAATGACGCTCCCGAGCGCGATCCCAAGAGCATTACCTTGGAGGGCTCGAATGACGATACCATTGCCGACTTCAACTCGGGCACATGGGAATTGGTCTATAAAAACGAGAATATCCCGGCGTTCGCGGCCCGGTATGAGACCCAGACCTTTGCCTTCCAGAACTTCAAGCCCTACAAGCACTACCGTTGGACGGTTCTCCAGGTGCAGACCGATAACACCTGTTGCATGCAGGTTGCCGAGGTCCAGATTTTGGGTGGCACAGTGCCCAAGAATGTCGCCCAACCCGGCGATGCCATCATTGCCTCCTCCTCGAACCATCCTGCCTCTGAAGGCGTAGCCAACGCCATCGACGGCACCCAGGCCAAATACCTGAACTTCGACTCGAAGCAATCGGGTGGGGTCGTTGAGAAACCCTCTGGATTCGTGGTGACTCCCTCCGTGGGAGCGACTGTGGTCCAAGGGATCTCGATGCAATCGGCAAACGACGCTCCCGAGCGCGATCCCGCGAGCATCACGCTGGAAGGTTCAAACGACGAAACAATCGCTGACTTCAATTCTGGCACATGGGAATTGGTCTATAAGAACGAAAATGTTCCGGCGTTCGCGGCCCGTTACCAAGTCCAGACCTTCCTGTTTGCCAACGTCAAGCCCTATAAGCACTATCGTTGGACCGTGCTGAAGGTCGCGGCCGACAATACCTGCTGCATGCAGATCGCCGAAGTCCAATTGCTCGGCTCCGGAGCGCCCAAGAACGTCGTGCAACCCGGCGATCCCATCATCGCTTCTTCCTCTAATCATCCCGCCTCGGAAGGCGTGGCCAATGCCATCGACGGCACCCAGGCCAAATACCTCAACTTCGACTCCAAACAATCAGGCGGAGTGGTTGAGAAACCCTCCGGGTTCGTCGTCACTCCCTCTGTCGGAGAAACCACCGTCATTGGGATCTTCATGCAATCCGCCAATGACGCCCCCGAGCGCGATCCGAAGCGTATTACGTTGGAAGGTTCCAATGACGCGACGGTGACAGATTTCGCGTCCGGAACCTGGGAATTGGTCTACAAGAATGACGATATCCCGGCGTTTGCGTCGCGGTATGAAACCCAGACCTTCTACTTCCAGAATGCGAAGTCCTACAAGCACTATCGCTGGACAGTCGTCCAGGTGCAGACCGACAATACCTGCTGCATGCAGATCGCTGAAGTGGGCCTGCTGGCCATCACTTCCCAGACCGATTGCAGCAAGGCCAAGTTCCTCACCCAACCGGTGGATACCCCTGTTCTGAGTGGTTCGACCGCGACCTTCTTCACGGAAGTCAACGGTCCCTGGCCGCTGCAGTGGTCCAAGAACGGTGTCGCGATCCCCGGAGCAACCCAAAAGAGCTATACGACCGAGGCTATCACGTCGGCAAACGAGACGAACGTTTATACCGTCGAGATCGTCGGATGCGAAGTCAGCACACCCGTCAAGGCGATGGTCTTCAAGCCCTCGTCGACCAAGAGCGTCGGCATCCACTTCCTGGGCGGCGGCGCCAATGGCGCTCCCACAGCCATGCTCCCGGATGACATCGCGGGTGTTCAGCTCCAGGGATACTGGAACAACGCAACGAATCAAAGTGGTTATACAGGCGATATGACCACATTGCCGGATGTGCTATTGGACAGCGATGGCAACGCTTCCACCATCACCTTTGAGTTCACCACCAGCGGCACCTGGGGCGCGGGAACGGGTAGTGATTCATCCACACAGAGATTGCTGAACGGTATCGCTGGTGCGAACGCCGTGGATGATGGCGAGCAGACCATGACCTTCCAGAACGTCCCAGCCGGGAAGCATGCCGTCCTGATCTATGTCGTCTCCCCGCCGCTTCAAGTTCAGACTCTGAGCTACAAGGTTGGCACGACGACCTATTACGTCCGCGTGATGAACTCGGATGAATACAAGCCGGCGCCTGGCTTCTATCGCGGCATAAGCACCGATCCGGCCAAGCCAACCCTGGCGAACTACATCCGGTTTGACAACGTCAGCCCGGATGCCAGTGGCAATGTGACCCTGACCTTCAACGTTCTTGTCGGATCCGACCAAGCAACCGGAGTTGGCGGCATCCAGTTGGTCCTGAACGCGCCAGCCGTTGGCGATCCTCCGACAGTCACCCAGGATCCTCAACCGACGGTTGGGCCTGAAGGCGGCACGGTGGTTTTAAGTGTGCAGGCCACCGGAGAGAACCTCAGTTATCAGTGGCGCAAAGCCGGTCGCAACCTGCCCAATGGCGGTAACATCAGTGGAGCGACCTCCTCAACACTGGTCATCAGTTCTCTGAGCGAAGCTGATGAAGCCGTGTATAGCGTGGCGGTGTTCAGCCCTGCGGGAACCACGGTGAGCAAGAATGCGACCGTCTATGTGTCGAATTATAACATCAAGGACGCCCTGGCTGGTTACTGGAAGTTCAACGAATCCTCCGGCAAGGTCGCAGCCAACGCGGTGTCTGGCGGAAAACCCGCCAACATCTTCGAGGCAGCCACCTGGGTGGCGGGTGTCGATGGCAACGCGCTCGCGTTCGATGGGGCCAGCGCCTACGCGATGGTGGATGATTATCCGAAAGCCACCCGGGCGGTCAGTGCCGCAGCCTGGGTTAAGGTTGATGCGGGGGCCTCTTCGCCGATTACCTTTGTCCGTAATGGCGAAGGCAGCCTCCGGGCGCCGGGCGACAATAATCCGGTCCCGTCCGGGCAATTCGAACTGATCCTGGATCAGGATCAGAACGACTACAGTTACCGGTTGGCCACCATGATCCAAGCCGGCGGAGCCTTCCCGCGCGTCGCTGACACGGTCAAGTTCCCGCTCGGAACATGGACGCACGTGGCCTTCACTGCGGATGGGGCGCAACTACGCCTCTACAAGAACGGTCAGCAGGTCGCCATGAGCGAATACCTCAATACCATCAAGGAATCGACCGTGCCGTTCCTGTCGATTGGCGTTCGCCAGAACACCAACGACCTCGGAGCAGGCATTGTTCCGATCGTCGATGAAACGCCGAACTACATGATCGGTCATATGGACGAAGTCGCCGTGTGGAATCGTGTCCTCCCCGCCAACGAAATCCAGGCGATCTATGACGCCGGCAAACTGGGCAAAGCCCTCGATACCGTCGTCCTGACGCCTCCGCAACCCGGTGCCGAGATCGACATCGCCCGCGATGCGACCGCAGTCACGATCACTTATAAAGGCGTGCTGCAATCGGCCGATCAGGTTGAAGGTCCGTACACGGCCGTTACGGGCGCCACCAGCCCGTACACCGTTCCGGCGGGCACGACCATCAAGTTCTATCGCGCTGCAAGCCAATAGAGCTCAACCCGAACAGATCTGAACCGAAAGAGACCGGGCTTCGGCCCGGTCTCTTTTTTTTCGTAAATCCACGGCATTAGACCGATTGCCATAATAAATATCCAGAATGGTGGAGCCGAGGAGGGCGCGGGCGAGACGCGTGCGAAGGAGGATACCCGCAGCGGTCTCGACTGAGCACGGAACGAAGCCCCCGCCCTCCTCGGCTCCATCTCGTTGAGACAGGGTCCTTTTGGCCTGGGGCTGCGTTGGCTCGGCCGTTACAGCCCGTTTCAGGGATGCGCCGGCCTTGCCGCCTTGACCCAGGCCAAAATTCCTCCTGCCATTCGGAAATTTATTATGGCAACCGGTCTATGACACGCGGTCTGCAACTGGGTCGTTTCATTGGGCGATGCGGATTGATGCGACCTGCACGGCCTTCCGCGGGTTCAAAATTTGAGGTCAGGGCCTGGAGACGCAGGGAACTTTCTATAACCCTCGAGCCGCCCTTTTATCTCGATGAAGATTATCCTCGCCGAAATTCAACGTGGCGATTGGAGAATCGGCACTTTGATCAACGGGTAATGGGGATGATTCGATTTAACGCTGAGCTCGACTTTCTCACCTTCGCCGATCTGGTAGCCTTCAGGAAAAGTAAGGAGTATCGTAAAGAACCGGCCCGGTTGGAGTTCGACCAGCTCGATATCAACCTTCTTGGCATTCACCGAAAGATCGGACAAGGCGAGAGTATGGGTCCATGCGCTTCGAATCGAGACCGACTGTTTCAAATTGGTGATGATGGGGCCGGGGGGGAGTTGTAGTGGAGTGGGGAGGACCGTGATGGCAGGTTGGACCACGGACCACACCGGAACGGTCAGGACGGGCATGTTGGTCGCCGACGTTTTCATGGTAATATCGGCGAATACGTTCGCCGACCCCACAGGCGGCACAAGCTTGAGGATCAGCTCGTATTCCTGGCCCAGTTGATTGGTTTTCAACTGCGCCGAGATCAAGCGATTGTTGCAGATCGGCGCCGATAATGTCAGCGGTTCCTCCTGCTTGTTGATGATGCGGACGACCGCGACCCCATCCGGAGGGGCATCCGCCACTCGGGGAAGCATTGCGGATGAGGGAATCACCTCGATCGGGCGCCATATATTGGCCTTGATTTTGAGGATGACTGGCGGCTGATTTGTCTCGTTGAGCGTCACCTTCACGTCCTTAACAACGGGGCCGGTTTTGACAGAGGCCGTGTGAAGTTCGAGGGGAATGATCCCTGTCTTGCCCGGCTCAACCTGACGCGTCCATTTGCCCGCGGGCAGACAACCACAGGACGATCGCACATCCTTGATCTCGATCAATCGTTCGCTCACATTTGTGAACACGAAGGTGTTGCTGACGACTTGGCCTCCGATGATCTGGCCAAAGTCGAATTCAGGTGTCTGAAACTGGATTTTTGGACTGTGGATGTTGGGGGGCATAGCCCCAGCTGACGGCGTCAGTGGCTCAGAGGCCACCAGTCCTCCGCCCCCTATCCCTATATTGGCAAACAGGCACATTCCCACACCCAATTTGGTTCCAGACCAGATCGACATAAGGCTATTCAAAACATTCTCTTTAAGTTACGGACACCCGATCTCTTTGGTGTTGACACGGACAGCCTGTGCTCCCCTCAAATCAGCGTCAAGCGCCTATTCCTCAATCACTCAGGATTCCCCTGCTGCATTTTTCCGATTGTCTCGATGTGCTGCCGGGCGCTCTGATTTTGGGGATCCAGGCGCAGGGTTTCCTGAAAATGCTCGAGGGCCTCGGCATACTTCTGTTGAAGCGCCAAGGCAACCCCCAGATTCAGATGGCCCAAAACGTGGTCAGGCCGAAGCCGCACCACCTCGGCAAACTCTGCCTGGGCCTCGGCGATTTTCTCGTCGACCGCCCATTCGACTCCTAACAAGTACCGAGCTTCCCAATAGGACGGCTTCAGCTCGATCGCCCCACGCAGATTGAGAATCGCCTCCGGGCGGTTTTGTTGGCGCGCGAGGAGATCGGCGCGATACATCAAAATGCGGGCATCGTTTGGACGCAACCGTTGCGCGTCTGCAAAATGCCGAAGCGCCTCATCCCACTCGCCCCGGCCCCCGGCCAACTGCCCCAGTTCCATATAAACCTCGCCCAGGTCCGGACGCAAACTCAAGGCTTGCTTCAAGGCCATCCTGGCTTCGTCAAATTTTCTCTGACGAACCAACAACCGCCCGGATTGGTAATGACCCAGAGGATGATGAGGAAGCAGCTCGGCAACTTTCTTCCATGCCAGTTCGGCTTTTGCGGTATCACCCGTGGCTTCGAGAAACTCGGCGTAGTTCTCATAAAGCCAAAAGTCCTGGGGACGAAACGCGATCGATTCCTCGTAGACCGCTCGAGCCTGATTCACATGGCCCGAACGCACAGTGGTCTTGAGACGGTTCAAATCGTCAAAATGCTGCCGGACAAAATTCGCAGAATTGACCTGATGGGTGTACGGGGCATCGAGCAAGTGACGGTAGACTTCCTCGAAGATCGCATGGCGATTCCAGTCCGTGAGGCCCAAACGCAAGGCACAAGCCTCCGGTGTGGCCCATTCCGCGGTCTGAGACGCCTTCAAAGCCTGCGGCAACCGAGGGATCACTTCCTCCGCCAAAGTCCTGGCCAACCGGTAGCTCCCGTCAGGATTGAGTTGCACTGGATCGAGAAAGGACTCACGTCCTGGAATCCGATCAGGACTGAACCGCGCCAGAGCTTTCATGGTGTCGACGAATACAACCCCCTTCCCGGCGTATCGGCGTCCTGTCTCTTCAATGATTCTATTCAGCCGCGAGTCCGCCCGAAAAACCAAAGTGTCCGCATCGCGAGCCCGTTCGAAGCTCTTCCATGCGGCATCGTGGTTGGACATCGCCAACTGACAACACCCCAGCTGGAAGTGGGTGTCGGCAAAATGCGGACTCAATCTAAGCGCCCTCTCAAACGCGGAGATAGCCTCTTCCCATTGTTTCTCGCGAATCGCACAGGTTCCCAAGTCGTGAAGTTTTTGCCATTCAGTCTGGGCATCCGACGACAAAGGGGGGACATGCGCCGATCCAAACGGACCGCAATCCTTCATATTACTGGCCATCTCACAAAGCAACACAGGCACTTCAGCACGAATCCCCGCTTGGACCATGGCATCCAAGTTCAGCCGAAAATTCTCGTAGACACGTTCCTTACGGGGATCGCCGGGAACCAGCCGATAATCGATGGAGGGCTTAAGGTCACCCCTGTCAGTGGGCTTCAACGAGTCGCCCTGTGACCTCGCCTTTAAATCAGCCAACCATTGACCCATGCGAATCCGACGCCAGATCGGCCACCCACGAGCAGGTTGTATTGACAAGTCCGATGCCCCGCGAGTTGTGTCGCCCCCCAAACGACCCATGAACTCGTTGTTTCCCAGGTAGAAAATCCATAGATCCCCTTCGTAAGCGGCGCACTCCCTGACCATGCTCATTATCGCGGGCAAATCGAGTCCGCTCGCCGCCATACACGCCACCTCGAAGCTGGCTCCCGGAAAACGATCGCGCAATAACGTCTCCAAATATCGGCCCACACCGTAAGCCGGCCGGGGTTCGCCCAAAGCCGCGGATTCACCAAATAGAAAGATCCGGTAAACGCCGGCGGGTTTCTTCGACTGCAGGACCACGGGCGATAGACTTCCAATCGAAACCGGCCCGGAATCACTCCATCCGTATCGCGGGTTCTCCACCAGCACCCGGGTGCCGTTAATCTCCCGACGAACCAGAAACGAAGCCGGATCACCGTATCCTGCCAGGCGCAAGATCACTTCGAAAATGCTCAATAGGCAGACACAAAATGCAGCCGCCGCCAGGAAAAAATAGGCCCATTTTCCCTTACTGGAACATGTGGGTGTCTGAATGGGCGCGCTGGCCGTTTGGGCTGTTGACAACTGACTCGTGCCGGACGCTGTTCGTTTTCTGTGCAAGATCAAAAGGGTATCGGGCGGATCCGGTGCCAACAAGCCAGAAAAAGCTTCCCTGAACCGCAAATAAGACGATCAAGGAAGGATTGCCTTGCCTTCAGGATCGATGGTGACCTGCCGGGTATTGGGCGGAATGGGAGTGGTGGTTGTTCTGCCACCGGGCCAGCGAATCCAGATCTGCGAAGCTTGTTCGGGGGCGCCCATCACCTGGACTGCGCTGTCCTGAGACCAATAGCCCGATCCAGCATGGATTTCACGAACGGGCCCGCGACGCTTCCCAAACAACAAACTCATCACCGCTCCAACGCCATCCGGGTTGCCTGGAGACCCCTTCAGACGCACCCGAAGACCAGGTTTGGCTCCGACGTTGTGATAAAGCCGAGTTGCGGCGCCGTTCTGCGCAACAGCAAGGTCCACGCGGCCGTCGCTGTCATAATCGCAGAGAGCGGCCCCGCGTTGTTCTCCGTAAACCCGAATCCCGCTCTCCTGTCCAGGCACGGCGCGAAAACCGCCCCGGCCATCTCCTTTTAACCACAGCCCTCGCCCCCCGTCGTAGGGCGAATTCATCGGCTGGGTCGCGAAGAAATTTTGACTCAAAAAAAGGTCCTCGCAGCCGTCTCCATCCATATCGCCTGTGCACAGGCCAAAGGCCGGGGCGAGTTGGGCTTCCACCGGTAACACTCGGGATTCAAAATGATTGTCGCGATTCAGGAAGACCATGGACTCCAGGATATTGGCGGCAAGTTCCCGGGCTGACTTGAGGCGATCGCCAAGCACTTCGGTCAAACCCGCTTGTCCATAGGCTTTATGGGTTGCGAAACGTTCCCGGAGGAAAGGCAGCGCGTTCGCCATGCTCTCGAAAGCGCGATCCGGCACCATCTTGCCCATTCCAGCGTCAAAGTGGGCTTCCACAATATCGACCTGGCCTGCCTCATTGAAATCTCCGTAGAACAGCCGTAAGGGTTGGGAACGAAAGGCTTCGTATTTGGTGTTTCTTCCCCAGTTCGAGGCGGCGATGTCGAGACGCCCATCACCGTCAAAATCTCCAACGGTCACTCCATTCCACCAGCCAAGATACCGCCCCAAACCCAGCTTGTCTGTGACATCCTGGAACTTGCCCTGGTCATTTTGACAAACGCGGACAGCTCCCCATTCACAGGCCAAAACCAAATCCGGATCGCCGTCGCCATCCAAATCGCTAAACACTACCCCGCTGACCATGCCCACACGGTCCCAGGTTCGGCTCTCTTCCACAGCCAACTTGAAAAATCCCCTGTCGTTCCGAAATAACCTTGACGAAGCCGGCTCCGGGTAGCGGCCGGGCACAACTCGCCCTCCCACAAATAAGTCCAGATCACCATCGCCGTCGACGTCGGCAAGCGCCATGGGGCCGGTGCTGCTCGGTTGCCCGGGCAGATTGTCCACAACGTCCCCTCCCGTGTAATCGAAATGGTGCACCGAGGCGCCCTCCGCGGAAGCGGTCTCGTAATTTTCGGCGCCGGCCACGAGAGCGGTCTTTCCCGGAATGGGATGCCAACCCAAAACCGTGGTCAAACTCCGATTGATCGTGGCATTGAAAGGGGCGCGGTCAATCGGCGAAAACCCGCCACGTCCATCGTTGCGCAGGAAGGCCAGCTTACCCCCTCGGCTGCCTCCAATCACCAGATCCTCCCATCCATCATTATCGAGATCCGTCCAGGCTACATTCGGTCCCAACTGGCTTAGCTTGTTGGGAAGCAGCGGTTGACGGGCGAAGTCATCGAAGGGCTCCTGGTGATGAACATGGTTCAGGCGATCGGAGACATCCTCGAAATGAACACGACGAGGAGTTGATTTTGGCGCGGCCGGCCTGGCGGCGGCACTTTCCGCGATTTCATACAGGTGATTGGCTGTGGCGTCCGTCACAACGTTTTGACCGCCCCCTCGCCAGAGCACGGTGATCCGGAGCTGGTTCGTGAGATGCCCCGCCGCAAACACACGCAACGCATCGTCGCACGACAGATACCGCCCGCCGGCAATCATCTCCTGGCTCTGAACATCCACCGGTCCTCCACTCACCTGGATTCGAGCGCCGATCCCGGCGCGATTCCCCATCCCGCCCAACAGCCGTATGGCAATTCGAGGCCGGATGGATTCATTGCGACAAAGGCTGGCCGCCGCATTGAGATTATTCAGGACAACGTCGAGATCGCCGTCGTTATCCAGGTCGGCCAGACACATGCCTTGCGAAACACCCCCGGCATGGAATCCCCAGGCCTTCCCTGTCTCCTCGAACGTCAGATCCCCCCGATTGCGAAACGCGACATTGGGCAAGAACAACGACGGATACATCCAAAGCTTGTAAGGCACCTTTGCGCGGGGCCACGGTCCCGCCGCCCGAATCCGGTTCTCGGCATCCTGATCCTGGGTGTCAAAGGTGTTCCCCGTAACCACCAGAAGATCTTCAAAACCATCGAGATCAACATCGAGAAACACCGGGCTCCAGGACCAGTCGGTTGCCTGGACGCCGCTCATCTGGGCCATCTCGGCGAAGGTGTTGTCTCCGCGGTTCAGGAAAAGCGTGTTGCGGGTCACCTGGGGACGATCCTCGCTGTATCCAATCGGCCAAGGCGCGTTTCCGAACATGATGGTTTGGGTCACGCGCCGCACGTGATCGGGACTGAACATGTCCAGCACAAAAAAATCGTCGAAACCATCCCGATTGATGTCTCCAAAATCCATCCCCATCGAGAACGTGCTGGTATTGGGCAACGCCTCGCGAGCGATCTCCCGAAAATTGCCTTGGCCGTCATTCAACCAGATTTTGTCAGGACTCCAAAAATCGTTGCAGACATAAAGATCCGGAGCTCCGTCCCGGTTGATGTCCCGAAATACCACCGAGAGCGCCCAATCCTTCGGAGGCGCGGTGAGAACATTCCCTTTGGCGTCCTTGAACCGGCCATCAGTCCAGGACATTTGCTGGAAATGCCCCTTGCCATCGTGCAAGTAAAAGGCATCCACCTCGCCGTGTTCGCGCAGAAAGCCGTCGGGCGTGACATACAGACGATCCCGATCCTCCGGCCGCAGCATCCGTTGCCCGTTCACATTCAACAGTTCAAAGCCCGTGCTGCGGATCGTCGTCGTCCGATAATTCGCCACGTAAAGATCCAGATCGCCGTCTCCATCGATATCGGCCAGAGCCATCGACGTGCTGCCCAACTGCCGGACAAGGCCTGAATTCTGGGCTTCGGTGAAATGTCCCTTGCCGTCATTCAGGAAACAACGGGTGCCACCTCCCACGCTGTTCACGAGCAAATCCCGATCCCCATCCCCCTCCAAATCCACCAACGCCGCCCCCGTCGAAAACTGTCCGTCGCAGGCCACTCCGGCTGCGGCTGTGATGTCCTCAAATGTCCAATCGCCGCGGTTGCGATACAAGGCATTCGGCCCTTCCAAACGACAAAAATATACATCGCACCATCCGTCCCCATCCACGTCCCCCGCCGCCACGCCGGAACCGTTCAAAAGGATCTGGTTCAAGGCGGCGTTTGTTCGGCCTAGAATGTTGGTGAACGCAACACCCGTTTGCTGCGACGTCAGCTCCGTAAAACCCGTTTTGCCTGAGGCCGGAACGGGCAACGACCTAAACCGAAATCCCGATCCGTTTTGCCATCTCTCAGCGCCAAAGACAGGCCAAAGTCCAAACAAGAACTCGATAAGCCACAGCCAAGTCCCGATCCTTTTCCAGTTTCGTATAGGCATCTCTCTTATTGATCCGTGTTATCCGCAAAATCCGCGGTTAGTTCCGCGCAGTGTCTCGCAATGGGCAAGTGAATATTAGCGGCGGGGATCATAAGCCTGCCTCAGTGGATTTTGCGCGCCTGGCCGTCGATTCCGACAACGATTTCACGGGCCTGATCCGGGAGGTCTACGAGATGGGTCTTGCCGCCCGGCCAACGGATCCACAATTGCGCGCCCAATTCCGGCGGGGGCAGGATCTGCACCGCACTGTTCTGAGACCAATAACCTGCACCCGCCTGGATTTCGCGGGCCGCCCCCCACCGGTTCCCCGACTTTATTCTCAATACAGCTCCCAAAGCCCTCGGGTTCGCCTCGCTGCCCTGAAGTCGGACCCGCAATCCAGGTTTCGCTCGACCATTGCGAAACAGCCGGGTTTCCTCGCCATTCTGGCTGACCACGAGATCGACGCGCCCATCCCCATCAAAATCACCGACGGCAGCCCCGCGTTGTTCGCCATAAACCTTGATGCCGCTTTCGCTGGCCGGGACAGGTCTCAGCCCACCGTGCCCATCGCCCTGCAGCCACAGTCCTCTGCCAGCGTCATAGCGCGAGGTGTCCGGTTCGACTCCAAAACAGTTCTGGCTGAGAAACACATCCTCCCGGCCATCGCCATCGTAGTCGGCCACGCACACAGCGAAGGCCGGAGTCAGCTGCGCTTCCATCGGCATCCGACTGGCCTCGAAACGATTTCCCAGGTTCAAAAAAATCATGGACTCCAGCGTGGTCGCCTCGAGGGCGCGCAATCGCTCGCGCCGATCCGTGGCCACGTCGTCCATTCCGATTTTGGACCAGGCTTCAAAGGTCGAAAACCGCTCGGCCAGAAACGGCATCGCCTTCGTCACCGCATCGAGCATCCGGACCGGAACATATCTTCCGCTGCCCGGATCATACCAGGATTCAAGCAACGACACCGTGCCGTCCATCGTCAAATCCCCATGATACAGCCGCAAGGATTTGAGACGGTGGCTCTCATATTTGGTGTTTTGTCCCCAGTTGGCGGCGATGATGTCCATCCGGCCATCGCTATTCAGGTCGCCAGTCGCCACCCCATTCCACCAGCCTGTAAACTCCGAAAGGCCGAGCTCGCGAGTCACTTCCTGTAAAATCCCGTTTGAATTGTGCCAGACCCGCACCGGCCCCCATTCGCAGGCAAGAATCAAGTCGGACCAACCGTCCCCATCCAAATCGCTCCACACGGCTCCGCTGACTATACCCACATCCTTGAATCTCGCGCTGTTGGCTTCGTCCAGGATCCACTGTCCATTCTGTCGCCGAAAAATCCGTGACGATGCCGCCACCGGGTAACGACCGGGAATCACACGTCCGCCCACAAACAAGTCAGGATCCCCATCGCCGTTGCAGTCTGCCATAGCCATCGGTCCCACGCTCGACTCCCACAACCCGATCGCCTCGATAGTATCAGCAGAATCCCAGCGGTAAGTTGTAACCGCTCCCCCCACCAGGAGGCCATCTTCGTAATTCGCGCCTCCAACCAGGACTTCGCCTTTCCTCCATCCAAGAATCGCGGTCTGATCCCGCGGAACGGCCAGGTTCCAGGGGGCTTTATCCACAAGAACAAATCCGCCCTGCCCGTTGTTCTTGAACAAAGCCAGCCGCCCCCCATAACCGCTCCCAATCACCAGATCGTCCCAATCGTCGCCGTCAACATCCCACCAGCACACCCCGGGCCCCAGTTGGCTCAGTTTCCTCGGCAACAAAGACTGGCGGGCGTAGTCATCAAAGGGCTCGTCACGATGACTGTGAGCCAAGAGCCGGCTGACATCTTCAAACACCGGTTTCGCTGAGACGTTCGGGTCATGGGCTTCAGAAGAAACCATCGCGCCGGCTTCGTCGATTTCGCAAAGGCTGTTGGGACTCGCGCCCTCGACCACACTTCGGCGGCCATTGCGCCAGACGACCTCGATCCGCAATCGGTTACTCGACGATCCGGCGGCAAACACACGCAGCGCTTCGTCACAGGAGAGATATCGCCCGCCGCTAACCATCTCCTGGCTCTGCGGGACCGGGCCTCCGGTCACGGTAATCCGCGCTCCGATTCCTCGAGTATTCGGCGCTTTACCCTTCAGACGCACCGCGATCCTTGGGGCGGAGGCATTGTTGCGGTACAACCCGGCTGTTGAATTCATGTTGTTCACCGCCAGATCAAGATCGCCGTCGTTGTCGAAATCGGCCAGGCATAGCCCCTGAGAGATGGTCGGCGTGTCAAATCCCCACTCCCGTCCGACCTCCTGGAATCGCAGATTGCCGAGATTGCGAAAGGCCGCGTTCGGCGTGGTCAGTCGGGGGAAGTGGCGACGCAACTGGAGTTCCTCACGGCTCAGGACCTTCTTGCTCGCCTTGGCCTGGTTGATGAGATTCTGGACATCGACATTCATGTTGTCGCGTTCGAATCCGTTCGGCACGAGAAGATCCTCGTATCCGTCCAGGTCGACATCCAAAAAGGTCACCGCCCACGACCACTCGGAGGCTTCCAGTCCGGCATACTGGCCAATCTCGGCATAGGTGCCGTCGCCACGATTCAAAAACAAGGTGTTTCGGGGATACTGGGGACGCCCCAAGATTCGAGAAGCGGGCGTCAGATCGGCGCGCAACATGTTGCGTTGAGTCAATCGGCGCTGATGATCGCGGCTCAGCATATCGACCAGCATAAAATCAAAATCCCCATCCCGATCGATATCGGCCACATCGATGGCCATGCAAGCCAAACAGGTCTGTCGCAAGGCCAGCATGGGCGCAGCCCGAAACCGGCCTTTTCCATCGTTCAGCCAGAACCGGTCCGGAGTGTTGAAATCGTTGCACACGTAAATATCGGGAGCGCCGTCCCCGTTGAAATCCCTGAAGGTCACCGTTAATCCCCAGTCAAAGGGCGGGCTTTGAAGCGGTTGACCGTCCTCATCCAAAAACGCGCCCTCCGTCCAGGAAACCGGCTGGAAATTGCCCCGCCCATCGTTCAGGCAAAACAGGTCGGCTTCGCCCAGCTCTTCATGGCCGAACCTGCCGCGTCCGCCCGCCCCCAATTCGATCTTGAACTTGAATCGATTCGTCCACTCGGGATCGGTCAGGGGTCGTCCGTCGATCGCAGCCACGACCGGTTGGCCATCGATCATTTTGACGCTGAAACGAGTGCCTGGGGAATCCATCAGCGTCGATTGCCGGTAATTCGCAAGATACAGGTCCAGATCCCCGTCGCCATCGGCATCCGCCAGGGCGATCGAGGTTCCGCCCCGACCGGCATTTAATGGCTGCATTCCAGGCTCGAATTTGCCCATGCCATTATTTCGAAAAAACCGGGCACCCCCGCCAATCGAGTTCACAATCAGATCAAGATCTCCATCGCCATCCATATCCACCAGCGCGGCTCCTGTGGCATCGAAATTCGGGAGCGATAAGCCCGATGATTCCGTGACGTCCTCAAATCGCCATGGGCCCGCATTCCGATAAAGCCTTCCTCCCGAAGCCAAACCGCAAAGGAAAAGATCACACCTTCCATCTCCATCCACATCGCCCGCCGCAACTCCCGAACCGTTCGGGAGAATCTGATTGGTTAAGTAACGGGACTGGGGAAGAACATTGGTAAACCAAACCCCCGATTCCCGAGGCGAGATAAGCGTAAAACCCGGCTGTGTCCCGGTGGCCACAGTCAGGAGTTGAACACGGTGCCCGGGAGTCGTTTGATTGGATTGTGCCACCAGCCCCCACGGCCATATCACAGCCGCCAGCCCTATCCAGCGTCCCCACGCACCAATTCCGAAAAGCGCTGCCAGTATCCGCATGAGTTTGCGGGCGCCAGTAAACCAAACACCCCCGAAAAAGGCCATAGGAATGTGGGGAACACTACCGTCCGATACCCAGAACATCCGTTTATTCCATGGCGTGACCCGAAGCTTTGGAGGGAGACTGGATCTGCCTCAGGGTCTCGAGGAACTGACGGGCTTCCCGGTTCGCCGGATCGAGACGCACGGCTTCCTGCAAATGCAACAGGGCCTGATCGAAACGCCCCTCTTTCGCCAGGACCATTCCCAGGTTCAAATGTCCCATCGCATGATCAGGCCGCAAACGCACCACCTGCTCAAAAGCCAACCGAGCCTCGGGGATCTTCTTGAGCGCAACCCACTGCGTGCCGAGCAGATAGTAAGCTTCAACAAACGAAGGCCGGATGTTGATCGCTTGATTCAGCGCGGCTATGGATTCCTCGATCTTGTCCTGATGCGACAGAGTAGCGGCCCGAAGCAGACAGAGTCCGGCATCCCGAGGACGTTTGCTCTGGGCTGTGTCGTACTGTTCCAAAGCCTCCTCATGCTTCTTCTGCCTCGCATAAACCTGTCCCAACTCGATGCGGGCCTCCACCAGGTCCGGACGCAGGAGCAGGGCGTGTTCCAGAGACTGGCGGGCCTCTTCAGATCTGTTCTGGCGGGCGTATAATCGGCCCAATTGCAGGAAACCGGTGTAATGTTGCGGCGTCAAATCACGAACCCGTTCCATCGGAGCTGTTGCCTCAGCAAGATCACCGATCGAGACGAGGAATTCGGCATAATTATGGTGCAACCAGTGGTCGTCCGGGCACAACTGAATCGCCGCCTCGTATGTTGCGCGCGCGTCTTTCCTGAAGCTCAGCTGCAGGCGACTTCGGGTTTGAACCAGGATTTGGGAAAGCCTGGCCCAGCGTTTCTCGTGATTCAACTGGTTGGTGAATGGCGCCTCGGACAGGCGGCGCGCCATTTCCTCGAGAACAGAATGACGGTTCCAGTCGGTGAGTCCCAGACGTTGCGCGCAAATCTCCGGCGTCGCCCACGTCTCCTTCCGTTTCGATCGGGATCCGAGAGGCAAAAGTTCCTCGATTTTTTCCGCCCATCCCAAGGCCAGCTGATAGTTCCCGTCAAAATTCAAGTGGACGTGTTCATGGAAGAACTCCGTTCCCGTGATTTGACCGGGGCTGAGACGACCGAGCCTTTCCTCCACGTCAAACAAGATCACTCCCCGGTCTTTGGATTTCTCGGCGGTGTTGACGATCAGGGCGTTCAATCGGGAATCGGTGCGAAACGGCAGGCTGTCAAAGTCCCGGGCCTTGACGAAACTGGCGCGCGCAGCCGGGAGATTCGAGGACTCGATCAGACACTGGCCTAACCGGAAATGCAGTTCGGCATGGTCGGGGGTGAACTGCAGGGCCGATTGCCAGGCTTGAGCCGCCTCAGACCATCGTTCCCGGGCGGCATTCGTAATTCCTGCCTCGAACCACTGATTCCAAAGGATTCTGTCGTTCTGAGTCATCTCCGATCGCAGCCAGGATCCAAACGGGGCGCAATCCTTCAAGTTGCCCGCCACCGTGCTTAACAGGATCGGCACACGCGCTCTGGATCCCGCTCGCACCAGGGCTTCGAGATTGGCCTGAAAATTCCAATAGACCTGTTCTTTGCGCGGATCTTTCGGCGCGACCCGGCGATCCAGAAACATCCGAAGCCCATCCCAGTTCTCGGGGATATCCTCGGCGGGACTCAAACGATGGACGGTCTCTCGCAGCCATTGACCGATTCTGGTTTGTTGCAGTAACAAACTGGCTCGAATCCAGCGATAGGATGGCGCAGCGGCGCCAAAAACCGTTGTGACACCAAAGGGCCCGGCCATCTCGTTGTTGCCCATATATACAATCCATAGATCGCCTTGATGCGAGACACACTCGCGAGCCATCTCGAGAATAGCATGCGAGTTAATGGCGGTCATCGCCATGCTCACCACCTCAAATGAAATGCCGGGATATCGCTCGCGTAATAGCACTTCCAGGTAACGCCCCACCCCAAAAGCCGGCCGCGGGTCGCCCAACGCAGCGGATTCGCCAAAAAGAAAAATCCGGTAACTTCCCGGCGCCTTCTCCGCCCGCATGACGGTTGGGGATGCGCTTCGGGCCAGCGCCGGCGGAAAAAAACGCGACCCAAACCAGGTGTTCTCCACCCAAACCCGATTCCCCTTGAGTTGCCCGGGCACAAAAAACGAAGTCTCATGCCCGTAATTCATGAGGCGAAGCACAATCTCGACAGTCCCCACCAGCATAACCGGCACTACCAGCAGGGCCGCTAAACGAAAGGTCCACTTCCGCAAACCGGACTGCGGAAAACCGGAACCAGAACTGGCGCCAAACGCCATGCTCCCCGACTTCTCAGGGCCAGGATTTCGATCGTTTCTCAATGGTCACTCTTTCTTATCCAGACGCGCGTCCAGTCACTCAGGCGCGCGTAAGCAGCCCGGCATAGTAGCATGCCGCAACGTCCTGGAACTGACCCAGGTTACCTTTCCCACCAGGGCGTTGGCACGTCTTAATCCGAATAAAAAGGCCGGGGCTCAAAACCCCGGCCTTTGTTGAATCAAAATTGCGGATCTACACCGCTACTTTTTGGCGCGATAGAACTTCACGCCCGACGGATTGCTCACCGAATACGGACTGACCGCTCCAGCCACATCGGTGTAGGGTCCGGTCACACTGTCTGCCGACTGCAAGGTCCCCTTGTAGGTAATCGTCACAGTCGTTCCGCTCAGGCTGATCGCCACCTCGGGGGTGACAGGCGAGACGGCCGGGTAATTGCCGTAGTCGCGCATCTTGGCCACCCACATGCCCCGCAAACCTGTCTCCTCGCCGATGTTGCCGTTCTCAGGCGAGAATTCAGGCCCCACATACAGCTTGGCCGGCATGGGCTCCGTGAACGTCGTGGTCCCCAATTGAGTCCATGTCTGACCATCATCGCTGCGATAAATGATGAACAGGTCGTTCGTGCGCTGCAATCGGCACCAGGCATTCGGATACTGTGGAATACCCCCGCCGCCGGCGGTCGTGGTCTGATCACCCGTCGCAAGACGCCGGTTGCCTTCCCACGCGTTATTTCCAGCCGTGCCCATGGCGGTCTTGACGGGATTGACATGGACCTTTTGATAACGACCGGCGAGCCCACCCTCCTGGGAAGCGCGATCGACGCCAAAGTTCGTCACATCACGAACCACAAGACCCGCGCGTGCCCATTGGCTCGACGAATCCTGGAATTCCACGCGCAGCACCTTGTCGAAGTTGCCCGTGACTTCCTCGTAAACAAACGTGGCTTCGTCATAGGCAGCCCACTCGCCAATACCGTCGCTGTAGATGTCGAATCCGTTTTCGGCAACCGGGAGGACTCCGTTGCCAAAACTCAGCTCTTTGCCGCCGACCACCCCCCATTTCATCGCTGACACTTTGAACGACTTGTCCGCCGAGGTGATCGCGTTGCCATAGAGATCGGCCACATTCTTCACCGTCACCGTATAGGTGTTGCCCACGGTCAGTCCGCTAACGGTCAGCACCACGCCCGGCGATCCTTTATAAAACTTGATCCCCGAGATCGTGCCCGCGGACAAGGTGTAGTTGGCCTGTGTCTTCGCCGAGGTTTCATCCACCGGTTCGTCGAAGGTCACCCCCACATCGAACGTGCTGCCCGTCTCGCTGGCGATTGCGCCCGCACCAACCACCACCGGCGGTGCGCTGTCCGAAGTAATGGTCAGCGTCGCCTCGACACTGGTCGTGTTCGTGCCCGGGACCACCGTCATGACCTTGAACTTGGCCCCATTATCGGCCTGGGTCGTTACCGGAATGGTGTAGGTCGCGGTCTGCGCGCCCGGGATGAGCGAGCCATTGCGATACCATTGATAGAGCACCGTTGTGGTGTAGGGCGAATAAGAATCAACAGCGACACTGAAGGTGGCCGTCTTGCCAACGGCAACCGCGGTGTCCTGGGGCGGCTGGGTGATGGTCACCCGGCTGCCCACCGGATCCGCCTTGCCATAAACAAAGACACCACTAATCGGGGTTAACGTCGATGCGGATGTCGTGTCGCCCACCTTGCGCCAGGCCACCTGGGCAAAATCCCCGCCGCCGCCTTCCTTGAGGAGCAGCAGGAAACCATATTTCTTGCCCGCTACCAGGCTGATGGGCTCGGAGGTCGTTTCATAGGGCTGGCCCATGCTGGGATCCGGCTCTTTGAATGCCTCACAGCAACCCGTTTCTTCCGCAATTGGCAGATCGGCCAATGCGTCCGGAATGGCTTCACCGTTCTTGTTCAGGAAGAACTGGGACGCATCATCGCTTCGGATAAAGAAGTCATACTGGGCCGTCTCAGGCGCCATAATGACGCCAGCCAACCTCAGTCCGTAATTATCCGCAAACCCGTTGGGCGTGTCCAAACCGGTCACAAAAACCGTCCGATCCGGGCTGTCCGGATACTTCGGATCGCTGGTCAGACTGTAAACGTCGGTTGCCGTATTCCCGTCATACACCTGAGCGGTTAGGAAACCCATGACATCCACAAAATCGACCGTGGTCGCCGAAACAGCCGCCGTGAAGGCGGACTTGTTGGAGGA
Organism: Verrucomicrobiota bacterium; assembly: GCA_022709905.1. Lineage (GTDB taxonomy): Bacteria > Verrucomicrobiota > Verrucomicrobiia > Limisphaerales > UBA1319 > JAKLHY01. The sequence continues at coordinate 48,422 of JAKLHY010000018.1, read as the reverse complement.
GGTGTCCACCGCGCGGACCTTGTACGAGTATGTGGTTTTCGTCTTGACGGTGAAGTCTTCGTATTTTGTATCGGAAAAAATGCCGCTGATCACCGTGCCGTCGCGTTCGACCTCATAGGCTACTTTGCCAGAATTGTCGGTCGCGGCATCCCAAGTCAGGAGCACCCGGCCAGCGCCGACTTCGGGAGCCTTGAAGTTCGTGGGCATCGTGGGCGCCACATTGTCCAACTCGATCGCTGTAGTAGTCAGAACGATGTTGTCCACGTGTGTGGCTTCGTTTTCACCGCCGGTTCGGCCTGTAAAAATCAATCGGCCCGGAGTCGGGAAATACGAGGTTTGATACTTGTCGAGCAAGGTCTTGCCCTTCCATATGACGGTGAGCTTGGCATCCGCATCCAGTTCTACGGAAAGCGGCGCCCAGCAAAGCGTATCCACTGCATCCAAAGAGTAAATATCACCCAGCTCGGCCCAGAAATCGGGATCGCGAGGCCCGGTCTGCAAGCTGGTGGCGTCGTCGCAAGCACCATGCCGGGTCGGCATGGCCTGTTTCAGAACGGTTTTATTGTCCACCCGAACAATGATCCCTTCAATATCACCGCCGTCAGGCAAAGTATTGCCCGACCATGTGTCGAAGCCGATTGCGATCCCTGTGACCGTACCCGCTTCAGGTAAAGTTGCCGCAAGATTCCCCATGCTGGGATTAGCGACAAACGGATCGTTGCCCCGGGCAAAGCTGACGGCGAATCCGTCCGCCCCACGGTCGCCTTCGCTATTGCCGATCCGCAGATCGCACGTGAACTTGAACGACGTCACTACTTTCCCGTTGTCAAGGTCTGGAAACATGAATCCGCATTGGATGCTGTCGAAAGCATAGGTTAAGGCCAGGAATCCCCCGGATGCCGGGTTACCCCCGGTTGCCTGCCAAGGCGTTGTGTTATTCCCGATGATTTCGATCACCGATGTTGGATCCGAATCGAAGTTATATGTCACCGAACCGGCGTTGGCTTGGTTGGCCAAGACCGCGAGAGCTCCCGCGACAAGGCAGGAGACCAGTCCCCTTTGTTTGAATTTGTTCATATGGAGTTGCTCTGACAGAAGCGATTTCTCACCTTTTTTCAATAGCCCTTGCGCACAGGCCACCCCATGCGTACAGGGTATTGACGGTTGGGAAATCTCTTCTGGACTGGAGCGGAGTATCCTGATTTGCCCGGTGCAAATCAAGACTTTTCGAAGGAGGAGTATTGACGAAGATAACGAAGGGCCACCGTAAAGTCTTTTGGAACAGGAGATATCACCTCCAGATCCTTCGAGCTCGCCGGATGAACAAGACGCAGGCCGGCCGCATGCACCGCCGCCCGTCCCATCAGTGGTTTCTCAGGCGTGTCTGCCTTGAAACGATAGCCGGGCTTCATCCGGGAAAGCAGGAGCGGTTTGCCGCCATAAACGGAATCGCCTGCCAGCGGAAATCCCAGGGTCTTCAGATGCACTCGGATCTGATGCGGACGGTGGGTCGTCTGATGACATTCCACCAGGGCATGATAACGAAATCGCTCGAGGACACGAAATGTGCTCAGGGCCTTCTTTCCAGCCCTGATGTCGGCTCGCATCACCCCCGGCCGATGCGGATGCGGAGCGAGTTTGGCATCGCACTCGGCTTGCTCCCAACCCGGAACACCCCAAACCAAGGCCAGACATTTCAGGTCCACTTTGTGAGCGCTAAAGAGATTTGCCAACGCCATGAGCGTGGTCTTCGACTTGGCCAGGAGAAGTATGCCGGACATATCGAAATCCGGCCGGTGTGCGTTGGCCAAATAGGTGAGTTGACGATGAGAAGCCCAGGGAGCGCCCCTTTGAATATCCCGGTGCAACAATGCCATCAGGCTCGGGCGCTGGGGTTCTTCCCGCTCGGGGCTCGTCAGGAGCCTCGAGGGTTTGTCCAAAGCCATCAGGTGCTCGTCCTCAAACAGAACGGGAATCTCCCAGAATTCCCGGGTTTCGGGCGAGGAGATTTTAATCGGTGTGAATTCGCCCATATTCGTGCAATTGCCACGCACTTAAACAACCGGAACCCTCATGCTTAGCGCGCCTGGAACCGAGATGCGTTTTGACCCACATTCTTGAGCCGGCCCCGAACAACAGCCATTCCTAGCCCCCCAACACGAGGCCGCACCGCACCCACCAATCGAACTACTTTTTTTCCTCCGGCGCCGCAACAGGGGGTCCGGATACCCGAGCCACGGTCAGTTGGCGGCTCACCCATTCATTAAAGGCTTCGTAGATCCGGGATTCCCTCAGTTCAGAGAGGTATTCCGGCAATTCGGCTTTCAGTTTGTTCTCGTCCACCGGAGTGCGTGATTTCAGATAGACAATGAAACCGCCATCGCGTGAGGAGGTGAACATGCTGGGCGTGCCAGGCTTGAGATCCGCTGCCAGGCTCTTCAAGAGTGAAAAATCCGCCAATCCCTGCGATTCCGGGAGCGACGATGTGCTCAAGGAAAAGGCGGGTAGATCCACAGCCTTATAGGATGCCGCCTGGCAGATCGACGCGAAATCCTTGTTTTGAGCCAATCCATTCGTCAGCTGAATATGAAAGGCGTTGCCAGCCTCGCGCGCAAACATCGAAGCTTGCTGCGCGCGAAAATCGTGTTCGACCTTCGATCGGACACTCTCGAAAGTCGGGACCTCGCTCGAGATGCGCTTGGTTAAAGCGATGACATAGAAGCCGTCTTCCGCGGGAATGGGCGCCGATACCGGCTCTTCAGCTGTCAAGGCAAAGGCCGTTCGGCCGAAAGTAGGCGGAACCCGCAGTCCCTCGGGAGTCTCGAATTGTCCAAAAGGCCGGGATTTCTTCACAACCAACTGTTTCTGGGCCGCCATGGCGGCAAGATTGGTTGCGCTGGGAGTTCCCTCCATCTCGCCGATCGCCACCGCGAATTCTGCGGCGGCTAGTTGGGCGGCGCGAAAAACATATTCCTTGAGCGCTTGCTCCCGGATTTTGGCCTTGGCCTCGGATTCGGCGAGGACGGTTCCGTTGGTATCGGTGAAGAAACTCGGCCCCTGCTGCTGATAAATGGCATCGATCCGCTGAGTCAAATTGGTTTCCTTGGCCATCTGTTGCTCGCCGGCCGCCTGGTAGTTCGTCAGGTCGAACTTCACGTAATCCACTTCCACGCGCTCGGGCAATCGATAGGCCGACAACCGGTTGGAGTAAAACTGGGTCAGGTTGGTCTGGTTGACAATCACCCGGTTCAAGTAGTTGGATGAGGAGAAGGCCACGACGGAGACCAGCAGCTGTTCATTTTCCCGGCGATACTGTCTCTCGGCCTCCTGGGGAGGAACCAGGCGCCCGTTCAGTCCATAAACGGCCACCAGCTGCTGAATGCCGATCTCGTGACGGACGAACTGCTCCAAATCCCTCTCGCTGTAACCTTGCGGTTGCAGTTGGCGCTTGAGCAAGGCATCGTAGGAATCCACCCGGAACGTCCGCTGACGGCGATCCTTCAGGGCGTTGGCCAACCATTGCGCGACAGCTTCATCAGGCACCTCGATCTTGTTCTCTTGGATCAAGCGGTTCAGAAACACACGGTTCCGGGCCTCGCGCTCCGCGTCAAAGCCCATTCGCGCCGCCTCATCCTGTCTTGGAAAACTGCCGTAGCTGAACAAAAACCTCAGCTGGGCTTCCTTGTAGGCGCTTGAAAATTCCTCGCGGGAGATCGGCTGCCCATCGATCGAGCCAAAGCTCCCCTTCACGTTGCCCATGCGGTCCATACCCACGTTCGGGGAGAAAAAGACCACAAAGCTGATGATGATGATCACAATAATGACTATCCACAGCCACTGTTGATGTTTACGAATGGTGCCAAACATATTGCCTCAAAATCGTCAAATTGGAGCCGAAGCCTACCCATCCAGGCCACCCAGGGTCAAACGGAAAAATGATCCAATCATTGCCGGCTTGATTTTGGGGGGCGCCCGACCTTACTGTTTTTCGGTTCTGAACCCGTCGGAATTGCGGCCAAAACCGCGTCCGGTTCTCTGATTGATGTATGAAGACCATCCTCTATAACCCGCGGAATAAAGGCGCATCGCTGTTGTTGGCATTCCTTTTAACCCTAATCATCGCCTTACCGGCCAGGGGGGCCGACGTCCCGACCACAACCACCCGGTTCGATTATGCCGTCATGTTCCGCCAAATGTTGATCGAGAAAGTTCTCCCTTATTGGCAGGACTCGTCGGTCGACCGTGTCTATGGGGGCTACCTCCTATCCGATAATGCCGCCCGCAAAGTGGAGCCAGCCACCGAAAAACAACTCGTCAGCCAGAGCCGAATGATCTGGGCCTTCTCCCACGCTCATCTCAAGGGATTCAGCGCCGGACAACGGAATTACCTCGAGTCCGCCCGCCAGGGCTACGAGTTTCTGACCCGTTTTTTCCTCGATTCGCAATACGGCGGTTACTACTGGAAAACCGACCGGGAAGGACGTGTCATCCAGCCCCGAAAAATCCTCTACGGCCAGTCCTTCGTTATCTACGCCCTGGTCGAATACTACCGGGCCAGCGGCGACCGCCAAGCCCTCCAGCATGCCCGTGATCTTTTCGCCACCATCCAAGCCAAACTCCACGATCCCAAACACGATGGATGGTTTGAACACGCCGAACGGGATTTCCAACTTGTCCTCAATCCCGAAGACCGCCGCGCCGAAGTGGAAGTCGCCGGTCGCAAGAGCGCCAATGCCCACCTGCACTGGATGGAGGCCTTGTCGGAGCTCTATGAGGTCACGCGCGACCGCAACGTCCGGCAAGCCTTGCGCGAGGCCCTCAAATTGAATTCCCGTTACTTTTATCCGGTCAAACCGGGATTGTCTCGTTTCCATCGGATGCCAGACTGGCAGCTCGTCCCCAACGATCCCAATCCGGGTTTATCCTACGGACATAACGTGGAGTTCGCCTGGCTGATGATTCGCGCCGAACAAGTCCTCCGCCGCACGCCCACCTGGTACCATTTCCACGCCATCATGAATCACGCCCTGCAATACGGTTACGACCATGTCCAGGGGGGTCTGTATAACCGGGGGTTTGACGACCAACCCGCCACCGACACCCAGAAAATCTGGTGGGTCCAATCCGAAATGCTCGCAGCCCTGGCAGACGGCCTTGCCCACGAATACAACGGCGCCTATGCCATGGCCCTGGACAAATTACTCGCATGGCTCGTCCAATTCCAAATCCTGCCCGCTGACGGCATCTGGCTTGAAAGCCTGGATGCCAGCGGAAAAACCCTCAGCTCGAGCAAAGCTCACGCCTGGAAAGCCGCTTATCACGACGTCCGGGGCATGGTGAAATTTATCGAAACCTGCCTGCCGCTCGATCCAAAGGACGCGGAAAAAAACAAAGGGCGGCACAAGGCCGCCCGATGATGGAAATCACCTGTTCGAAAACAGGAAATCAATTAGTTGGATCCGCGTCCGGAAATCCCCTTGGTTGACTTGGTAATCTTGTGAGCCGAGGTCTTCGGGCGCAACGATCGCACCGCCTGGCCTGCCCGCCACATCTCGGATTGCCCGATCGCCTCCAGCTCCTGGGTCAGCTCGGCCTGATAGTTGGGCCGGCCGCAAGCCGACAGCACTCGCGCCGTCTCTTTGCCGCTCTTCACGCGCTCATACAGTTCCTTGAACACCGGCAGCGTCGCCTTCTTGAACTTGGGTTTCCAGTCCAGCGCTCCCCGCTGAGCGGTCGCCGAACAATTGGAATACATCCAATCCATGCCGTTTTCATCCACCAGACGAATCAGGCTCTGAGTTAATTCCTCGACGGTCTCGTTGAAGGCCTCGCTCGGCGTGTGCCCGTTCTTCCGCAAGACCTCATATTGCGCTTCCATGATCCCCGCCAAAGCCCCCATCAACACGCCGCGTTCGCCCGTCAGATCGCTGTAGACCTCCTGCTGGAAGGTCGTCGGAAACAGGTAACCCGATCCAATCCCGATTCCCACCGCCAAACAACGTTCCTTGGCGCGCCCCGTGTAGTCCTGCTCGACCGCAAAACTGGAATTGATTCCCGCTCCCGAGAGGAAATTCCGGCGGACATTCAGCCCGGATCCTTTCGGAGCCACCATGATGACATCCACGTTCTCCGGGGGAATCACCTTGGTCTGATCCTTGTAGACAATCGAGAAACCGTGCGAAAAATAGAGGGCATCGCCGGGTTTGAGCTTGCTCTTGATCATCGGCCAGATGGCCCGCTGGGCCGCGTCGGAAACCAACAGCTGGATGATGGTCCCGCATTCCACCGCCTCTTCAATGTCAAACAAAGTCTTGCCGGGAACCCAGTCGTCCTTGCGGGCGCGATCCCAGTCTTTTTTGAACTGCTTCGCCTGCCCGATGATCACCTTGAACCCATTGTCCCTTAGATTCAGAGACTGCGCCGGGCCTTGAACGCCGTACCCAATCACGGCAATCACCTCGTCTTTCAAGACCTTTCGAGCCTTGGCCATCGGGAATTCCCGCTGCGTAATGACTTCTTCCTTTTTGCCGCCAAAATCAATCAGTGCCATTGAATTTCCTTTGTTTGTTGCGGAGTAATCCGCGGTCAGTTTCGAGTTTAATCGTTATCGCTTGACTCAACTATCCCGCCATCCTTAAGCGATCCGGGAATGGGGGTCAACCTTTAAAACCAGCCCCAAACGGGCTGGAGATCTATTCACGATCCGGTTCCGGATCGGACGCGGGCAGCCTATTCCCGCGAAAGGGCCACCTTGCCCGAACGGGTCAGTTCGATCAGGCCATACGGCTTCATGAGCTCGATGAACTTCTCCACCTTGGACTCGGCTCCGGTGATCTCGATGGTGAGGCTTTGAGGCTGCACATCCACGATTTTCGCCCGGAAAATGTCCGTGATCTGCATCACCTCCGCCCGGGTCTGGGCCTCCACCCCGACTTTCACCAGCACCAACTCCCGGTCGATATACTCCAGGTCTTGGTAATCCTGGACCTGCAGGACCTCGACCAGCTTGTTTAACTGCTTGACAATCTGCTCGACTGTGGCGTCGTCGCCGCGGGTCACAATGGTCATCCGGGAGGTTTGGGGATCTTGTGTGGGGGCCACATTCAAGGTGTCAATGTTATACCCGCGCCCGCTGAACAGGCCCGCAATCCGGGTCAGCACCCCAAACTTGTTCTCCACCAGAACGGATATGGTATGTCGCATAGGTTCTTTCCTGTTTGAGCCTCGTATCGGCTTGCCTCGAAGCGCCGGCCGTCGATTCACCAAAATCAAAAACCCGCGTCCCCTGGGGGGATCCGCGGGCGGCCTGCGAGCCGATAATGCCAACAGGTCGCGTCAGTCGATAACGACTACAGCGACCAGCAGGACATCACAGCTCATTAACTTCATCGATCTCAAGATAACCAGAGGCCTCCCGGGGGTCAATCAGAATCCGTCAGAACAATCGATCCAAAGGCCCAGGCGGTCGCGCCGTCTGCCAATAGGTCCGCGCGGCAGAATCTTTTTTCATCCGAAGAAGGTCCTTGCCCAGCCATCGAAGCAGACATCCCAATGGGATTATCAACACGATAAAAACAACGGTTAACAATACCCGGCCCATGACTTGGCCTACCGCATGACTGGCCGTCATCGCCCCCCGGTAAAGTCCCCGAAACCAACGCGGCTTGAACGCCGACACAATCGCCACCAAACCCAAAGCCACCAGCCCATAGCCCGAGATCGGACTGGCCCCTCCGCTCCAGCGCCCCCCCCACCATGTCAGCACGCTCAAGACAACCACCAGGGTGAGCATGAACTTCTGCCATTCCCGCGGATCTTCCTTTAATCTTGGCTTCATGAATGCTGGCGTCGGGCGATGGTTGTCTTTACCGATCTGAAATCAAAAAGTCCTCAGTCCAAGGCAGGTTCATGGGTTCGCGGCAGGCTCCGGTGCGGCTGGGCGGAGCGGTCCAGCAGGAAATTGCCCATCACCAGGTAGTCCATCTCCGTATTGACAAAACAGCGATAGGCATCGTCCGGCGTGCAAACGATCGGTTCCCCTCTCACATTAAACGAGGTGTTCACCAGGACCCCACAGCCAGTCCTTTGCTCAAACCGTTTCAAAAGGGCGTAAAGCCGAGGATTTTGCTCCGCGCTCACGGTTTGAATCCTGGCGGAGTAGTCCACATGCGTCACGGCAGGAATTTGAGAACGAATCCGCCGCAGGCGATCCAGTCCAAATACGCCCTGATCATCCACCGGATAACAGAGCGACTCGCGCACCCGCGCCACCAGCAACATGTAAGGGGAATCAATCTCGAGTTCAAAATAGTCCGCAACCCGTTCGCGCAAAACCACCGGCGCAAACGGGCGGAATGATTCGCGAAACTTCACCTTGAGATTCATCACCGATTGCATCTTGGGAGAACGCGGATCTCCCAGGATGGAACGGTTTCCCAAAGCCCGCGGACCGAACTCCATCCGGCCCTGGATCCAGCCCACCACTTTTTCCCGGGCCAGCAAATCCACAACCCGATCGAGAAGGTCCCCCTCGTCCAAACGCTCGTAAACCGCTTGATGAGCCCCCAATACGGCCGCGATATCCGCCTCGGAATACTCGGGCCCAAGCAAGGCGTGCCGCATCGCATCCCCCGGCCCGGCCTCCCGGGGTTGTCCAAGTTCTGCCGCGCGGATATTCCAGGCCGTCAGCGCCGCTCCCAGGGCGCCTCCGGCGTCGCCAGCCGCCGGTTGGATCCATAAAGCGTCAAAAACCTTCTCGCGCCAAAGCCGCCCGTTGGCCACGCAGTTCAAAGCCACTCCGCCCGCCAGACACAGATGCCCGCAGCCAGTCACTTCCCGCGCATGCCGCGCCAGGCGCATGATGATGTCCTCGGTCACCTCCTGCACCGACCGCGCCACATCGGCGTAACGCGGTTCCATCGGACTTTCCGGCTTGCGCGGGGCGCCGCCGAATAGCTGGTGGAATTTCTCGTTGGTCATCGCCAGGCCGCGCAGAAAATGAAAGTAATCCAGATTCAACCAGAACGATCCATCGGACTTGAGATCCAGCAGTTCGCTTCGGATCACCCCCGCATACCGGGGCTCCCCATACGGCGCCAGCCCCATTAGCTTGTATTCCCCCGAGTTCACCCGAAAACCGCAGTAAGCCGTAAAGGCCGAATAAAGAAGTCCCAATGAATGCGGAAACCGCAGTTCCTTCAGCAGTTCAATCGATCGACCGCGCCCGCGCCCCAACGTCGTCGTGGCCCACTCCCCCACCCCGTCCACCGTCAGGATCGCCGCTTCCTGAAATGGCGATGGATAATAAGCGCTGGCCGCATGCGCCTGGTGGTGCTCCGTAAATAAAATCCGACAGGAATCCGACAGCCCCGGCAATTCCTCGCGCACGGTCTGACGCAAATCCAGCTTCTCACTCAACCACGACGGCATTACCCGCGGAAACAAGCCCATCCCGGCCGGCGCAACGGCCAGAAACGTCTCCAGGGTCCGCGCAAATTTGGTGATCGGCTTGTCATAAAACACCACCGCCTCGAGGTCGCCCCGATCCAAACCGGCCTGCCTCAAACAAAAATCAACCGCGTGCCGTGGAAAACGCTCATCGTTTTTCCTCCGCGAAAACCGCTCTTCCTGGGCCGCCGCCAGGATGCCCCCCTCCCCGACGAGCGCCGCCGCCGCATCATGATAATACGCTGATATGCCCAGGATCGGTCCCATGATCGCCGCCACTCACAGGAACGGATACATGAATGGCGCCAAAACCGATCCCGAAGAAAATACAATCAGAGCCCCCAAGATCAGCAACACCAAAACCAGCGGGATGAGCCACCACTTCTTTTCCTGCCGCAAAAACAGCAGAAACTCTCTGCAAAGCTGCCACATGCTGGCTGCCTTCTAAGCAATCAGCATCCCTTTGGCAACCCTATTCCGCTCATGCCAGTCTCGAAAATCCCTACCGAGATCCTTTGTCGGCCAGCAACCGATTCACCTCGGCCCAGTCCACATGCTGCATGAATTCGTCCAGATAAGCCCCCCGGTTGGTGTAAAAGTCCGCATAGTAAGCGTGCTCATACGTGTCCAACGCCAATATCGGCTTCACCCCCCAAACCGGATAGGTGTTCTGCGCGTCGCCTAAATAGTTAAACAACAAGCCCGTCCCCGGATCATACCCCGTCCATACCCAGCCCCGAGCCGCAAGCCCCGTCGCCTTCAGATCCTTCTTGTAGGCCTCGAAACCCCCAAAGCTCTTGTCGATCAACTCCGCCACCTGGCCCGTCGCCGGACCTCCCGCTCCCCCCAAAATGCTGAAGTAAATCTCGTGATTGATCACTCCGCCAATTGCAAATGTGAAATCCACCTTCAGCGATCGGATCGTGCTGAAGATCTGATTGGCATGCGCCGGATTGGCCGGATCCAATACCTTCGACAATTCCTCCAGTTCCTTCAGAATCGCGTTCGTCTTGTTCACATACCCCGTGTAGAGCTTCAGATGCTCCTCGTGGGTCTTATCTGAAATTTTGCCAGTTTTGCCCTTCAATTTCGCCAAAAAGGCTTCCTGTCTGTTTGCGTATTGATAAGCCATGGTTCGTTTTCCTGTCATCAGAGGTTCGTCCATCCATCGGCCGTCAGCCCCGGCCCCGTCTCGCTGACGATCCGGTCCCCGAATCCACCGGCGGATGGTGTTTGTTTAGTATAAACTTATTTTGTTATTATTATAACAAAATATGTTCATCCAATGTATCAAAGATCCGGCAGTCCGCAAGGGACAACTCGCCTGTCCCGCCTCAGGATTCGATGTCTGCTCCTCCCCGCCCCCCCGTCCCCGGTCTCCAGATCGAGGCAAACGGCTTGCGACAGATTTTTGCGCAGCTACGTAAAATTTTGTCGCGACAATATCGCAAGCGCAGGGGGGGCGGGGGGCGGTTGTCGCGGGTTCTGGAGGGTTAGAAACGGTAATGGAGGCCGGAGTAGATGAGGTGGGCGTCGTAGTCGTTGTAGCCGTTCACCGCAGAATCGCGGTATTGGAAGTAGCCGTATTTGAGCGTAAGGCGGAGCTGTTTGGAAAGGCGCCGGGTGAGGGTGACGGTGATGCCGTGTTCATCGACTTCGCCGCCGTAAGGCTGGGTGGCTTCGGCATTATCGAGGGCATTGTGGGCTTGAAAGAAGAAATAATTGAGTTGCAGATCGGTTTTGTTGTCAACGACGAGACCGGTGGTGAGGCTGGCGGTCCAATAGCGGTTTCGCCAGTCGGCGGCAGCGGCGGAATAACGGTTGGCGGGGGTATCGGTTTCATCCTGGGCGTAGTTCACGCTGGCCTGCAGATAGAGCCGCGACCAGGGAATCCAGGTGAGGCTTTGACCTAGGATATGGCTGTTGATTTCGGACTGGATGGCCTCGGAGAGGGCGGCATCGGCTTCGGGGGTTGAGGCGGTCCGGGAATATTGAAAGTCGTAGCGGGTGACGAGAGTGACATTCTTCCAGGGCCTGAGGGTGAAGCGGCAGTTGATATCATCGGTCTCGAATCGTTGCAGGTGGAAGAAGGCGGGATAAGCGTCGGCGCCATCGTTGAACGTGGAATCGACGTCGTGGTCGTATTCGTTTTCGCGTTGTTTAAAGTAGTATTGAAGGTCGATATTCAGGCGGCGGGAGGGGTACCAGTTGGCGCCCACGGTGTATTTCTGGGTGAAGTGGGCATCGTCAGTATTGCGAAGCACTCCCGGATAATCGAGGGTGGGACCCACGCCTCCCTTTTCCGTGAGATCGCCTTGGGACTGGGACCAGTCGCCCCGGGTATAGAGAACCCAGTTGGTCAATCCGGTGAATCGCACGTCGAGACGTTCGGCCACATCAATGAGGGAACGTTCGCTGGCCGCCTCATCGGGCCGTATTCCAGCGGGGCCAGTCAACAGGTAGGAGGACTGGCTATCGACGCCCAGGTTTTCGATGCGCAAGGAGGGGACCACCACGAGATTGGTCCACGGGGAGGCCATCAAGTTGAGGTGCACGACATGCTGATCCATCTGTGAACCGCCGGCGAGGGCATTGAAACCTTGGGCATAGGCATAATCCTGGCGGTAACCGACATCGTAGGCATCTCCGTAGATCCGGCTGCCGGACAGGTCGGTATCGAGGGTGGTGAACGCGTAGCCGGAGGAAAACCGGATTTTCTCGTTGAGACGGGTTTCGGAATAGGCGCGCAGGTTGAGCAGGTCGGTCTCGATCTGTTGGCGGCTGGTCAGATAGCGATCCTGGGTGGAGCCTTCGTCAGGCCGGCGGCGTCCTTTGAGGGCGTTATCGACTTCGGACATTTCGTATCGGAGTCCCAGGCCGAGTTCGGTCTTGCCGACGTGGTGCTTGACGTCGCCTTGCAGCAGGTGGCGTTTTTCGTCAATGTCCCAAAACGAAGGCACCATGGCCCGGAGATCCAGGGGGCTGGATGAGCTGGGGACGGTGAAGTTGGAATCGCCCCAGCTGGTCGAGTTCTTTTCGCCGGTCCGGTATTGATAGGTGTATTTGAAGGTGATCTGTGGAATCTTGGGCAGCAACAATCCGGCTTCGACCCAGACTTCGCCGCGATCCAGTTCCAGGGCGTCATCGTCCAGGGAGAACCATGTCCCCGAGGGTGGATAAAAACCGCCGCTGCCATCGTAGTAGGTGCGGTATTGTTTGAACCCGCCGCGGAAGAAGCCGAACTCAGGCCGGGTGAGTTCGTAGCGCAGGGCGTAATCCTGCTGATCGAACATGGCCCGGGTGTCCATTTCAAAGTAGGTCTTCTTGCTGGGCTGGAATTCCCAGTGGAAATCCTCGATGCCGCCGTATCCGCCGGCGCCCATGCCAAGACGCTGTTGGGCGCGAGCCTTGTCACCATCCAGAATGAGCCCGCCGATGCCGACATCCAACCAGTTGACATATGCGGCGGCAGACTCCTCGTCATCGACCGCTTCAGGTTCCGCCTCGGTTTCCTCAGTCTTGGTTTCGGGCTCTTTGGATTTCTCAGCCTCATTTTCCGGGGGGGCTTTGGGATCTTCCGCAGCCAGGGATCCCACGAGACCGAGGAGGGCGGCGGCCATCACTCCGAACCACCGCCAGGGCGAAAGCCGTTTCGAGGATTCATTGGAGATTGGCCGGTTCATGGCGGCTTTTGCATTAAAAACGCAAAGACGTGCTGACGTGGGATCCATGGACAGCCTCGTGACACCCCATGCTCCAGCAAGTGCCGGCGCGAAGGAATCCGCTGTGGTTGACGCGGCCGATATAGAGGCCGCCACCGGTCTGCTGTTGAAAGTGGCATTTGAGGCACAAGCCCTGATTACGAATCTTCAGCATTTTGTCGTTGGGCGATCCATGGACATCGTGGCATGCGGTGCAACCTTCCCGCATGGCCTCGTGTTCGAAGACATAGGGGCCGCGCTGGGCGGAATGACAGGAGAGGCAGGCGTCGTTTTCGGCGAGGAGAGCCGTGCCTCCACCCTGGACCGCGTTACCCTTGTGGGGATTGTGACAGTCGCCGCAACTCATGCGGCCCTCGGGGATGGGATGATGATAGGGTTGTTCGAACTGCCCCCGTTTGTCCAGGTGGCATTCATAGCAGTTTTCAGCGGAACGCCGGGGATTGACAATGGTTTGGCGCTGGCTTCCGGACGCGATCTTGGGGCTGCCGGGGCGATAGTTCACGGGAGGCCTGCGTTCGCCAGCGGATTCGACGTGCAGGCTGGCGGGGCCGTGACAGGACTCGCAACCCATGTTCAGGGCATTGGGGCCAGGGGTCATCAATCGGGCATGCGTGGCGGTCTTGAAGTCTTTGGTAATATCGTCGTGACATTGAGCGCAGGCCTCCGATCCCACATATTCGGCGCCGGGAATCCGAGGAGGAACCACAACGGTGCGGGTGACGTGCGCGCATGAAGTCGCCAGCCATCCCCATCCGCACAGGACCAGGAACAAGGGAAACCACGCAAAGTTCCGCCGCCGAGGTCCGCGTTTCGTGGGAAATCCGGGAGTTTGACGGATTTCGTCGGGACGCGATTTCTCAAAAGGCTCGGGCCGCGGGTTCATGGTTTGGCGAATTCCGAGTTGAGTTTATCTTCAGCCACTTGAAGCAGCTGGCGGGTGAACTTGCCATTATGAACTCCCAGGCTGCCGTCCTGGACGACGAGATAGAGGTTGAACCGGGCCTGTTTAATGGCGTCGGGGACGTCGGATTGTTCGGCTGTTGTGGGTCCAAGCCGGGCAGGATTGTTGTCCGGATTCGAGAGAGGCCCGGGCTGGTGGTATTCCCAGGCCAACCGGCCGTACTTTTCCCGAAGAGCGGCAGGCGCCTTGGTCAAGGCCCAGGAATCCAAACGCTCTTTCACCAAGTCGATGCGTTGCTTCAAGTCGGCCTGGGTGACGGAGATCAAGGCGGTCGCGCTCTCTTCGCTGTGGCAGGGCGCGCAATTGGCAGGCCACGGCTCGAAGGTATGATCCACGGTGCCGATCTCGGATTCGTCCGGATCTTCGCTGGGATAAACGTGGGTGTGGCATTTGACGCACTGCTGAGGAATCCGGTGATGCTCGGCCTGCTCGGGCGGGCCGTTGAGCAATCCGATATTTCCCATCAGGATATTGTGCTGATCTGAGGGATGGGGCGCAGTTTCGGTATCCTGCCAGACCGCCCCGCGGGCGTTGTGACATTGAACGCAAATTCCCACGCTGGATTTGTACTGAGACGAAAACGACCGCGTCATGTTGTAGGAAAAGAACTCGGTGGAAACCAGGGGATTGCGAAGCTGAGCTCCGGGACGGGTTTCCTTGTGGGGATCATGACAGACCGCGCACGTGACGGATTCACGGGCGGCGGTTTCGGAATCGGGCAGCGGCCGTCCGTTGAGCAGGGCGAGGCGCGCCGCGCCGGAATGGCACGGACCGCAGGTCGTCATGGCATCCTTTCCGGATTTCAGGATGTCCTGAGCCACACGGGTTGTGATCGTTCCATGTCCCGAACCTTTCCATTCATCGAAGGTCGGGTAATGGAAATCGTTGTGACAACCGCCGCATAATTCCGCCGAGACACGCACCCTTGCCCGAGCTTGCGGGTCATCGAAGTAGACCGAATGCAGCTGAGCCGGTCCGTGGCAATTCTCGCACTGCACACCGGTCAGGTGGGGGGTTCGGCTGATGTTGGTGTAACCGGTGGAAACACCGTAGCCAACCGAGTGACAGGGCAGGCACGAGGATTCGGTTTCAGCCCCGTAGCCGCGCAGTTTCTGGAAGGCTCCGCTGTGGGGGGTTCCGCTCCATTCGCGGTAAGTCGGCAGATGGCAACTGGCGCATATCTTTACCCCGGCAAAGCCCGGAGGAGGGGCCTGCACACGGAAAATGGCGTTGGTCGCCGAAACGGGAACTGTTTTGGACCGGGCGGTGGTCACACTCCCGACGGATTGCCAGTTGGTCAGCCCGGCATCGGAGCTCATCTGAAGTCGAAATGGGCCGCCGAATCCATCCCAGTTCACGGTAACACGGCCTTCCTTGACCTCGACACTGGTAATGAAAGGATAAGGGAAATACCCCCCCGCATACCTGGGCGGCTGCTCGGAGGCCGCAGCCCAAGTCGTCAGCGAGACCCCCAACACGACGGCTGCTTTGAACCACATCGATAGTCTTCGTTTCGTGTCTGAGAGAGGCAAACGTTCCAGAATCCGGATTGGTGGACTCAAGGCTGGCTCAATTGCCCGCCGACTTTCTCCAGGGCGATCTGCAGGAGGAATCGCGCATATTTGCCGTTGTGCACGCCATAGCTGCCGTCCTGCAGGACCATATAGATATTGAAGCGGGCTTGTTTGATCTCGTCGGGGACAGCCGCCTGTTCCTGGCTGGTCGGCCCGCGAACAGCCGGGTCGTCCGTGGGATTCGAGAGATGCCCCGGCGTGTTGTATTCCCACGCCAGTTTGCCGTATTTGACGCGCAAGTCTTCGGGGGCCTTGGTTTCAGCCCAGAGGTCCATCTGCTGCTTGACGATGTCGATCAGCTGTTTGATCTCGCTCTGGGTGATCTGAGTTCGGGCCGTCGCGCTGTCTTCGGTATGGCACGGCTCGCAATTATTCATGCGGGCCTCAAAACGATGACCCACCACAACCGGGTTGTCCACCCCCGGGGTGGGAACCTCGTGCGTGTGCGTGTGACATTGGGTGCACTGACGTTGGATATCGCGGTGGGTGGAGTGAATCGGAGTCAGGTCATCCGTGAATCCGATGTTGCCCAGAAGCATGTTGTACTGCGGCGAGTAGTGCGGGTACCGCGATGTATCCTTCCAGGTGGCGCCCCGGGCATTGTGACATTGACCGCAGATATTGATCTCCGGATTGTATTGAGACGCAAAATTAGTCGAGGTCCGGTAGGAGTAAAAATCGTAGGAGAACTTTGGATTCCTCAATTGCGATCCATTGGGAGTCTTGACGTGAGGATCGTGGCAAACGGCGCAAGTAATGGGAGTCTTGGCCGCCTCTTCCCCTGTGGGCAACGGCTCGCCCTTCAACAAGGCCATGCGCACCGCTCCCGAATGGCATGGCCCGCAGGAATTCATGCGCGCCTCGCCCCCTGTAATCATGGACTCGGCAACATCTTCACTGACGAAGCCATGACCGGATTGGGACCATTCCTCGTAATACGGATGATGGAAATCCTGGTGGCAGCCGCCGCAAATCTCGGCCGAAAGACTCACCATGGGCCGCCGGGCGGGATCCGTGGGATAAATATAGTGATTACCCGATGGTCCGTGGCAATTCGCGCATTGGACTCCGGCATAAAATGGGGTTGCTGTTTCGCTGGTAAAACCGCTGGGGAACCCATAACCGACGGTGTGACAGGTCAGACACCGAGGGTTGGTCCCTTGACCAATGCCTTTTAACGTCTCGAGTGCATGGGCATGCGTGGTGTTCGTCCAGGTCGGATACAAATTTTTGTGGCAGTCTCCGCAGGAAACCGCCGCTCCAAAAACGGGCGGCGTCCCCGCAACTCGGAAAAAGCTGGTCGCATCGGCGGGCACTGTCACCGACGAACCAATCACGGGCAAACCCGCTTTTTGCCATTCGCCTGAATCGAGCGCATGGGTTTTGTAAAGCTGGTAAGGGCCGGCATACCCCTTCCAATGGACGGTGCACTGTTGTCCCTGGGGCACCACATTGGTAATCACCGGCGAACCCGATACTCCCCCGGGCACCAGCGTGGCGGGATCGTAGACACCGGCTTGCGGCCGGAAACCCGCAGGCGAAATAAGGGACACGAAAAGCAGGCTTGAAAGAAGGTTTCCACCCTGATTTGAGGCGGACAGCCAGGTTGATTTCATACAGCTTCCTGACGTTGTTTTTAACGCCGCCGGCCGCTTCCTCATGTCAGCCAACCTTGGCCGCACACGACACCGGCCCGCGCTAAAGTGGATTCTAATTCGAACTAATAGTAAAGCGAACTCGCTCACTGGGCAATCAACGGTTTTTGCCAGGTGCTTCGCATTATTTGCGCAGCGGCGAAATCGAAAAGCCGCGCGCCGCAAAAACGGGATGTGAACCTCCGCAGGTGTTCGATGGAACCGCTCAGTCGCGCGCTTGTTTCACGAGGCGAACGACCCGGGGTAGAAGGCGGGGATGAGTGCCGAGGACGGCATAGTTGCGGCGCCAGCCGCGGCTGGAAAGGTCGAGGTTCACGGGGGCCCCGGCCGGATCGGTCATGAGACCGCCCGCCTCGACAAGGAGCAGCTGGATGGGGGCAATGTCCCAGATTTTGGTGTTTTGGTTGAGGAATCCCCCGAGAGCGCCATCGAGGGTGTAGCAAAAATCCACCAGGCTGTTGGTGGCTCTGACATTGCGCACACGCGCGGCCAATCGCCGGAACACTTCAGCCTGGCGTCGTCCTTTGGCGGGATTGGAGGTGGCATCGATGCCGTACGCCCACAAGGTTTCCTTCAGTGAAGGAGGACGAGGCAGGCGAACGGGCACGCCGTTGCGTTCAACTCCTCCGTCTTTGGCGCCGACGTAAAGGACCTGAGTCAGAGGCAGGTACATGCCCGCCAGGACCACCTCGTTCCGGTTCATCAAGGCGGCCATGACCCCAAACCAGGGCAAACCAGCGGCAAAATTGGAAGTCCCATCCAAAGGATCCACAATCCAGGTGAAATCGGATCCGCGGCGTTGGTAACCGGATTCCTCGGCGAGATAGTTATGGCGAGGAAAGACCTTTTTGAGGCGGGACAAGATGAGCCGTTCGGAGGCCAGATCGGCTTGGGTCACCACGCTGCTTTGGTTTTCCTTGATCCGGGCGGGCAATCCGGCTCCATGGGATTGCCGCAACAACCGGCCGGCGGCGACAAGGACCTCCACCAAAACTTGGCGGGCCTGAGGGGGGATCTGGATTTCAGGAGAGATGATCGACATAGGCCTGCATGGCTTCCTCCTGTTGGGCAATCGACTCCACGAGGCGGAACTGCGTGCGGCAGCGATCCAGGTTATGGTTGGGGCGGTGGACGCGAAAGTAGGTATCGCCAGCCAGGAAATCGGTGAGGAACCGGATCCCGATGGTGAAGGTGATCAGCTTGCCGGAAAACGCGAGCAGGGCGAGTTCGGCGGGGGTGAGAAAACAACCGGCGGCGGTCAGATAACCCCGGGCCAATTCCTGGTAAACAGGCATCTGCATTTGGACCTTGGACAAGTCGCGTTCGTCTTCCATGGTGGGGCTGGTCGTGGTGCGGACCATGTCGCCGAAGTCATACAGCGCCAAACCCGGCATTACGGTATCGAGATCCACGACGCACACGGCCTGGCCGGTGCCAGTATCGAGCATCACATTGTTGAACTTGGTGTCGTTATGCGTGATGCGCTCCGGCAATTCTCCCCGGGCAAAGGCGTTCAGCAAAACGTCCACCAGCGGCTCTTGTTTCAAGGCAAACTCAATCTCCGAGCGGGCCTGCATGGCGCGGTTGATGCGATCCTCGGCGATGGCTTGCTGGAGGGCATTGAACCGTTTGCGGGTATTGTGAAAATCGGGGATGGTATCGTGCAATCGTTCCCCTTTCAGATCGGACACCAGGGCTTGGAACTGGCCGAACGCAAAGCCGGCCTGGTAGGCCTGGGCCGGGGACTCGACCGCCTCAAAAGTCTGGGTGCGTTCGACGAAAACCAGCGTCCGCCAGTACTCGCCGGCGCTATCCCGGTAGAACGGCTTGCCTTTTCGCGTGGGAACGACGGTCAAGGCCTTGCGAGTGATTTCCTTTTCGCCTTGGGATACCAACCGCTTTCGAATATGGGTTGTCACACGGACAATGTTTTCCATCACCGCCGGAGGATCGTGGAACACGGAGCGGTTGATCTTCTGATGGACATACCGAACCTTCGTTCCTCCCTGGTCGTAGGTGGCGGTGTAGGTCTCGTTGATGTGTCCGATTTTGCAGGTCTCGGCATGGAGGATTTCGCCGTAGATCTGGAACTGCTTCGAGACCTCCCGGAGTTGTTCTTCCTGGTAAACAGCCATAAGGTTTGAATGGGGTCGATTAAGGCATTGCCAAACGATAATAACGCGTCTGATTTTGCCGGACACCTTCCTCGACAAATTGGATCTCCCCGGGCGTGGCGGAGGCTTTGGCAGTGGACACGGTCGTCCACTGGGCCAAGTCGGGGGATGCCTGTAAGCGGTAAGCGACGCCTGGAATGCCCTGCGCGGTAACCAGGACCCGTTCACCGTCCCACCGCAGATCGGTGATCTGGCTTGGAACGATGGTAAAATCCTGGTTGACAGCGCTGGTCTCCAACCAGTCGAGATGGATCATGCGGTAAGGAGGAGTGTATCCCGCCTCCTGGGGAGGACTGACGCGATACACATCCGGCAAAAGATTGGAAAACCGATAAATGCCGCGACTATCGGTGACAGCGGTCTGCGTTGTATTGGTGGAAATCAAGGTCATTTTGATGCCTGGGACACCATTGGTGCCGCTGAGAACACGGCCGGAAATGGCGAACACGGAAGCCTCGTAGGCCCCCGAGTCATAGCCCAGGCCCTCGGGGCGAGGGGAGTCGCGCTGGTCGACCTCCAAGGCCTCGATGGCGATGGCCTTGTCAATGGCGGGGCTGTCGGCCAGAAGGGCCATGGTCTCGGTGTCGCCTCCATTATCGCTGAGGGGCCCCAGTTTTGGATCGATAGAGTTGCGGCTAGTGCCACTCGAGAAATGACAGCTGTCATCCGAGCTCAGATTACCTCCCAGATCGGTAAGAGTTCCGTGGCTGTTTTTCCCCGACTCCGCATAGGCGACAATGGTATTTTGGAGGCGAAAGGTTCCCGCGCGGTTTGAAAGAATGCTCCCGAGATCCTGTCCCGGCTTGCCGGTTTCCTGGCCGGTTCGCACCTCAGAGGATTGTCCGGGGGTTCCTCCGGCGGCAAGACCGGATGCCAAGGTGCAATTCGTCAGGGAGATCCCGCCGGCATTATCGAGGCTGCCGCCGTAAGCATGGCCGCCGTCCCCTCCCTGAGCCCCGCCAATAACCCCTCGGCCGCCCGCGCCGGCATCGCCGCCCTGGACTTGATTGTTGTAGAAGGTGCATTGAACGATCTGAGCTTGGCTCACGTTTTCCAAAGCGCCACCCGCCGCCCATCCTCCATCCGGCCCCTCTTCGCCCCCACTGCCTTCGTTGAGGTAGCCCCCGCTGCTAGCGGCGTTGCCCGCCGCAGCCTTGTTCTCGGTGAGAGTGCTCTGGTTGACAACAAGATCCTTGGCGTTGTAAATGGCGCCCCCCAAGGCGTTGCCACCATGACCTCCGCCTCCCGCATAAGCTGTGGCGACGCCAACACCGTTAGTCCCGCCTTCTCCACCCGCTCCCCCTTGAGCGGTATTTGAGGAAAGCGTGCAATGGGTGAGCCAGAGGGATGCCTTGTTATAGATGGCTCCCCCCAGGGCGGAAGCACCGTCAGCGCCGTGACCGCCATTGCCGCCCCGCCAGGTTCCATTCCCCCCATTGCCACCGGCCCCGCCATCCCCGCCGGTAGCTTGGTTTCCATTGAACTGACACGAGTACAATCGGACCTCTCCTC
Source organism: Verrucomicrobiota bacterium (assembly GCA_022709905.1). GTDB lineage: Bacteria > Verrucomicrobiota > Verrucomicrobiia > Limisphaerales > UBA1319 > JAKLHY01. The sequence goes on along the minus strand of JAKLHY010000018.1, from coordinate 27,377 downwards.
CATTGTAAATGGCCCCCCCGCGCCCCTCGGTTCCGGCCGTTGCGTCTTTGCCGTCTCCTCCCTCGCCCACGCGATCGGCGCCCGCCTTGCCATTGACGCCCGCAGTGCCCTCGGCCCGATTGCCGGTGAAAACGCAATTGGTCGCGAGCAACACGCCGCCGTTGTTATAGACAGCGCCCCCGTGCGTGCTCAAACCCGTCGTCAGGGTGAGGCTACCCAAACCCAGTTCCGTTCCCGGAGCAATCGTGAACAACCGGCGCTTCTGGTCGCCACTGAAGATCACCTGTCTGCCGGTGGCATTCAGAACCGTATCGAAGACCACATCGATCTCATATTCGAAAAGGATGGTTCCATTGAACGACAGCTGCACCACCCCGCCTCCCTCCATCGCTTTGACCAGGCTGGCAAAACTGGCGTTGGTCACCACACCCGCCGCGCGCAACTGGACAAATCCCGACCCGATCCATCCCATTAAGATCATTGCCAATCCCCGGCGAACGACCGCCGCGAGGATTCCTCTTCCCATCGCTGTATCAAACATGCTCATGCCGCAAGAGACATCGAACACCAAGCTTTTCCGCCGTCCCTAGAAACCAGGTCGGCGAAGTGTTGGCGTTCATTTGTCGAGGTAACGCTCGAATCTGGCAAGCCATTATTATCAAATCGATTTTTTACGACCGTCCCTCGGCCGGCCCCGCCGAGCCCTCCCCCAAATTCACCGTCGGGGGATCCAATCTTTCAGAAGTTGGATCGTGTCCTTCTAGCCAAAGAAGGTTTTTCGAGGACTAATCTCCACTATAAACACCAGGATTTTGTGACAGTTTCTTTGACCCATTCGCCGCTCCCTTGCCGGGCAATTGGGGGTTCTCCTCGAGGACGACTCTCTCAAAGGACCGTGCGCCATCTTGCGTGCGGATTTGAGACTGTTGCCGGGCTTGCCTGAAATCCGACCGGGTGGCATGCTGCGAGTCAGGCCGGTGTGGCGCAAGGGCGCATCCTGACCGCTTATCTCATGCTCACCTTATCTTATTTATGCGAACTGGCAGCCCAATACAGGGAAGACTTGCTTGTTCACGTCAAAGAATTCGATGTGGCCGGCCATTTTCTGGCCTTCAATTCGCGGCCGGCGCTCATGGGGGTCATCAATTTGTCTCCGGACTCCTGGTATCGAGAGAGTGTATGCCTCACGGTCGAGAGCGCTGTTCGGCGGGGACGCGTTCTCACGGCGCAAGGCGCCGACCTGGTCGATATCGGAGCCGAATCCACCCTGGCCCACGCGGCCCGGGTTGATCCTCAAGGCCAGAAAGACCGCCTGCTGCCCATCATCCGCGCCCTTCATGACGCCGGGGTTCGGATCTCAGTGGAAACCTACGAACCGGCCGTGGCCGCCGCCTGCCTGGCCTCCGGGGCTCATGTGCTCAATCTGACAGGGCCCTCCACCCATGAGGAGATGTATCGGCTGGCCTCGGATCATCAGGCGGCCGTGATCATTTGCTATGTGCAAGGGCCCAACGTTCGAGAGGTGGGGGATTTCAACTTTGGCGCCGATCCGATCGAGCAGATGCTCGAGTTTTTTTCTCGCGAATTGGAGAAGGCCGCGCGGGCCGGATTGCACCGCATCTTCCTGGATCCCGGCCTTGGATTTTACTACCGGAACCTACAAGACAGTTCCCTCCGGATTCGCTTCCAGATGAGGACCTTTCTGAACACATTTCGCCTGCGACGGCTCGGTTTTCCCGTCTGCCACGCCTTGCCCCATGCCTTCGAATTTTTCCGAGAGGAAGTGCGGTGCGCCGAGCCGTATTACGCGATGCTCGCCGTCCTTGGCCGCACCGACCTGCTGCGAACCCACGAGATCCCCCGGGTCCGGGCAGTCGTGCAAAGCCTGGATTGTTTCTAAGAGCCTGTTTGAAAATTACAGGGGGTACTGCGGCGAGGGATTTTGGCTGGGGCCAAGGCGGCTTGGGCCGAGCATCCCCGATGGGGGCTGTAAGGTCCAAGCCAAGGCTGGCCCCGGGCAAAAGAGCCTCCGCCCGAAGGGTTTTCGCAGAAATGGCCCCCTGGCTTCGTTGCTCCTCAGTCAAAGATCGGCCAGGGATATTTTCCTTCGTCGCGCCTCGCCATGCGGCCATTTCTGCGAAAACAGCGCCCCTTGGAATTTTCAAACAGGCTCTAAGGCGCGTGCCCGGAGCCGGGAGGCCCTGAGGATGGGCCCTCAAGGGTAACTGTGAAGTTTTTGTTTTGGGTTGTCATCGAGCCCCCTTCGATTACACTCGGCCACCATGTTAACGGTGCTACAGTTAATTTTCTCGCCAGCAAAGACCTGGATGGCTGTTGCCCAGCGCCAGCGCGGCGTGATTTGGATCTTTCTGTTTTCGCTTCTTCCGTTGCTGGTCATAAGTGGAGCGATCGAAGTGTTAGCGCTCATTAAACTCGGCGTGCGCAAGGGGCTGCTGGATCATCCGTCGCTGGTCCCCCAGGAGGTAGCCATTCAATTCGGCCTGATCCAACTCGGGTTAAGTCTGGTGTTGCTATTCGGCGGAGCCAAGTTCGTTCAATGGATCGCCGAAGGTTTTCACTTTTTTCCGCGCTACCGGCAGGTGTTTACCACCTTCGGATTTGGATTGGGCCCGATTTTTCTGATGCGCGCCTTGAATTGTGTGCCGGTGGCTAACACCTGGGTTTGGTGGCTTCTGGGAGTGATCCTCATGGTCTTCGTCCTTTATCAGGGCGTGGCCCTGGTGATGGAACCGGAACAGACCAAAGGTTTCGGCTTCTACCTGCTGAGCACCCTGGCGATGGTGATCATGAGCGGCGTCGCCCAGGCGATTGCGGTCACCGCCCTGCATGGCAAACTGGTGCTCGAATAGGACCCTCGGGCTATGCGGGATTTGCCCCAAACCAAGTCTCCCCAGGCCAGCGCCGTCGAAACTCGCTATATCGTCATGCCGCAGCATGCCAATGATTATGGCATTGCCTTCGGCGGCACTATCATGGCGTGGATCGACATGATCGCCGCCATGGTGGCCCAGCGTCATTGCGAATGCGAGGTCGTCACAGTCAGCACCGATAAAATTACCTTCCTCGCTCCCATTCAGATCGGCGAGCATGTGGTCCTCAAAGGCTGTGTGAACTATGTCGGACGCACCTCCATGGAAGTGGGCGTCCAGGTCACCCGGGAGAATCCTTATACCGGGGAGAGTGTGCGGGCAACGACCGCCTATCTGACTTTCGTTGGCATCGACCGCAACAAGCATCCCACCCCGATCCCCGCTCTGCTCCCTCAAACTCCCGACGAGCGCAGGCGTTTTGAAAATGCCCGCCTGCGCATGGAATCCCGCAAGGAACTCCTGCGCAAACTTAAGCCCCCTACCCTCACGTCCGATCCTCTTACGACTTAGAGTTCAAAAAAACCGAAGTTATTTTTGAACAGACCCTTGGCCCGCAGAATAAATCGCAAGAAATGCTTGCCGGCCTGCGGGACAATGTCCGCCGCTAAATCGCCAGCCCGTTTTTCGTCTCGCATTCTCGGACTAAGCCGTCAAAATCCCCGGGCATGAGTTCGACGTCGTTGTTCGATTTGACGGGAGAAATCGCGGTGCTCATCGGCGGCACGGGAGTGCTCGGGGGCGCGTTGGCCGAGGGTTTAGCTCGCGCCGGCGCGAAAATCGCCTTGCTGGGACGCAATTCCGAACGCGGTCAGGCCCGGATGCAGGCCATCAGAGATCAAGGGGGTATCGCTCAATTCTATGCGGCGGATGCCTGCGTGGGCGATCAGCTCCAGCAGACCTGCGACAGGATCCATCAAGACCTGGGCGCGCCCACCCTCCTGGTCAACGCGGCAGGAGGCAACGATCCGCGCGTCACGGTGACCGCGGATAAGGCCCTGGAAAACATCCGCCTGGAGGACTGGCGTGAAACCTTCGATCTAAACCTGGTCGGAGGGGTCTTGTTGCCGTGCCAGGTGTTCGGTCCGGGCATGGTCGCCCGACGTAAAGGCAGCATCATCAATATCACCAGCGTGTCCGCCCATATCCCCTTGTCCCGCGTCGTCACTTATTCGGCCGCCAAAGCCGCCGTGCTGAACCTCACCCGATTCCTTGCCCGCGAGTGGGCCAGCCATGGAGTTCGTGTGAATTCCCTGACGCCGGGATTCTTTCCAGGCGAGCAGAACCGCCGGCTCCTGTTCAATGCCGATGGAAGCCCCACAGCCCGCGCCCAGTCGATCCTGGGTCACACCCCCATGGGACGCTTTGGCGATCCCTCTGAACTGGTCGGCGCCGCGATTTTTCTCGCCAGCCCGCGAGCCAGCAGCTTTGTGACCGGCGCAGATCTGTGCGTGGACGGCGGTTTCCTCGCACAAACAATCTAGCGAGAGTGAGCCTTGGAGCGCTCCGCGGACTGAAGTCCGCGCTCCGTTACTTTGTAGCCCTGAGCGCGTCTTGATTCCGTCTGACGGTCTAATCGCCCTGTCGAGTGGACATGGCGAGAGCGGGAGTTCGAATGATGCGCTTCGGTTCTCGGAGCGTTTGCGTTTTTTGCTCGGGCACAGGGGCTTTTGACGGGTAGGTCTGATCACGGTTTTCGTTCTGGCCGGTGACCAGTCTCTGGAGGCGGCCTATGACTTCTTTTTGAGACAGAACCTGCGACTGCAATTCCTCGGCGGCCCCTGCGCTTTCCTCCGCGTTTGCGGCCGTCCGCTGGACAACCTGATCAATCTGAGCCACGGCTTGGGTCACCTGGGAAATGCCCTGGCTCTGCTCGGCGGATGCGGAAGAGATATCCGCAATCAGGCCATCGACTTCCCTCGAGCGCGCCAGGATGTTCTGCAATTGCTGTTCCACTTGGCCGGCCTTGTGCTCGACGACTTCCAAGGAGGCATTCAACTGGCCGCTCACCCGCACTCCCTCATCGGTTCGCCCCATGGAAGCCTCGATTTTTTCGGTGGTCTCCCGGGCCGCCATGGCGCTCTTCTGCGCCAGGCTGCGCACTTCGTCAGCCACCACCGAAAATCCCATTCCCGCGTCACCTGCCCGGGCGGCTTCGACCGCCGCGTTTAAAGCCAGGATATTCGTCTGAAACGCGATCTCATCGATGGTCTTGATGATTTTGGACACTTCGTTGTTCGATGCCTTGACGGCGTCCATCGCGGTTTTCATATCGTTGCTGGAGCGCTTGATCGAGGCCATGGCGGCGCTCATTTCGTGCATTTGATGGGCTCCGGCATCGGCGGCCTCGCGAGCCAATCCCGACAATCCCTTCGCCTTGTGGGCGTGTTCGGAGTTTCGTTGGGCCATGCTGGCCATCTCCTCCAGGGAGGAACTGGTCTCTTCCAGCGAGGCGGCTTGTTCACTGGCGCCCTCGGCCAGACTCTGGCTGGATCCGGCGATTTGTTCACTGGCGGACAGGGTTTGGCCGGCCCCATCGGACAAGGCCTCGACCGCTTCGGTGATCGGGCCGGCAATACTCCGTGCGACCCGACGGCTGACGCCCCAGGACAGAAAACCAGCCACCAGCGCCACCAAACCAGTCCATTGAATCATCCGTCTGAGAGCTCCATCGGTCATCCTAAGGCCCTCGGCAAAATCATCCTCGTAAGCGCCGGCCCCAATGACCCAATCCCAGGGTTCATAATACGTTAGGGCGGCGATCTTCATTCGCGCTGTCTTGTCTCCTTCATTCTTCCAGGGATACCGTTCATAAACCACGGAATTATTGGTGGCCTGCAGCGCCTGGGTCACCATCGATTGTATGAACAACCGCCCATCGGCGTCTTTGGCTTCCCAAAGGCTCTCGCCATCCCGCAGGCCATCCTTCGAGACCATATAACGCCCCCGCTGGTCGCCCTTTGCGCCCAGAACAAAAATGTAACCGGTCTTGCCTACGACGCCTTTCATAATGCTCTGACGCAGTTCTTTGTTCATGTCCCTCAGATTGACGCCCGTATATAGCATGCCGATTACCCGTTCATGCTGGGCATCCCAGATGGGTTCATAACCGGTTGCGTTCCATTCTCCGACCACCATCGCCCGCCCCAGGTAAGTCTCGCCCTTCAACACGGCCGAAACGACCGCGTTGGCGCTGCCATCGGCATTCCGATGGCTAATATAGGTCCCTGTAGCCCGCAGTCCCTTCGCGTTCCTCACGCTGCTGCACACCCGGAGCATATCGCCCTCCTCATTGATTCGCTGGAAAATGGTGACGGGATCGCGGGTATAAAACATGACTTCATCCACAACGGGAGACGTCACGTTGGTATCGACATTCTGTCCAAGCCAAGTCTTGCCCACCAGCATCTTGGGCAACGCCACCACACTGGCGTTTCCTGAAATCTGATCAACGGCTTGCCATTCCACGGTCTCCGGGGCAAGGCTGATGCCCCCCAAACGACGAATGGTTTCCCGGCCAACCATCAACCCGTGCTTGAGCCGGTTCCGATTGCGTTCTTCCAAGGCCACACAATTGTTATAAACGCTCTGGGACAACTTCGCCGATTCGGAGGCCGCCTGCTGGTTGACGATCGCGCCAACAGACGATCCCAACCGTTGCTTCTGGAACCAAACCATACCGGTAATGATCCCGGCCACAACAAGGACCGAGGCAAATGCCAAAAGACTGATTTTTGTTTCGATTTTCATAATACCCACGCTTCAAGTTATTCGGACTCACTCTGGGGCTGCATGTATCGCTGTCCTCCTAAGCCCCTCGGAAATAAGTTGGTCCTGCCAAAGCGCCAGGTGAGTTTTGCCCCGCTAGGGGGAAGAGTCCGGACGCCTTGGGTTCTTCCCCAAAGGACGGCGAGATCTCTTAACGCCTCGGTATTCACCTTGAATATCGGTTCCTGTCCAAAAAGCTTTAGTTTTTTCCTTTGGAAGGATCCCGCCAAGTTGGCATACTCGCGCATAAGACGGCCCCGGGAACGGGCAGTTCGCTCCAGGAATCGCATGCGCCAAGACAACATCACGCCACAGGATCGGACGCTGAAAAAGGAACCGGTCTGCGCCACGCAGGCGCCGCCACATTTCATTGCTCTGGACTTCGAAACCGCTGATTACGGTCAGGATAGCGCCTGCGCGCTCTCGATCGTTGCGGTTCATGGAACCACCGTTGTCCAACACGTGACCCGCCTCATCCGACCGCCTCGAAGGAACATCGTCTTTTCCTACCTGCACGGAATCACCTGGAGCCAGGTTGCCGACCAGCCCACGTTCCAGGAACTGTGGCCCGAGCTCAGCCCCCTGTTCGACGGCGTGGACTTCGTCGCCGCCCACAATGCCGGATTCGACCGAGGGGTCCTGTGCGCCTGCTGTCAGGAAGGCGGCTTCGAACTGCCCGGCATCGAGTTCCTCTGCACGGTCAAGCTGGCGCGCCGCGTCTGGAATATCCGTCCCACCAAACTGCCCGATGTCTGCCGCCGGCTCAGCATTCCTCTGAAACACCATGATGCCGCCTCAGACGCCATGGCGTGCGCCCAAATCGTGGTCGAAGCCGTCAAGACGGGAATCGATTTGCGAAAATGTTACAAATCGGGCCATGACGGATCTCGCAAGCTCGGCTAGGATAAGGCCCTATGACCGACGTGGGGCCTTCAAGTTTTTTTAACCGGGAACTGAGCTGGCTGGAATTCAACCGGCGGGTCCTGGAGGAAGTCCTGGATCGCACCAATCCGCTCTTGGAACGTCTGAAGTTCTTCGCCATTTTCAGCACCAATCTCGACGAGTTTTTCGAGGTCCGCGTGGCCGGTTTGAAACAGCAGATCGAATGCGGCACAACCGAATGCGGTGACGACGGGCTCACACCGGCGGCCACTTTTGAAGCGGTGCGAATCCGGGTGCGGGAAATGGTGGACGAACAATATCGCTGCTGGCGGGAGGACCTGGTGCCCGGCCTGGCAGCCCAACAGGTCACCTTTCTCGACGTTCCCAACCTCGCCCCGCATGACAGCGCCTGGATCGACCAGTATTACCGCGCCGAAATCCAGCCGGTGTTAACCCCCATTGCCCTCGATTCCGCCCATCCCTTTCCGTTGGTGTTTAACAAGTCGCTCAACTTGATTGTCGCCCTCGAGGATCCCCGGACCGGCGAGAAAATCGAGCGGCTGGCCATTGTCCAAGTCCCCCGAAACCTGCCCCGCCTGGTCCGGCTTCCCTCCCCCGGCAAACGCCGCGATTTTGTCTTCCTCGGGCGCCTGATTGGCCACTATCTGCACGACCTGTTCCGGGGCATGATCATCCGGGGCCACTGGCTGTTCCGGGTTACTCGGAATGGCGAACTCTACATCGACGAGGAGGAAGTCGATAACCTGATGAACGCCGTGGAACAGGAACTGCATAAACGCCGGCGAGGCGAGGCCATTCGACTGGAAGTCGAGCGAGATTGCCCACAGGCCTTGCTCGCGCAACTCCTGGAACAATTGCATCTGGGTCCCTACGATGTCTACGAGATCGATGGCCCCTTGAATCCAGGCCGTCTTATGACCCTCTACGAGGAGATCCACGCCCCCGACCTTAAGAATCCCCCTTTCCAACCCTGCCGAATCCCGGCCCTGGAAAATGCCCCCGACCTCTTCGCGCAAATCCGCGAACACGACATCCTCCTGCATCATCCCTATGACAGCTTTGAAACCGTGGTGGCCTTCCTGGAGCTGGCGGCGGCGGACCCGAACGTGCTGGCCATCAAGCAAACCCTCTACCGCACTGGTGGAGATTCCCGCATCGTCAACGCCCTGATGCAGGCCGTGAACCACGGCAAACAGGTCACCGCCGTCGTCGAACTCCGCGCGCGGTTCGATGAAGCCAACAACATCGAGTGGGCCCGCCAGCTTGAAATCGCCGGCGTTCATGTGGTCTACGGCTTGGTCGGCTACAAAATCCACAGCAAGATCTGCCTGGTGGTCCGCCGCGAGGACGACGGCATCCGCCGCTACCTGCACCTCAGCACCGGCAACTACAATCCCACCACCGCACGCCTTTATACCGATCTGGGGCTCTTTACCTGCCACCCGGGTTTTGGTGAGGACGCCACCAATCTGTTCAATCTTCTCACCGGCATCAGCCAGTTCCAGGGCATGCGCCATTTCCTGGCTGCTCCCTTTGAATTGCACGGCAAAATGCTGGACCTGATCAAACGGGAAACCCGAAATGCGCGCCGCGGATTGCCCGCGCGAATCGTGGCCAAAATGAATTCGCTCGTCGATCGCGAGATCATTGCCGCCCTCTACCAGGCGTCCCAGGCGGGAGTGAAAATCGACCTCGTCGTCCGAGGCATTTGCTGCCTGCGTCCGCAGGTCCGCGGCTTAAGCTGCAATATCACGGTCCGAAGCATCGTGGACCGGTTCCTCGAGCACAGCCGGATTTTTTACTTCGAAAACGCCTGCCAACCCGAGGTCTTTATCGGCAGCGCAGATTGGATGCCCCGCAACTTTTTCCGCCGCATTGAAATCGTGTTCCCGATTCTCAACGGTGTCGCCCGCGAACGGATCCGCAGGGAAATCCTGGAAACCACCCTGGCCGACAATATCAAGGCCCGTTTTCTCCAGTCGGATGGCGCCTATCAGAGGGCGCCTATCAAGAAGGGAAAACCTGGAATCCGTTCCCAGATCACCTTCATCCAATACGCCGAAACCCAAGGAGACACCTCGCCGGCTACCCGCAAACTCCATCCCCGCTATCCTCGAGTGAAACTGGCCCCCCGCCCGCGCGTTCTCGCCGCCCCCCAAAAGAAGTCCCTCTGAGATCCCGCCCAACACCAGGGAATCCACGGGACCTCACAGGCAACACCCGGAACCGCGTCCGGTATTATCACTTAATCGTAACCTTATCGTCCCGGTCTTGTGACGGAAACCGGCTTTCATCAGATCGGCAAACGCACAGTCATTACGACAATCGTATGATCAGAACCAAACTTCAGAGCTCGCTTGCCAGGCCCAGTCATCAGGTTTTTTTTCACAGTCGGCGCGAAAACGTCGAATGCGATACCATTTCACGCCGCCCCCCTCCATCGACCAATAGCTTTGTTTACCTGATGAAATTGCAGAGTCATTTGCGGTATCGAAACCTTCAAATCCAAAAACCTCGGCTGCCATGGGATTGTTGTTGACCGCACGGCAGGCGGATGGGAAAGGCTTGTTTGGGACGATGTCCGCCTGCCGGATCACCACACCTGCACCTCCTGAGCCTCGAAAATCATCTCCAACAAGCGATCGTAATCGGGATCGTTCGCCGACAAGTCGACCACCCACACCTCAAGCGCCTCGACTTTTGTTTGCTCCCGGATCACACAGGCGCCCAGGCCATCATCCGGGCGCGTCAGGATATGCAAGACCGTTTTCATGCTAAAACCGCAGCACCCAGTTCATCCGCGCGATTTCTCCGGCGAGTTCCGCCATCGTCAATCGACGCCACATCCGCCCTTCGGTTCCGGCGTCTTTCCCTTCAGTCCGACCCGCATCCTCGGTAATCACCCAGGGGCATTCGCCACGGCCCAAAATCATCCGCAAATAGTGGTCCAATTCCTCTCCATCACAAAAAGCACCCAGATCATCGCCAGCTAAAGCACAAGCCGGCCCGATCAGACAGAGCTGCACATGGATGTCTCGCCACGCCCCCACCCCCGCCGCCACCCGCACGGCCTCCGCCGGACGGGGACTGGTCGTGGGATCGCTCTCAATCAGCACCAACAGCCGGGAATGACATAAGTCCGTCATCGGAATTTAAGTAAAACAGACAAATCGATCGACGTTCCGCATGAGGTCGCTCACCACCGAGAGCCCGCCAAACACGGCCTGAGATCCCAGCGGGATGCTCCGGCGCCTCGCCCCATAGGCACAAGCCCAAAGCCTGAGCCCCAACCCTTTCAACGTCTCCATCCGGGGATGCCCTAAACCCGTGACTGCATCATCCAGACAATATAAATAAACCACCACTCCCCGCCTCAGGCCGGTTTCGGCCAGGGCCAGGGCGTGATCAAAATTTCTCTGATGCGGCGCCGCCGCCACCAGAATGCCTAGTTTATGCCCGGACAGGTTCATCGAACCCCAATATATCTCATCGATCCAAAACCGGAAACCTAACCAAGCGTTCCCAACACTTGAGGACCTTCGTATTTGCCCTGCCTATTCGCGTTGATTGGAGTCCATTCGCGGTTAAGTCGTTTGATTTGCGGTTCACGGGCGGTTCGTTAGCCTCGACATTCGGGGGGCACGAATCATACCATGAGCCTTATGCGTGCATCACCCTTGTTGTGCGGCTTCGTCGCCGTGCTGATTCTGGGCCGAACCGTGCTAGCCTCCGAGTATGACCTCGTGGTGTATGGCGGCACTTCCGCGGGCGTCATCGCCGCCGTGCAAGCCCGGAAGATGGGCAAGACCGCCATCCTCGTCTGTCCGGACAAGCACCTGGGAGGGTTGACCAGCGGGGGGCTGGGCTGGACGGACACCGGCAACAAAGCGGTCATTGGCGGCCTGGCCCGAGAGTTTTATCATCGTGTCTGGAAACATTACCAGCAGCCGAACGCCTGGCTATGGCAAAAATCCGAGGAATATGGCAACCGCGGACAAGGCACACCGGCCATCGATGGCAGCCAACGCACCATGTGGATCTTCGAACCTCACGTCGCCGAGAATATTTTCGAGGATTTGATCCGGGAATATGAGATTCCCGTCCGGCGGAACCAGTGGTTGGATCGCGAACGCGGCGTCCACAAAACCGGCGATCGCATTACGGCCATCACGACGCTCAGGGGCCAGACCTACCGTGGACGGATGTTTATCGATGCCACGTATGAAGGCGATCTGATGGCGGCCGCGGGCGTCGCCTACCACGTGGGACGCGAAGCCCAAAACGTCTATGGAGAACAATGGAACGGCGTGCAAACCGGCGTGCTCCACCACCGCCATCATTTCGGCGTGCTCAAGAAGAAAATCAGCCCCTATGTGATCCCCAACAATCCGCAAAGCGGCGTGGTGCCGCGCGTGAGTCTCGCGCCCCCCGGCCGTTACGGAGAAGGCGACCGGCGCATTCAAGCCTACTGCTTCCGCTATTGCGTCACCGACCATCCCGGCAACCGGCTCCCCTTCCCCAAACCTCGCGGCTATGATCCCAAACAATATGAACTCCTCCTTCGGATCTACGAGGCGGGCTGGCGCGAGACTTTCGACAAGTTCGATCCTGTTCCCAACCGAAAAACCGATAGCAATAATCACGGGCCATTCAGCACCGACAACATCGGGTATAATTACGATTATCCCGAGGCCTCCTATACCCGCCGCCGGGAAATCATCCGCGAACACGAAACTTACCAGAAAGGCTGGCTTTACTTTATCGCCAACGATCCTCGCGTGCCCGCCGAAGTCCAAAAACAGATGCGCCAATGGGGCTTGCCCCAGGACGAGTTCAAAGACAACGGCCACTGGCCCCACCAGCTCTACATCCGCGAGGCGCGACGCATGATCGGCCTTGCCGTCATGACCGAAAACGAGCTCCTCCGCAGGCGCCCCACGCCCGACTCGGTCGGCATGGGCTCGTATACCATCGACTCGCACAACGTTCAGCGCTACATCACCCCGGAAGGCTGGGTGCAAAATGAAGGCGATATCGGCGTGCCCACCCCTGGACCCTATGCGATCTGCTACGGCGCCCTCGTCCCCAAACGCGGACAATGCGCCAACCTCCTGGTCCCCGTCTGCCTATCCAGCTCGCACATCGCCTTCGGCTCCATCCGCATGGAACCGGTCTTCATGATCCTGGGACAATCCGCCGCCACCGCCGCGGCCATGGCCATGGATGCCAACCTGCCGGTCCAGGATATCCCCTACCCGAACCTCCGCGAAAGACTCCTGCAAGACGGTCAAATCCTGGAATACAATCCGTGACCGGATCAGAACTTAGGGTCCGTGAAAAAATAAAATCGGAATTTATTATTGCACGGACCCTTAACAACAGGCTCTCCAGCCAAACCCAGTGCCGACAGGGACGATCAATCCTCGACCAAATAACGGTCAAACCAGTCGGCAAACCGGTGGACATCGAACATCATCGTCAGCCAGCCATGCTTGCCGCCCGGATGAACCACCAACTGAACCGTCCGGCTGCTGGCACGCGCCTTTTCCAGAAACCACTCCGATTGCTCAAGGGGGGTGAGCGTGTCGGCGTCACCGTGGTAAATCAACACCGGGGGGAGATTGGTGGAAACATGATAAATGGGTGAAGATTCACGCCCGATAACCTTCCAGGCCGCCAGGTTGGTTCCCTGGGGGCCAAAAGCACGACGAAATGTCTTGGGCGGCCCGCCGTCCCCCAGGTTCTCAGTCGACTTGCCCAGGTTCAGCAAGTCGGTCACCGGAAAGAAAATCGCCACCGCCTGGACTGCGCTGCTTTCCCGATCGATCGGATCCGGGGCGTCGGCCGAACCCGGTCCGCCCCGCGTGGCCAGCATCAGGCTCAAGTGTCCTCCGGCGCTGCCACCCGTGACTCCCAACCGTCCAGGATCAATCCCGTAGTCTTTCGCATGATGCCGGACAAACCGAACCGCCCGGTGCATGTCCTGAATGATCTCCATCACAGAGGACTCGGGCTGCGAGACATGGTAAACGGCAAATACGGTATAACCGCGGCGCAGCACCGGCGCCACAATCCACTCGCCCAGGCTGCCCGAGGGACCCGATTTCCATCCGCCGCTGACTAGCACCAACACGCCTTTGCCATTCGGTTTCGACGGCTTGAGAACATCCAGGACCAGACTGTGTTCCCCTCTCCGGCCATACTCGATGGCATTCTGCCTTTGAACCGAGGGGTGGAAATACCACCAGAAGGCAGCCGATCCCAAGGCAATCACCAGCACAAACGCAAGCCCAATCCAAAGGATCCCCCATAGAAACCGGCGAATGGTCATGGCCCAATCCTAACCCGATCGCCTGCCGATGGCGAGCCCGCGATTCAGATGTCCGATGCGGTAAAAACAGCACTTCCAGTAACCGTGAAGCGCGGCGCGCAAGACTCAAAAATCTGCCCATCAAATCAGTTCGATGGGATTGGCGTAGACCCAGGGCGTCCACTCTCCCCGAATCCACAACTCGGCTTCGACACGGTATTTGCCCGGCCCGGATGGCTTCCACTCGACGGTGCGACCTTCCTCCTGATGGACCACTGTGCCGTCTTTGACGACGGTAAAGCGGCACAAGTGCGGGGACGCGGCGCGCAATGTCACCTCCGGAGAAAACCAAAAGGCCTCGCCCATGACCGCACGACCGGTTTTCCCCTCGGCCCACCACAGAAATCCGCTGCTGTCGGCCACAAGATCAAACCCCACAAAGGCGCGGCCGGCCTTGAGCGCGTCCAGGATGGAAGCCTCATCCAGCCGGCGGGCGAGCACATGCGTGGTGACAAACCGCGTCATGCGTTCGTAGGGATCCAATTGAAAATGAAAGAGCATCTTCCCCGGCTGCAGGCGTCCGAAACAGAGACGAGCCAGAAACCGGGTCACCGCGTTGAGTGGGATTTCCCGGAGAGTCTCCGGGCTGGTATCCTCGATTCGAAGAGTTCCGAGATCGGTGTAGAACCCACGCAAACCGGCATTCTGATGGCAATCGTTTCCCGCAATCCCTGTAAAATGCCGCGTGCGATTGCATTCGTCCCAACGCCGCAAGTTTTGGATCGGGCGATCAAAAATCAGCCGCATCATATGATCGGGATACCGCCGATAGTTGACTAACAAGTCCGGCAGCAAGGCTGAAAAACCGTCGCCGGTGTCCTTGAAATCGGCGTGGATATTGTAAATCTCCATTCCTGTCGCCTCCAGGCAAGCCCAATCACGGTCTTCTTCGGGATGCGCAAAAAAGAAGATCCCCCCGTGGGCGACGATTTCCGAGATCAATTGACGGGTGGGATCCTCGTTGCGCAGAACGGTTCCCGCGGAAACGCCGAACGGCATGATCCCTTCTTTCATCTCGAAACCGGGAATGAAAAGTTTGCCTTCGTGAATCCCGCGCCACTGAACGCTGAAATCCGCCACGCCCTTATCGCAATGATCGGACAGACAGATAAAATCGCGTCCGGTCTCTTGCATAACCCGCAAGATCTCCGGGAAGGGCACTTCGCAATCATGCGACAACTCGGAATGAGAATGGATGATGCCTCGAAACTCGTTCCAGCCGCTGACTTCGGTCACGGGCTGTCGATCGGCCCGGATCGCAGCCCAAGCGGTTGCTTCGGCCGGAAATTGAACCAGGCGATGATACAACGCGCCTCGCAACCAAAACGCCAATCCCCCTCCCACCAGCAAGAGAACCGCCCCGACAACGAAAAGAGCCCACCGCAGGAACCGCCTGAGGCGCCTCCGGGGCGGTTGCGCTTGAGCATTCTCGATCATCGTTCGACCAGACCGACCTTGGCCAAATAAATCGAAGTCTTGCCTTCGTGTGACGAGTAATAACTGACCCACAGCGTGTCATCGTGCCACACCAACCCCGGATAACTGGTGTCTCCGCCCGAGGGCAAAGAGAGCAGTTCGCTCAGACGCCCGCGCCGGACATCCACCGCGACCAGGGCCGTGCGCGCCTTCGGGGTGTAAAGCCGCACCCCCGCCACCAAGGTGCCTCCCGGAAGCCGAACCAGTTGCGGACCTCCGATCTTCACCCCCAGGTCAGCCCACGCCCAGTCACGATACGGCGGCCGCGACGTTCCCAACTGCCCCGTCCCGGGATTGCCGTCGCGGCGCAGCAGACAAACTGCGGTTTCGTCAGGCAGAAAAACCAGTCCGCTCTCGTTCGGCTGGCCCTGGTCAAAGAGTTTAGGCACCCAACTCTCAAATGCCCGCCCGTTTGAACTGCGATACAACCGAGTACTTTTCTCCCCGAGTGTGTCATAGCCGATTCCCCACAGGACCTCACGATTCCAAGCCGTCCGCCACAACCAAAAATTCGGTTCTCCAATGTCCACCGGCGCGCTCCACTGGCGGGCATCCCGGGAAAACCAGGCCCGGGTTTGGTGCTTGGCCGATGCCGGCGGACGCAGCGCCGCCGCCGCCGAAAGCATCAATTCCCCGGAAGGCCCTTGAGTAATCTTCGGATCCCGAAGATCCGCATCCGCACACTCAATCCGCGCCACCGAATCCCAACGTGCGCCGTCCGCCGATGCGAGCACGCGGATGGCTCCGTCCGGTGATACATGCCCCTGCCCCTCCCGGAACACGCAGAGCCACTCGTTCCTGAACCGAATCAGATCGGTGAAGGCGTTGTGGGGCGCGCCATCCCAGATCTTTCTGGATTCAATCAACTCGGCCACTGGCTGAGGCTTGTATCCGACCCGCTGAAATATCTCCTCGAGACGAACTGAGTCGCCCTGGCGTCGCTTGCTTTCATCGGCCGCCTCCATGAACGCCAGGATTTCCAGGGTTTCCTCCGGGGACACGGGAGCCACTCCGGTCTGGAAAAACCGTACGACCTCGGCCACCATCGGCGCGTATCCGTCATACGCCCCCACGGCTATTTCTCCCTTTTCTCCCCGGGCCTTGCCTCCGTAAGCCTTGCTTTCCCGATAAATCCCTGTCCGCCCGCCCTTCCATGTCCCGACCACTTCGATCAAACCGTTGGTCGTCTGAGAGCGTTTCACGGATTCGCAGCCGGTTTTCATCACGGTAAACAAGGATTCCACGCCATGAATCCCATACCAGAACAAGTCCGGATGCGTGGGTTCCAATGCGCAAGGGCTGGTGGTCTCCGCCTCCAGCACCCGGCCCACCTCCCCGCGCCGGGCGGCTTGCGTGCCCTTGGCGTAGCGCAACGACGAACAACTGAACACCGGGACGCGAAACTCGCGGGCCAGCTCAAAGATAGCGACCGCATCCCGCAAGGAGGCCGCCATGGGCTTGTCGATGAACAACGGTTTCCGCGCCAAAATCACCGGAACCGCCTGGGCGAGATGCGGTCGTCCATCCACGCTCTCCAGCATGACAGCGTCCACCTCGCCGCATAATTCCTCGATGGTGGCGCAGAGCTTCACCCCATGTTTCTCCTGCAACTCTCGAGTGTAACCGTCCACACGCGATCGGCTGGCCTCCAGATCGTAACTGCCCCCACGAAAGGCGGCAACCACCCGGGCCCCTGGAATGTGCTGGGCGTGATTCGGGTCGTTCAGCAACTGGGTGAAGGCGGTCACATGCGAGGTGTCGAGTCCCACCAGGCCAATCCGGAGATCCGCGGCCCCGGCCCTCGACAAAAGACCCGTAAGCACAAAACCCGCAACGATCAGATGGCGTTTCATATGCATTGGACAAAAGACTACTTGGTTTTCGATTCAGGCTGCTCGAACATCCTATCGCCTCGGTCGCACGATGGCAACCGGCGGTTTCCAGAAGAAAACGGTTGTGGTTTTGGGCCGCCTGCGGCATACATGCCCCATTCGGATATGCATTACCTGATGGCCGGTTTGATTGGCCTGGCGAGTGGCGTCGCCAGCGGATTGTTTGGCGTGGGGGGCGGCATCATCATGGTGCCCGCCATGATGATGCTGATGGGCGTCCCCATCAAGACCGCCGTGGGCACCTCGCTCGCAGTCATCATCCCGACGGCCGTCATCGGCGTATCCAAACATTTCCACCAGCAAAATGTCAGTCTGCCGTTGGCCCTGTCGCTGGCCCCCACCGCCCTGATCGGCGGCTACATGGGCGCCTGGCTGACCACCCTGATCGATGCCCCGCAACTCAAACGCGCCTTCGGCGCCTTCCTCGTCCTCGTCGGCCTGCGCCTGCTCTGCTTCAAAGGCTGACGGTCACCAAGAGATCTATCCGCAGAGAGGATATAAAACGTAAACCGCGCTGGACGGAAAGTCGGGCAGTGGGAAATCTGCGGTTTGTGGAGAGTATTTAGCCGCTGATCTTGTGTCGGCGCGGGACTGAAGTCGTGCGATCCGCGGACGCACATTTCAGGATTCTCCAGGAGCCCGCCATTGCATACGGGCCAAAAGCAAACCTAATCAACGTCCCTCAGAGCCTGTTTGAAAATTCCAAGGGGCGCTGTTTTCGCAGAAATGGCCGCACAATCACCTCCGAACCAATGGTCTACCTTGGCGACAGTCGATCAGGAAGCACAGCTTTCATGGCACAATTGATGCTCCTTAGTTCCTATGAATGTTAGAAAAAAAGGATTCACCATGACCTCGTCGCTTTTTCGATACGCTGCGGGGGTTACAAGGATATCGTCGGTGGTATTGTTTTTACTGGCCTTTTGCGCTGATACGCAGGCTCAATACTCGTATACGATCACCAACGGATCTGTCACGATAAACCAGTACACTGGTTCTGCGGGCATTGTTCCCATTCCAGGCGCGATTGAGGGTTTGCCAGTGACAAGCATTGGGGAAGAAGCCTTCTGCTGCAATGCCGGTGTGGTCAGTGTGGCGATCCCCAATAGTGTCATCAGCATCGGTGATGCAGCGTTCATCAGCTGCTCAAACCTGACGAACATTACAATCGGGAACCACGTGACCACCATCGGAAATAGGGCATTCCTTTTCTGCACAAGCCTCGCCAGTGTCACCATCCCCAACAGCGTGACCCACCTCGGCGACTGGGCCTTTTGTGATTGCAGCAGCCTGACGGAGCTGATCATCCCGAACAGCCTAATCCAAATTGGATCCCAGGCATTCGATGGCTGCATTCAACTGACGTACTTCACGATCCCCAGCAGCGTCTCCAACATCGGCATGGAAGTGTTCCGACGCTGCACTAACCTTACTCTCATTACGGTCGATGCCGGAAACACCGCTTACAGCAGCCTGGACGGAGTCTTGTTCAGTAAAAGCCAGACTACACTGCTCCAATGTCCCGGAGGCAAAGCTGGAAGCTACAGCATCCCCAACGGGGTGACCAACATCGATCGAGCGGCCTTCGCCGGGTGCGTCAGCCTGACAGATATTCTCATCCCGAACAGCGTAAGTGAAATCGGATCCATGGCGTTCTACGGCTGCGCCCAACTGACAAACATTGCGATCCCGAGCCGTGTCTCCAACATCGGCCGGGAAGCGTTCCGACTCTGTAGCAACCTTGCGTCCATTACAGTCGATGCTTCCAATATGGCCTATTGTAGCCTGGATGGAGTCTTGTTCAACAGGAGCAAGACAACGCTTGTCCAATACCCGGCCGGGAAAACCGGAAGCTACAATATCCCTGAGAGTGTGACGAATCTGGATTACGCGGCCTTCGCAAACTGCGCCACCTTGACTGGTGCGGCGATGCCGGAGAGCATCACTCGAATCGGCGACATGGCATTCGAGGGTTGCACGAGCCTAACCAACATCATTATCCCCGATGGCATAAATGACCTTGCCCGATACGTGTTTCGCTGGGCTACCAACCTGACCAGTATAACAATCCCGGCAAGCGTGACCAACATTGGGTTCGAGGCATTCAGCCACTGCGGCAGTCTGGCCAGCTTGTTTTTTGAAGGTAACGCTGCCAGCCTTGATGGATCGATTGCGTTCTGGGATACCCACGCCACCGTTTACTACGTGCCAGGAACCACAGGCTGGGGCCAAACGTACGGCAATCTACCAACCGTGCCGTGGAATCCCTTGGATCAATCCTGCCGCGCGGACTCCGGTGTGCGGAAGAGCGGTTTTGGCTTCACCCTTACCTGGACGGGCAACAACAGGGTGGTTGTGGAATCGTGCACAGATTTGGCTAAGCCTGCTTGGACTCCTGCGGGCACCAACATTCTGATCGGCGGCACTTCCTATTTCAGCGATCCCGAATGGAGCAATTATCCCAGCCGTTATTATCGCCTCCGTTCATTCACAAGTGATGGGCAGCCACGCTGAAATTCTTCTTTCTGATGAGGAAGGAGGATGAGTCTATGACTATCATCATCTCGGCCACAAAGTCACGCCTTGGCGACAGTCAAATGTCACGGACTTCTAGCCAGCCTTTTAAAACGAAAAAACTGGATTGGCCGAGTGTTGATGTCGGTATAGGTATACAGACCTCGGGCATCAATAGTTCCTGTAGATATGGGTTCCCAAACCATTAGGTTTGTCGAGGATTGAAACTCGATCTTCTCACCGGGATCTCCAATGGCCATGTAGGCGGTCCATCCCTGTCCACGCTCCACCAAAACACTCCACTTGGCATAAGCCACAAAGTCAATGTTGGTGACTGGCCAACTCCCGGTGACCTCCCGGGATGCGGGAAGAAACAGGTAACTGCTTGAAGCCGGCCGGACCGTGTAGGTTCCCTCAAAGAGCGATTCGATGGTGTAAGAACCGTCAGCCCGCAGCGTAGTCTGGCGCGATCCGACAAATACAATCACCAGGCCTGCAACCGCCGTGTCCAAGAGACCAGATACCTTCCCGGAAATGGCCAAGGTCGGAGCCTGTTCAAAGGCGCCAATATCATGCGCACGGCTGAACGGACGAGGCACACCCCGTTGGTCGTTCGAGAGCACATCCGATTCCGGCCCGGCGTCAATCGCAGGACTGCCATTCAACAAGGGGACGGTGAAGGTGCGGCCTCCATGATCTCCCCAAATTCCCAGCCGGGGATCCGTATTGTTCCGACTGGAGCTATGGTTCAGAACAAGGCTGCTGTCTGAACTCAGGTTGTAGCCCTGGTCGATGACTAATCCAACACAATTGCTACTTCCGTTATCCTGGTTGAAGATGGACGCAAAAAGTGTTGTTGGCTGAGATGCATAAATGGCACTGCCGAACGGCAATCCATCAGGCTCGCGATGCCCTCCAGAAGGATTCGTGCTATCACCGCCAACGCCTCCGACGGCACTGTTTCTATCGAATGTCGAGAAACGGATATCGGCCAGGCCGGCGCTGTAAATCGCACCACCATACGCATCGCCCCCCGGGCTAATGCCATTGAGTGGGGGTTCGATACCCGGTCCACCCCGCGCGGCGTTTAAGGCAAATGTGCAATTGACGATCTGCAGGGTGTTCTCACTATAGACAGCACCGCCCTTCCCTTCTCTTCCGCGGATGTTGGGCACATTCCAGTAACTAACCCCGCCTGCGCCAATGGCCGAATTGTCGTAGAAGGAACAACCCACAAAAACGGTCGGCCCGACACAATGCACCGCTCCTCCGGTCGCAGGCCCGGAATAATCATATTTCTCCTGCCATCCCCAGGTCAGATTACCGATGAACATGCAATTGGTGGCATATAGCTCCGCCGTGCTGTAAATGGCACCGCCCGATCTCGCGTTTTGATAAGGTGGACGTTTTAGATATGAGGTGATGTGCGGAGTCTGCACCGGTATGGGAGACGAGTTGGTGGCAAACACACAACCTCTGAGAATCGCAATCCCCTGGTCGAGAAAAATGCAGCCCCCCAGGAAGTCCGCAATCAAAGGCGATTGGGCGAGGTAATTCTGAAACTTGACGTTGTCCGCCATCAAAGTCGTATTCATGCCATAGATGACACCCCCAAGTGCGGGGCGGCGAACCTCTGACCCCAGGTGGTTATATGTGCCACATTGGATGGTGATATCCGAAAAACTGACATTCGAGAGGCTCAGACTTCCGTGATCGAGACAAATGCTGCCCCCTTTGATCGAGGATACGACCAACTCGAAGGATCCGTATGGGGCGAGTATTGTGCTGCTTCCTCTAAAGGAGGAGTTTTCTATGCGCATCGATCCCCCCTGGCTTAGAATATCCCCTCCCGTTGCGTGCCCACCGCCACCCCCTTCTGTCGCACGGTTCTGAACAAATTGACAATCGCGAATGATGATATGCCCTGTTTGATTGAGGATGGCTCCCCCGCCTGCCGAACACGTCTCTCTTCCGGGCCCCCTCCCGTCATCATGGCCGTGGGCTAATGTCAGTTGCATTAATTCGAGGGTAACATTCGTTGTAACAACGAAAATCCGGGTCACGTCGTCCCCGCTCAAGGTAACATCATATCCAGAGGCATTAATCGTGGCGTTTGTCGAGACGCTCAAAGCGGTCTTCAAGTGCACGGTTCCGTTGCATGCGAATCGGATCTCCCCTCCCCTGCTCACAGCAGACCTCAAACTTGCTTCATCACAGTTGTCCAAAACGGTCTGCGCCATTCCCTTGGGAGAATGCGCTAAGAAGAATATCATCAGCAGGTCGATCCAGTAGACAAAGCGATCGATGCTCGCTCCGGATTCTGGCAAGTTGATAGGGTTGGTTTTCATCTCAAAACCCTTGCAAGTGATTTATGAAAAGTCAATCCATCTTACGCGCACTATCGGCCCGTGCTTGTTTTGATTTGTTTGACAAAGCGGCAACCGGCAGACATCCTGTCCTGTCGTAACCAGCTAGCAAGCATGCTTTTGCAGCTTTCGTGCCGAGGCGTGTTGCTAGGAATGTCGAAATTTTTATTATGGCCTTTGCACTATGAATATTGCGCACCTGATCTTGCGTGAAATTGATAAAATCAGATTTTGCGCCATCTTCTCAATTGCCCTCGCAGCTACTCCCGCTCTGGCACAAACGTTCACGGTGGGAATGACGAGCACGCCGGATTCCTATAATACCATTGCCGGTCAAAGTTTCACCCCAACGATCTTGGGACCTGATGGATCCGGAACGCCTCCTGGCCCTTCGGACTTGGTGAACCTGATGTCCTTCACTTTCGCGTTTAATACCACCGGCGAAATCATTGTCCCCGAAACTCTCTACATTGTGCCCGACTCCCTCATTACGTCCGGCATGAGTTTGAGCACGGCCATTTCACACGCAATCTACAGCACTTCGGACTACAGTGATATTAATGCAAATCTCTCTTTCGGGGGCTACAGCACGAGGACCTTCAACTTCACCTCGGGCGTTGAACTCACTGCCGGCACAACCTATGCCGCGTTATTGGAGAGTCTGGCCGACCTCAGGCAGGTGGCAACCACCGCGGATACAGCCTACACCGGAGGCATGGAATACTGGAGCAACTGGGGCGATGTCTTGAGCGGCGACGGCCCGGACCCGGATTTCTATTACGACGCTTCTTTTTCGGCGAGTTTCGCGGCCGTTCCTGAACCCCGAAGCACCGCCATCCTTGTCGCCACGGCCTTGCTGGGATTCGCAACGATCCGGCGTTTTTCGCGTCCGACTGTCGCCAAGTGATAGGGCTGAATAGCAATAGGTTAGGCGTTTTACTGGTCAACTGTTAGCCTTTAGACGCATTTTTTCCACCTATTTTTTAGGTGTGAGTGGCCTTGGACAGGCTACCACGAGATCATGGGGCTTCGACGGCGGTATCGGCTGATTGACCTGGATCGCTTATGTTGGCGTCTGCGCACTGATCGTCTTGACGACTTGAGGAAGAACCTGGCGGCCAGCCTTGAGGAAAGGATCCGGAGAGCGGAGGCAAAACGTGAACCGTGCTGGACGGAGAGTCTGGCAGTGGGAAGTCAGGGTTTTGTTGAGAGGATTAAGCCGTTGGTCCTATCCCGGCGGGATACCGAGATTGTCCAATCCGTCGACGAAAACTACTGGACTCTCCAAGAGACGGCCATTCCTTACGGGCCGAAAACACACTTAAGAAACTCCCCTAAAACCTCAGACTAGTTCACTTTTCTGCGCAATCATCTCGGACCCAATAAAATGCCTTGGCGACTGTCGATTGGCGTTGTTGAATTGCGGAGCCAGTTGGCGTATGTAAGGCGCGTTGTTCGTGCGGATGATTGTCACGGGGAGTTACGGTTATGAAGATGAATCGTCTTAAGATCAAACGGAACTGGATTATGAACGGGAACCGGCACCTGATCAGCCTGGCGGTGTTCATGTTGTTCGCGGGGAACGGGTGGTCAGACCAGCTTCTCGAGTTTGATTTCGCACGCGACCTGGGTCCCACGCGAAAAGCCGCGCAAATCGCGGTCGCAACGCCGGTGCGGGCCGTGTTCTCAACGGCCGTCCGTGACCTGGTGACCGAATCCGTCCGCGCATCAACCTGGCAATCGGACTCGCCGGTGAACTATCTGCGATTCTCTTTCGCCATCGAAGCCGGTTACGTCCTGGAAATCAGCGCGATTCAGTTCGACTTCATGAGCCAGCGAAGCGGAACCTCAGCCCATGGTCCCAATCAATACGAGGTCCTGGTCGGCATCAACGGCGGCCCGTTCCACAGCATGTCGGCAGGCTGGAAATCGCTCTCGGCGGACGGGGCCTGGCATCGAGGCCTCAAGGCCGCAAACGGCGGAAAATCGCTCACCAATCTGAGCGGTTACGTGACGGTCGCCCTCGCCGCCAAGGGAGCCACGGACAAAACCTCGCGCTGGTATCTGGATAATCTGGTTGTTTCAGGCCAATTGCGGGCGCAGAGCCGGACTCCCGTGGCGCCCCGCTTGACCGCACTCGCCCCTCAAAACCAGATTCGCATTTCCGGCGTTACCTCAGACCAGTTTTACTCCCTCCAACGTGCCTTGGACTTAGCCGGCCCTTGGCATTGGGTCCCCGGGGCCATCAACCTGTCCTCGCCCGGATCAGAGATCTCGGCCGACCTCCATGGATTCAGCGGGCCACGGTTATTTGTGCGGGGCATCACGTCCTTTGACCGCCTGCCATCCGGCGAGGTCGATGGTTTTTGGCGGATCATGTCCCCGAACACGCTTTTCAGCAATGGCGTCATCCGATTGGTCCGAACGGGAAGTGTGATGTCGTTTGAAGAACGCCTCTTGGGCAGGATCGACGGCGAGGAATTTTCAATTGCGGAGGATGCAACGGCCTGGATGACCGGCACGATAATCGGCGCCGCACTGAACGGTCGGTATGCGGTGCCGTTGTCGGGCATGGCGGCCACGAACGATTATGCGGCGACGCGTTATACGGGGCCCATGTATGACGTCTGGCAGGGCACGAACGCCCTGACCGCCAGCCAATACTATGATCCGGGCGCCTATGGCTACACGTGGATTGGCCAGGGCAATACCACGGCGACTTTCACCGTCAGCCAGCCCTATCTGGTGGTCTGCGCCAACACCCTCGCGCCAATCGATGCCCTCGAAGGCCCGAATGGGGGATTTGTTGACGACACGACCGTCTTGTCGAATTGGGTCGGAAATGCGACTTCCCCGGAACTCCTCAAAGGCACGCCGGATTCAAAGGCCGCTGGAGTTGGCAGTTATTTTTCGGGCCGGGCCTATCGCGGTTACGCGGCCTTCGGGCCTGTAAGTTGGAACTCGCTCACCGTCCACCTGGGTTCACTGGATGCCCCAACGAATGATGTCAGCAGTCCAATCCCGGCAAATCTGCTGCGTCAAACGTTTTACCTTGAACACGACTCGGACGGGACCGTCCCCACGACGGACGCCGAGATCGCGCTTGTTTTCGAGCCCAAGGGAGTCGCTCAGTTGTACTTTGCCTTCCCCGATTACGCCCTCGCGTATCGGGGCTCCTACGCCTACACCAACGGGCAGCTGTCCCTCAAATTCACCGATGCGGATTTCAATCCCAATGTCCGGTTCGCGATGGACCTGGCCAGCCCCAAGGTCAGCATGCCGTTTGATGTCTTCACGCCGGGCTCGGCGGGGCCGTCTGTCTGGCGTCGGGAGGAAAGCAGCCTATCGCATACCCTATGGATGATCTTCGCCGCGGCCACCATCAATGAGCAACTGCCGATCGACCAGGCCTTGGGACGAGCCCGGGCCTACGCCGATGCCCTTGTGGCGGGCCCCGGACGGCTCGCCCCCCAGAACAGCCCGCAGTATCCCCTGCTGCTCAGCACCGAAGCCCTGGGTGATGGGGTGCGTCTGAACTACGACTTTGGGGATGGTTCGGTAACCTCAGTCGATGTGCAACTCGTCGGGCGCTCAAAAGGCGCCACCAGTAAAGCCCTGGCCACTTCACCCCTGTATGCCGATCCGCGCGTCCATCTGAACGTGACAACCGCCTTCGATGGTTCCGGCGATCCGGCGCAAAAATCGGCCCTGTTCGTCGTTCCTTTCTATACCAAACGCATGCTGTCTTGGAATCCCTTTGATCCGGCCGCGGCATTCGATAATGACCGCGTCCTCCTGGGCCTGGATGGAATCCGGCAGAAACTCGCCGACAAAGGCTATGACGTGAGGCAGTTGCTCGACGAAGAAGTGTCGGTCATCAACCTGATTCGCGAACTGACATCCTCGCCCGGGCTCATCTACCTCAGCACACACGGGGGCACTGACGGGCGGTTATCGACCGGAACCTATCTGGGCACTCAGTGGAGTGAAAAGCGCGCTTTCGAAGAATACGCTCGCCAAAAACAGCTCCTAACCGAGGCCGGATACGGCGACCTCCTCCTCCATCGTTACCATGGAGAATCCCCCTTGGGCATTGCCAGCATCCACAATGGCATGACAAAGAAATATTTGCTCGGCATGGTCGCCATTAAACCCGGATTCTGGGATTGGCTGCGAACCAAGGGCGTCAACTTCGGATCGAGCCTGGTCTACGTCGGCGCGTGTCAAACCAGCGAAACCCCGTCCCTGCGCGACGCCATCCGCGCCCGGGTCCTTTTCTCCTATGACAGCGAGGTCACCGGTCCCACGGTCGGCGCCGTGGGCCGGTATTTGACGGAGAGCCTGGCGCGCAAAACACGCACCGCCGAGGAAACCTACTACAACCTTCGCCGGGTGGTCACCACCGGCCAGATGATCTATGCCGAGGACGCGCGCCTCAACGGCTACACCGATTGGTGGGATGGCTCGACCCTCGTGGATCATTTCCATGGCTATGCCACCCTGGGCCCCAACAGCACCTCCGGCCCCGATGGCATCATGGAACTGAATCAAATCGGATGGCTCGGAGCGGCCTCCGCCGGCCAAGTGGCTGCAGGCGATGTCTGGTGGCTCCTGTTCGGCAGCCGGTGGAGCCAAAATGCCGAAAGCGGCGCCAATAGCGTCAAACGCTGCTGGGACGAATACTGGTCCTCGGGCCGCAACGCCGGGCTCAGTGACACCTTCTGTCAGAACTGCTCTCCCGGCCCCGTGCCCAACGAAAACGAGGTGGCCTATGCCATCTACCTCCTCACCGGTCAATGGATGCTCCCATTCAACGGCATCAGTACCCCCCGCTGGACACTCCACGACGGCGCCCCTTGAGTCCAGTTCCTTTTGTGTGAAGGCGTGCCACCGCCCCGGGGCTGACTGTCGCCAAGTGATACAATTGTATAGCAATAGGTTAGGCGTTTTACTTGTCAACTTTTAGCCTTTAAACGTGTTTTTTCCACCTATTTTTTAGGTGTAACGCATTAATAATCTTGCTAGAGTTCTGGCATGACAAGGGCAAACCGCTTAGGTCATCCAGAGAGTGAGGGTGGCGTTTTTCATCTCACCCATCGGTGTCACAATAAGTCGTTGCTGCTTAACCTGACTTCCTCCTTCATAGCACAGAAAGCCCAATAAAACCGAGGTTGTCTCGATTTCGTCGGGCTACAGCTGC
>JAKLHY010000179.1 GCA_022709905.1 Verrucomicrobiota bacterium | reverse complement strand
ACGTGCCATCCGCGTTAATCGTGAAGGTGCCCGAGCGCACCTGCAACGTGGCCCCATCGTGGGAGACAGAGGCGGGGACTTTGTTCCCGTTCACCATAACCAACTCATAGACCCCGGTTGCATCCGCGCGCGTGCGGCCTGTGGTCTCGTCCTTGCACGCAGTCAAGATGACACCAAGGGTGACCAGCAAAATGGCCTGAAACGCCAGTCTGCAAATGATGGCCGGTTTGACGTGGATCTGATCTGGATATGTTTGCATGGATTCACAATAGCTGTAATCGCCGTGCAGGTCCAATACATGCGTTCATAGATTGGGTCTGTATCTGGTTTGGGCATGCGATGCCCGTCGTTCCCGGCAAAAGTCTTGAGTTGTATCCTGATTAGGTATTTCAGGCGCCAGACTCGCCGCCTTTGCCCAGGCCAAAATTCCTCCTGCCATTCGGAAATATATTTGGATTAGGTTTATTCATGCAGTTAACAACGAACCATATGAAACCGGAAGTCAAGGGAGGTGGGCAGTTATTTCGGGATTGACCATGGGTTTAGGCGCAGTATAAACGATTCAGCATAAGGCAAAAATAAGGATACTCTCCCCCACCTGAACAACGAACTGCTGGTTCGATCAACAATTGTTCGGCATGATACAGACGTTTAAGAGCGGACGATGGTTGGGTTACACAGCTTTAACTTGCGCTGCGTTGTTGTTTTTCGTAACCCATCTTCATCTTGGTCCGGAGCCTCTTTATATATTGGCACTCATTTTCTTGCTCGTATTCGGAATCTATTGCGGCGTTCGAGAGCTGTTCATCGGAACTTGGTTGAATCGGATTTGCGCTGGGCTCTCAGTGATTTATTTGATTTGGATGGTATATATCTTTCTCAGTGGATGATAGTGACAAGGCCGAAAGCGTTGACTAGACCGAACACGGGCGGATCACGTCCACTGCCAATGCGGACGAGCTGGGCCGCCCGCGTCGCTCAGTTCTGTCGTTCGGTGGAACTGTTGGCAGCCCGTGGTGGTGAATCTAGAAGCTTATGAAGACCATCATGCTGTTTCCGATAATGTTCGCCGCTTTCCCGCTTTTTGAGGCGATACGCGGTTTGCAGGCGTTGAAGTATGGGGAGAGGCGTGCCCCGGTGCTCCTGTTGGCAGCACGAATTGCGCCAAAAGTATTGTTACCCGGAGGGGGGGGCGAGAGAGGGGAAAATGATACGTTGTGCCAAAAGCAAC
>JAKLHY010000178.1 GCA_022709905.1 Verrucomicrobiota bacterium | reverse complement strand
CGGAACCGGACCCGATCCGGACCACCTCGTCACCCAGCGCCGCCAGCGCCCGCGAAACCGTCGGCTGGCTGATCCCCGTCGTTTCAACGATCTGGCGGGCAGCCACCGGTCCTTGACCGAGCAGCAGGCGAATCGAGTCGGAGTGGCGAGGCATGGCAATGAATAGACAAATGAATAGATCAATGAATGGCAATTCTAGCCATTCAACACCAAGCCGTCACGACAATTCGATCGCAACAGACAACGAGGTCAGCCCCCGCCGCCCTGATCGCCTGCCTCTACAATCGGGTTTGGATCCCACCAGTCCGGCTGCGGTCCGCCGAACAGCGGATCCCATTGCGGGATGCCACGATCGGTTTCCCCGGCTTGATATGCCCACCCGGCCAGGCTTCTCCGATAGGGATTGATGACATCTTCGCCGCCGCGCATATGCGCCTCCTTGTTTTTCTGGGCCAAGGCATAGGCCTCCCGTTCCCCTTTTGTTGGACCTCTAGCCATTTTTTACTCCCTCCGCTTTAAGAACCGTCTTCGTGATGTACCGCTTCATTCCGGCCGCCTTGCCGCCGCAGCGCGCCTGGATATCCGGTGAAAACCGCATCAATGCCGCGGCCACCCGGTCAGCCGTTAGCCGCCGGGCCAACAGCCGCTCCGCCAACATGAAATCCGCCTTGAACACATCAAACCCCTTGCCATATCTCCACCCCAGCTGCCGGTAGTGCTCCCGGGCGTACTTCGTCGTTTCCCGGTCGAGCGCCACGGGGGCCGACGCATCCATGGACTTCAACACCTTTCTTGTACGCCGCTCCTTGGGCGCGATCGCGCGGACTAAAGCCTTGGCCTCCACGAGTAGCGGCACCAGTCCGTCGGGCATCGGCTTCCCGCCCCACACCATCCCGGCAAACGGGAAGTGGCCGTTGGACTTCTGATATTTCGGTTTCATGTTCCGGAATCCGACGGCGCGGAAGGGGTGCGTCAGCCCGCTGATTTTTGGATCGCCATGCCGTGCGTTGATCATGCGAAAGAGCGTATTCGCTTCATCCTTGGTGGCCAAGTCCTTCGGCAACATGAACAGCCCTTGGAAGCGCTGCGGGCTGGACTCGATCAACATCTGTGGCGTCAATCGCAGTCCGTCCAGTTCGGCCAGCTTCGCAGGCACGATGTCGTCGAGCAGGATGTACCAAACGGTCTCCGAAAACGGGGTGATGAAAACGTTGTAGCCGCGGCGATTGCCGTTCTCCTGAAGCAGGAAAGGCACCAGCCCGATAACTTCCTCACGAGAGAAGAAACGCTCCCCGGGTTTGCCGGAAGGGCCTTCCGGCCCATTCCCTTTACCCAGGTTATAGCTGGTCTCCTTTCTTTCTGAGTGCATCAAGGTGATGCGCACCTGGTTGGGCTGGAGTGCGACCAGCTGGGCGGTGACGGCGGCAACCACCGTCCTTTCTGCGGGTGACGCCGGGGGACGGATTTTGGAGTTGATATTTTTCATTCTCAGTCTCCCTTGCCGAGGATCCTGAACCCGCCCGGTGCGCACAGACTACGAATCGGCGTCGATCC
>JAKLHY010000177.1 GCA_022709905.1 Verrucomicrobiota bacterium | reverse complement strand
CCCACCCGCGTGGGGATGAACCGGACGACTTTGGCGCTTCGGGTGAACTCACACCGCGCTCCCCACCCGCGTGGGGATGAACCGCCATTGTTGACGATCGTCATTCGTTCGCCGCGGCGCTCCCCACCCGCGTGGGGATGAACCGACTGGCCGAGTCAAGCGGCGGCCGAGGATGCGGCGCTCCCCACCCGCGTGGGGATGAACCGGTGCTACTCGACAACCTTCCGTTCACCCTGATGCGCTCCCCACCCGCGTGGGGATGAACCAGATACGCCGAACACGGTCGTGTCACCCGGCTTGGCGCTCCCCACCCGCGTGGGGATGAACCGCCGGCAGACGCCACGCCACCGGACGGCGACGAGGCGCTCCCCACCCGCGTGGGGATGAACCGGTCGAACCGATGGTGCCGGGCGGCGAAAATCTGCGCTCCCCACCCGCGTGGGGATGAACCGACGATGACCGACATTGTCGCCGCCGCCCTGCCGCGCTCCCCACCCGCGTGGGGATGAACCGACGCATTGCCGTCCCTTCGGACATTCGCGAAAGCGCTCCCCACCCGCGTGGGGATGAACCAGGGAGGGCCAAGGGAGGGAGCCAGGGAAACTCGCGCTCCCCACCCGCGTGGGGATGAACCGGCATCCTGTCGTCGTTCCGGTCTCCGCGCGCTGCGCTCCCCACCCGCGTGGGGATGAACCGAGTCAGGTACGCGGCGCCGGTCATTGCCAACGGCGCTCCCCACCCGCGTGGGGATGAACCGTTCGGGACATGTGTCATGGTCGAGCGCGGTGGAGCGCTCCCCACCCGCGTGGGGATGAACCGTCCAACCCCATTCGCGTTGGTTGCGCTCGGTGGCGCTCCCCACCCGCGTGGGGATGAACCGTGGCCAAGTGCTGAAACAGATGTGGCCGCGCCGCGCTCCCCACCCGCGTGGGGATGAACCGAGACGATCCGCAACTTGCTAAACACGGTGAAGGCGCTCCCCACCCGCGTGGGGATGAACCGCGCAGATGACACGGGCCGCAGCCGAGCTCGCGGGCGCTCCCCACCCGCGTGGGGATGAACCGACAATCGCGGCAGAGATTGAGCCCGCGAAAGCGCGCTCCCCACCCGCGTGGGGATGAACCGCGATCTCGGGCTACGAAGGCCAACGAGGAAACGCGCTCCCCACCCGCGTGGGGATGAACCGTCAAACGCGGACAGGTTCTTGCTCGCGTGGTTGCGCTCCCCACCCGCGTGGGGATGAACCGAACGACCTCCCTCCGCCAAGAAGACTCCAACGGCGCTCCCCACCCGCGTGGGGATGAACCGGTATCGCGTAGATACGCGGATGGTTTCGCAACGCGCTCCCCACCCGCGTGGGGATGAACCGATGACCTGCGCTCGGCGCTGTCCGTGGAGTCGGCGCTCCCCACCCGCGTGGGGATGAACCGACCACCTTCCGCCCCAACGCTCCCTTGCGATCGCGCTCCCCACCCGCGTGGGGATGAACCGGGTGGGCAGTGAAAAGAATCCAATTGCCAAAAAGCGCTCCCCACCCGCGTGGGGATGAACCGCACCTCGACACCGGTAATATTCCCCGTCACATGCGCTCCCCACCCGCGTGGGGATGAACCGGACGACTTT
>JAKLHY010000176.1 GCA_022709905.1 Verrucomicrobiota bacterium | reverse complement strand
AGTCCCGTACAAAGTGAAAATATTTTTTGGCCCCTCAACTCCTTGCTCCCGCGTCAGTTTCGACCTGAGTAGTTACACCCTGCCCATGAATCGCTCGTTTCGGAGGGCTGAGTTACATGAGGTCCTGGAACCCATTTTGTGGACTCACGGCGCTCGTCCCTCCGAGGTTCATGGGCGCTGCGGCTGGTCCTTTGGACACAGCCGTGCTCCGGGCCAAAATGAGACCGGAGATCCCATCCCGCACGGGCTTGCCTTTTGACCCGGCGACGCTCAGGTTTGTAACCCAAATGCATGCCATGCTCCAACGAGTCCATCACGCGGCGATCATTTGTTCGAGTTATGAACGCTCGAAACGGTTCTATGCCGAAACACTCGGGCTTCGAATTGTTGCGGAACACTATCGATCCGAACGCCAATCGTACAAGCTTGACCTGGCTCTTCCTGACGGCTCGCAGATCGAGCTGTTTACGTTCCCAACCCCCCCGAAACGCCCCTCGTATCCCGAAGCGTGCGGTCTGCGTCACCTGGCGTTCGAGGTGAAAGACATCGAGTCCTGCAAACGTGACCTGGAATCAAAGGGTATCACCGTCGAGGCCATCCGTTATGATGAACATACAGGCAAGCGATTTGTGTTTTTCTCTGACCCGGATGGATTGCCCCTCGAACTTTATGAATCAGGAACCTCAATGGAGAACCGACTCCGATTGTGATCATTTGGGATAACCCCGAACCCGAAGGGCATTATCAGGCTCCTTCGCCGGAGTCCCGGCAGTCTCATGGGGTCTCCGGCTCGCAGTGACGACCTCAGCTACACGCAGACAAGAGTCTGTTTCCAGGCCAGGCAGCACTTGGGTGGACCTTCAGCCTCGCGGAAGATCCGGCCAAGCGATACGAAATCGTGGGGATCTGTCGCGACTCGAAGTATTCAGGCGTTCGTGACGCCGTTCCGCCAACCATGTATTTTTGCCGGCGGCGCTTTATGCCGGCAGATGCGGGGTTTTGTTCAAAGGCGAAAGCCGCACGGGGATCACCTGGAAGGGATGTTGATAGTCCACCTTGGCAAACGACCCCACCGATTTTCGTTTTGAAAAAGCCGGCAAGGCACCCGAATAAACGAACGTTGGATCGAGATAGTACCAACGATCGGTCAGATAAACCCCCACGTAGACATGCGAAGCGGTGGGCGGTGCGCCTCCTTCGGTATGATGCGCCGAGGCGATCAGCACATGCCAGCGTGGCAGGACGCGTCCAAGGAGCATGGCAAACAAGTGCGCTTTTGAAAAGCAGGCTGCCCACACCAGTCCATGGTGATCCGCATAATAATCGGCGAATTCCTCCATCGAAGGCCAGCGATCCGCAGCGGTCAACGCCGCATAGGCCGCGTTGTCCACTCGAACATTCGCTCCCAGCCAGGACCACACCGTCGCGATCCTCTTCCACACCTCCTCTTCTGTGCGCGGCCATTGCGTCGGGACCCCCATCGCGGCGAGGAGATCCGCGACAGGCCTTGAGCCACTTTCATAGTTGTGAAAATAGTAATCCTCCGGTTCTACCGCTGGGGTACCCGCCCGGACCCAAAAGTTCCAGAACTTAAGATAAGTGATCTGCCCTTCATACATCGTTTGCATACCCTTCATCTCCGGATGGGCAGCCAATTCTCCGGGGACGATTCCCGCCACCACGTGGGGGTGGATTTCCCAAGCCTCGTAATCAAGATCCGCTTTCATTCTTCATCCTCCATGCGCTCCCGCTTCTGGTCTGGCTTTCTGTTTTGAATCCCAGCCAGCCATAACCCGATCAAACAGAAGATCCTGGCCTGACTCCTTACTTGCTTTCCTCTAAAACCTTTTTATCGCTTGGCACCGCGAGCAAATGACTCAATCCCAACTGAAGACCCTTCCTTTCAACGGAAGTTCCTTTTTAAAGACATAGCGATTTCGCACGTAACCTACTCATTTCAATCGCTTTGGCCTGGACTG
>JAKLHY010000175.1 GCA_022709905.1 Verrucomicrobiota bacterium | reverse complement strand
GGTGAGTTCGCTGCGCAGGCTTTCGTAGTTCTCGATGATGCCGTTGTGGACGACGGCGATCGTGCCGGAGACGTGCGGGTGGGCGTTGCGTTCCGAAGGCACGCCGTGGGTGGCCCAGCGCGTGTGGGCGATACCGGTGACGGCGGCGGTTGCGGCGGAGGCGGCTTCGAGTTCAGCGACGCGGCCGACCGAGCGGATGCGCTCGATGCCGCTACTGCCAATGACGGCCAAGCCGGCCGAGTCATAGCCCCGGTATTCGAGCTTCTTCAGCCCCTCGACGAGAACGGGAACAATGTTGCCAGCGGCTGCCGCCGCGACGATGCCGCACATGATTGAAGCCGCTAAAAGGTTGAAATTTTACCAGACCACCTCAGTTCATGCATCTGGATTATCGTGCCATAAGATCTTCATCACTGGCCTGCAACAGGATGGTCGATCCAGGATTCCGAGCCGGTCATGTGAAGTATTCAGCTTCAGCAAGTTGCTTCGCCGCGGCGTCTTTGGCTGCAAGGATCGGCGCGCGGTCCAGCGGCCATTCGATTCCAATGGCCGAATCGCTCCACAACAGGCTGCGCTCATGCTCCGGGGAGTAGTAGTCGGTGGTCTTGTAGAGGAATTCGGCAGTTTCCGTCAGTGTGAGAAAGCCGTGGGCAAAGCCGGGGGGAATCCAGATCTGCTGCTTTTTTTCCGCACTGAGTATTTCGCCCACCCATTTGCCGAAGGTTTTCGAGCTTTTTCGCAGGTCGACCGCAACATCAAATACCTCGCCCTGCACAACCCGCACCAACTTGCCCTGGGCCCTGGGAGCCACCTGGTAATGGAGGCCGCGCAGGACGTTTTTCGCGGATTTGGAGTGGTTATCCTGGACAAATTCGTGCTTCAGTCCAGTGACTTGTTCGAAAGCACGGGCGTTGAAGCTCTCGAAGAAAAAGCCGCGCTCATCTCCGAAAACCTTTGATTCGATTAGCAGGACGTCCGGAATGGCGGTAGGGATGACAATCATTTTGGTCTCGATCAGGTTCACGGAAGCTTTGCCGGAATGGCAGTTTCTGGCAGTCAAACAGTCTCACGTCCCTGAACCGCCCCGGAAACGAAAGAGCGTTTCGTGGAGAATCCGCAACAGGTACTGCCCATAACCATTCTTGGCCAGCGGCTGAGCTAGTGCTTGGAGTTGTTCCGGTGTAATCCAGCCTTGACGATAGGCAACCTCCTCAGGACACGCGACCTTGAGGCCTTGGCGCTTTTCGATGGTGGCGATGAACTGGCCGGCTTCGAGCAAGCTGTCGTGGGTGCCGGTGTCGAGCCAGGCATAGCCGCGGCCCATGATCTCGACATTGAGTTGGCCTTGTTCTAAATAGAGGCGATTGAGGTCAGTGATTTCGA
Organism: Verrucomicrobiota bacterium; assembly: GCA_022709905.1. Lineage (GTDB taxonomy): Bacteria > Verrucomicrobiota > Verrucomicrobiia > Limisphaerales > UBA1319 > JAKLHY01. The sequence goes on along the minus strand of JAKLHY010000175.1, from coordinate 679 downwards.
GTTCGCCACGGGACGATGGCTTGAGGTTGCGGGCCAGTTCGATGACCTGATTGTCGTAGAAGTAAAGGCCGGTGACAGCGTAGTTAGACTTGGGTTTTTTGGGCTTTTCTTCGAGGCCCAAGACCTTGCCGGTCGCATCGAACTCGGCGACGCCGTAACGCTCGGGGTCGAGCACGTGGTAGGCGAAAACGGTGGCACCTTCGCTGCGCCGGTCAGCATTGCCGAGAATTTGTTGGATCTCGTGCCCATAGAATATGTTGTCGCCGAGGACGAGGGCAGAACTGTCGTTACCGATGAAGTCGGCGCCGATGATGAAGGCCTGGGCGAGACCGTCCGGATTGGGCTGGACAGCATATTGCAGGTTGATACCCCAGCGCGAGCCATCGCCGAGCAGTTGCTCAAAGCGCGGGGTGTCCTGCGGGGTGGAGATGATCAGGATGTCCCGGATGCCGGCCAGCAACAGCGTCGTAAGCGGGTAGTAAATCATTGGCTTGTCGTAGATCGGCAGCAGTTGCTTGGATACTGACAGCGTAGCTGGATGCAGGCGTGTGCCAGCACCACCGGCGAGGATGAGGCCTTTGCGGGTGGTCATGCTTTTTCTCCGTAGTGCTTGCCGACCCAATTCTTGTAAGCGCCGCTGGTGACGTTGCTTACCCATGCTTGGTTGTCGAGATACCAC
>JAKLHY010000174.1 GCA_022709905.1 Verrucomicrobiota bacterium | reverse complement strand
TCACCGGCAAATGTCCCGACAAATCTGCGTTAGCCCTGTTGTTCCTGCTTCAGGGCACTTTCATGCATAGCCGCTGACCAGGCCTGCCTCAGAAATTAATGTTCGTTCTTCAGCCCAGAGCGCGACTATCTAATTGAAAAAGCTGAAGAAGCCTTAGAGCCTGTTGCTGTTGGTTTTCTCCCTGACCTTGAAGGTTGGTGGAGCCGACAGGGATCGAACCTGCGACCTCCACAATGCCATTGCGCTTTCATCCATTGATCATCAATTACTTATGATGGCATTCAAAAACATCAACAGGTTTATCGACAGTTTTTTCCGCACGATCAGGAGCAACAATGGAGCGATTTCAGTATCAGGAGTTTTTGGTGGTGCGCCGACGGCAGTTGATTCCCAAGGGACCAACCGAATCACGAAGACATCATTCCAATCCTGCTGACCGCTTGACCAGTATATCGTCATTTGTCATGATAAACGACGCGCATGACGACATCGAGCCCGCTACGATCGCCGCCTGTTATCGGGCGGAGCCTTGATCTTAACGACCTCTTGGCCAGGAAATCGCATTTCCTGTTCGGACCGCGTCAGACCGGAAAGAGCTTCCTGATCCGCCAGACCCTGCCCAACGCTCGGATCTATGATTTGCTGGACACACCAACCTTTCTCGCTTTGAGCCAGCGTCCCCAGCGGATCGCCGAGGAACTGGAGCCAATTCCCAACGCAACACCCCCCGTGGTTGTGATTGACGAGATTCAACGATTGCCGATCCTGCTCAACGAGGTGCATCGGTTGATCGAGCAGCGAGGTGTTCGATTTCTGTTGACGGGCTCCAGCGCGCGGAAACTGCGTCGAGGCGGGGTTAACCTGCTGGGAGGCCGTGCCCGTACGCGTCACCTGCACCCGCTCACGAGTCATGAATTGGGCGATCGGTTCGACCTCGCGCGGGCGGTGCGGTCGGGTTTGCTGCCTTCGATCTACTTCTCGGATGATCCCCGCGCGGACCTTGAGGCCTACGCCGGGACCTATCTGCAGGAGGAGATTATGGCTGAAGGGGCCACTCGGAACATTCCCGCCTTTGGACGGTTCCTGCGCATTGCGGCGTTCTGCAACGCCACGATGGTCAACTTCACCAATGTGGCCAACGACTCGCAGGTGCCGCGCACCACGGTCTACGAGTATTTTGGCATCCTGAAGGACACGTTAATTCTCCACGAGTTACCGGCCTGGCGGCGGTCGGTGAAACGCAAGCCGATTGTTTCTTCGAAGTACTATTTCTTCGATCCCGGGGTCGTCGCCTCGCTCCAGGGTCGGCAGGTTGCGCCGGGCACGCCGGAATTCGGCGAGATGTTTGAGACTTGGCTGCACCATGAACTCATCAGCCATCGGGATTATCGATCGGGCGAGTCTTTGGCCTACTGGCGATCCACATCCGGCTTTGAAGTGGATTTCGTTCTCGGCGACCACACCGGCATCGAAGCCAAGGCCAAGGAGATGGTGGGGCCGCAGGATTTGCGCAGCCTGGCCGCGCTCGCCGAGGAGAAACCGCTTAAACGTCACATTTGCGTGAGCCTTGAACCGCGCCGGCGGACGGTCCACGGGATCGAGATCTGGCCGCATCGGGATTTTGTGGCCGCCCTTTGGTCGGGCGAATTTGGCGGTTGACCAAGCCTTGCGTTATTCAGCAGGCAAGGGCTCCGGATCTGCCCGACCTCTGGCATTCTTTTCACCGTGCTTTGTTCAAAACCTTTGGTAAGGTTATGTCATGGCGCCTTCGGGCAAGGAGAATGATAAAGCTGAAACGCAAAGGAGCGTGTTCGCCACCACCCATTGGAGCGTGGTGTTAACGGCGGGGCAGAGCGAGTCACCCCAAGCGGCCGAGGCTTTGGAGAAGCTCTGCCGCACCTACTGGTATCCGCTCTACGCGTACCTGCGACGGTGGGGTTCCAACCCCGAGGAAGCTCAGGACCTTACTCAAGAATTTTTTGCGCGGCTCCTCGCCAAGGACTATCTCGCCAAGGCCGACCCGCAGAAGGGCAAGTTCCGCACCTTTCTCCTGGCGGGGCTGAAGAACCTGGTCTGTGACGAACTCGACAAGGCGAGCCGTCTCAAACGAGGCGGCGGGCAAGCGGTGATCTC
>JAKLHY010000173.1 GCA_022709905.1 Verrucomicrobiota bacterium | reverse complement strand
TCACCGGCAAATGTCCCGACAAATCTGCGTTAGCCCTGTTGTTCCTGCTTCAGGGCACTTTCATGCATAGCCGCTGGTCTAACGAAGCTGCGCCTCTTATTCCGATCTCGGAATAAGAGGCGCAGCTTCGTTAGAGTAGTTCCGCTGCGCGGAACCGACCCCTCAAAGACCGTACTTCAATAAGATAGGCAGAGGGGATAAGTTTTCAGGCGACCAAACCATGAAAACTCAACGACAACCTCGGCCCACCATGAAAGCGATCCTCGATGAACAGGTCACGCTGACCGTCAGGCCGGTTACTCTCCCCAGCTTTCCATTCGGCAGCGCGATAAACTTTGGGAGGTGAATGAACAAATGCTGAACCGTTTTATTGGGCCTTTTCTTCTGAACCGACCGGTATGTTGGTTTTTGCGGTGAAATGCCTCGTGAGCACCTGAGGCAGCTCTCCGTGAAATGCCTTCTCGATGTCCGCCACGGGTTTCAGGCCGAAGATGACGGCCAGGGCGAGCGGATCCACGCGGTATTCGGTGTGCCCCTCGTAGAATCCATAGCGCATGATGTAGAACGGCTCCATTTCGCCCGTCCGTAGCCGAGTCAACCGGCTGATCATGGCCTCCCTTTCCGCCTTGCTCAAACGCGCGTAAACCTTCTCCAGCAATCGCCGCTCATGATCCTCCAACTCGCGCCAAATCTCGATGTCAAACGCTCCCTTGATCTCGTCGTTGAAGATTGATTCCTGGAAACCTTTGGTTCGCTGCGACCGAAGGTAAATCTCCCGTCCGTGATACCAGAAACTCCCAATATCGTCCTTGAACCGACCCAGTTTTCCGAGTTCATACTCCCGGAGCAGCAGGTTCCAGACATGAAACAGAGGGCGGGCCAGAGCCGGGTGCTTCAAGCCCAACCGCCGAACCCGTTCGTTATCACCCCGCAACACCGAAAGGATGTCCTCATCCTCGGCCAGGAAGCCGATTCCTGAGGCATTCCCCGGCCGGCCCATGCGAGTAATATCCGCGACCGGTTTCCCGGTGATGCTCCGCGCCTGCTCCAGTTCCGCTGGAGCATGCAATCCGCTGGCGGCCAGTGTCGGAAAATCGCTTCCATTGACCTGCACCTGTTGGCCTTTGCCAATTTTCTCGGCTCCATACTGCAAGTAGAGCGGGCCGTTCTCAACGGTTACCAGCACGATGGCCTTGGCCCCAGCGGCCGTGCGGACCACCAGGTACTCATGTCCCTCGTCGGTGTTGCCCGGCGAGGCGAGCGCGATCTTCTCGGGCAAGAGGGCGGGATACACTGGCACCCGCTGCTTCCCGATCGTTACGAACTCCGGATTCGACGACGGCGTGTCCGCGGCTGCCAGGTGCGCGGCCAGCACTGCCGCGCAGAGCAGCCCGATAACCTCTCCCAAACGCGTGCTGTGGATATTCATTACTTCAATAGACACTCAACAATCGACTTTCTTAGGCGGCAATCGACTGTCGCCAAGGTATTCTATTAGGTTCGAGGTGATTGCGCAGAAAAGTGAACTATTTTGAGGTTTTAGGGGCGTTTTTTCAGTGTGTTTTCGGCCCGTAAGGAAAGGCCGTCTCTTGGAGTGTCCAGTAGTTTTCGTCGACGGATTGGACAATCTCGGTATCCCGCCGGGATAGGACCAACGGCTTAATCCTCTCAACAAAACCCTGACTTCCCACTGCCAGACTTTCCGTCCAGCACGGTTCACGTTTTGCCTCGGCTCTTCGGATCCTTTCCTCAAGGCTAGCCGCCAGGTTCTTCCTCAAGTCGTCAAGGCGATCCGTGCGCAGACGCCAACATAAGCGATCCAGGTCAATCAGCCGATACCTCCGTCGAAGCCCCATGATCTCGTGGTAGCCTGTCCAAGGCCACTCACACGGGTGGGCGACGACTCCGCTCCGCACCATATTCATTTCGATGTAACACAGGCATCGCCAAAGGTATGATCCGTCTTCAACCAGAGTGGCGTGGTAGTTGTCTCCCCAGAAGGCATTGAGACGACCCTTTCGGCGATTGTATGCGCGAGCGGATTCGCTTGCCACCTCTCGCATCAGCCCGCTGATCTGGCTCCGGTCCGATGCGTCAACTAACAAATGCACGTGGTTGGAAGTCACGCAGTAGTCCAGCAACGACACATGAAACCGAGGGAGGTGTTCTCGGAGCTTGGATCGGTAGGTGTCACGATCTCGAGCGAACTTAACCTAAGTTCCTGGAGAAATGAGTCAAAACATCAACTTTGTTGGGGTTTTGGCGAAATATGTAGCAAGTA
>JAKLHY010000172.1 GCA_022709905.1 Verrucomicrobiota bacterium | reverse complement strand
CCCCTGCTCCAAAGAACTGAAGATCATCGTGCAGTCCCTCGTGGAACGGGCAGAAGCTCTGCGCACCGGACGGGTTGACCCGCGTGAGGACAACATGCTGCTGGTGACGACCGATGGTCGCAAAGCGGCACTCGACCTCCGATTGCACGATCCCCATCTCCCCGACCATCCTGACAGCAAGATTAACCTGGCTGTCACCGAGATTGAGCGCATTTGGCGTGAGTCCGCTGCTGACCGTTCCACCCAATTGGTGTTTTGCGACCTTTCCATCCCCACCGGCGGCAAGGGTTTCTCGGTCTATGAGGACATGCGCAACAAACTTGTTGTGGCCGGCATTCCTCCCTCCGAGATCGAGTTCATCCAGGACCATGACAGTGACGCGGCCAAGCTCCAACTCTTTCGCCAGGTCCGCGCCGGCAAGGTGCGCATCCTGTTCGGGAGCACCCAGAAGATGGGTACCGGTGCCAATGTCCAAGAACGGCTGGTTGCGCTCCATCACCTCGACGCACCGTGGCGGCCGGCCGATGTCGAGCAGCGTGAAGGGCGCATCCTTCGGCAAGGCAACTTGAATCCCGAAGTCCAAGTCTACCGTTACGTCACCGAGGAGTCCTTCGATGCTTACATGTGGCAGACCTTGGAGACGAAGGCCAAGTTCATTGCCCAGGTGATGACTGGCGAGAGCGACTTGCGCCGCATCGAGGATATTGATGGCATCGTTCTCACTTATGCCGAGGTGAAAGCCATCGCCTCCGGCAATCCTCTGGTCATCGAAAAGGCCCGCATCGATGCCGAACTGGCCCGTTTGAGCCGGTTGCATTGCGAGCATCAGGAAACCCAGTTCAAGCTCCGCACCCGCGTGCGGCACCTGACGGAGGAACTGCCCCGCCTCGAACAGCGCCGAGAAGCAATGAAACGCGACATTGCCGCGCGCCAAGATACCAGTGGCGACCAGTTCGTGATGGTCGTTGACGGGCAGGACATTCGCGACCGTGGCATCGCTGGCGAGTTCCTGCTCCGCCGCGCTGAACGAGTGCGCGGTACCCGGAAGGAGTGCCTGGCCGGCACCATCGCTGGATTCCAGGTATACGTCGCCGACAACTTCATCCAGGGACCCGAGATCATTCTCAAAGGGGCCACTCATTATGCGGCGAAAGTAACCGACACGGCTCACGGCACCATTCGCTCCGTGGAGCACACGATTCAACATTTTGAAGACGCCGCTGAAAGCCTCGCCCGGGCCATTGGCGATACGCGCAAACGGCTTTCCGAGACTCATGCGCAGGTGGATGCGCGGTTTGAGTATGCCGAACGGCTTGCCGAACTTGCGAAACGTCAACAGGAAATTGAAGACGCCCTCGACCTCACAAAGAACCACGCTCCCAGCCAGCTTGACGCACGGGGTACGGATGAAGTTCCCTCAGACCTCATCGAGGATGAAGCGCCGACTCGCGCCTGAGCTAGAAGCCAATACCACCTCTCCTCTCCCTCAAATGAAGTCCAACCGATGGCACACTCTCGCCGATGCCGGTCAACCGGCTGGGCGTTCTGCGCGCGACATCCAAGCCCTCTTCGGAGCAGCCACATCCTCAGAGCTTTCGCTCTTCGAGGGCTTGAACTCAGATTGATGCAAATTCTTGTTACGTTTTGCCGGATTCCAGCGGCTATACCCCATAGAGGCGCCATCGCGCCGGGGCAAAGCTGCACCTGCCTCAACGCCCTGCCGCCTCCGAACCGCCGGCGGGAAGGCCCTCGGCTGTGCCAACAGCCTGGCACGGAACGAGATGCTCCCTGTCGGAGCGCAGGCCCCCGTCGAGCGGTTCCACCGAAAGTAAACATATGAGAAAGCCAAGAGACAAGCTGCTACCGCCAGTTCACGAACTCCGGATTGCCTCGGTCAAAGCCACCATCTGGAGGAACGAGACTGACGACAATCGAACCTTTTACAACACTACCTTCTGTCGTCTATACCGAGACGACGAGGAATGGAAGACCAGCGAGTCCTTCGGGCGTGACGACCTCTTGCTGCTGGCCAAGGTAGCGGACGGAGCACACTCCTGGATTGTCCAGCAGACCCAGGACGAGCACAAATCCGCCAAAGCGGCAATCGTTCACGCGCCGGCAAACGCCGGATAATTCGCCCTCCTTCCAAGGCCCCGGGGACCTGCCTATGAACTGGTCCCCTCTTCTTTTTATCGCACTGGCTTCGCGGCGAAGGCCGTCTTTTCAATGTATCCCCCGCAATGACACCCAACAGCTTGTGTCGCCGAAAGATCGCTGTAATCTTCCTGTGATTCCTGGTATACTATGGGGGTTTTCCGCCCGACATTCTGGGTTGTCGGAATCACCAAGGAGGCTCACATGCTCACGCTCGAAACTGCCCTCACTCATCGTTTAGGTCCCGTTTACATCACCCCTCGCGCACAGGCCCTTTTGCCCCGCCAGGACGTGATTGGTGCGCTACGCCGCCATTCCCAGCGAA
>JAKLHY010000171.1 GCA_022709905.1 Verrucomicrobiota bacterium | reverse complement strand
GGGTAATAGCGGCGAGGCTGTGGATTGCGGCAACTGGCTCGGTGCTTATGGCGTGGGCGTATAGCCATCCGACAGTGTTTTCATAAACGCCACGATGGCGGCTTCTTCGTCGGCGGTCAGACCGAGATTACCCAATTCGTCGGTGTTGACGTTCTGTGGAACTTCCGGGGCTGGCCAACCCGCACCGGGAACGTCGCGTGTGTTGTAGAAGTGGACGATCTCCTCAAGGCTCTTGAAGTAGCCATTGTGGCCGTAAGCCTTCACGAAGTCCGGCGTTGGCCGCAAGTCCACGTTGCGCAGGGTGGGAACTTTGTGCTTGCCTAATTCAGACTCGTAGTTGCTTAGGAAGCTTTGCAGGAAGCCCCCCAGTCCCGGATCCACCCAGTTTTTACCATCGCGGTTAACGCTCTTCGGAGCTGAGTAGAACGGATTTTTTGGGTTCTTTGGTATGCCGAGATTGTCGTAGGTGAAATCTGTGAACAGCGGTGGCTTACCGTCCAATCCGGGCTGGCTGATGTGGCAGGCGGAGCACATGGCTTTACCTTCAAATAGAGCCAAGCCCGATGCTTCTTGAGGGGTCAGCGTAGCCTCACCTTTCAGATAAAAGTCATATTTCGAACTGAAGGGATTGACTTCCGACGACCGCTCATAGGCGGCAATCGAGCGTGCGATGCGTTCATACGTGCCCGCAACGTCCTTCTTGTCGTCAAGCGAGCCTGGTCCCCAAACTTCTTCGAACAGCCCAGCATAGTTGGACTTGGCCACGCGGCGGATGACCTGCTTGACATGAGGCATGTTTTGCTCAAGGTTATTCAGGAACGGCCCCTGCGCTTGTTCGGCCAGCGGATCGCCAAGCGTCCATCCGGTCGCCCGGCCATCCCAGAACATGCCGCCGATCCAAACCTCTTCGGCTTCATCGTAATTCAACAACGGGCTATCGCCGCCATAGGCGGCAGTAGGCGGTTTGCGATTGCCGAAACGATTGTGAATGGCGCCCGGATAAACGGCAATCCCGGCATTGATCGCTGAGGTAGGGCCAGTGAAGCCAGCCTCGGGTGCATGACAGGCAGCACAGGACTGGCCCGGAGGAGTCGAGAGACTGGAATCAAAAAAAAGGTTCTTTCCCAGTTGCTCGATGGGTTCCAGGGCTGCTCCCATCGTTGGCATCAGCGCCAGGCCCAGGAGCGAAGGCAGAATGATGGTTTTCACGTGCATTGGTATTTCCTCCGTTTTGGTGGATAGCCATTCATGATATCTCCGGGATGGGAGGAAGCCGTCTTTCTCTGGCTGGAACCGGGCGCGGTCCATAAAAAAAGCCGCACTGCCTCCCGTGATCTTCACGCGGATCACTCTCGGCAGTCCGGCTATCTGTGTTCGAGACCCGTGACTTTCCGCCCCTGTCTCGCGGCAGGTTTGGCTTTCGGCACTACGTTACAAAAATAGCACCGAAAATCCCTATTTAAAAATATAAGTAACCATGGTCAGGCATTATCCAACTTCCTGAACTTGAGGACCGATCACCGCATGGCGCGTTCAGGCCATCCGTATAGTGTTACTAATCAATAACATGCAGATGTGGGCAATCGGTTGCATTCAGGCCAATCAGTCACGACGGCGGGGTCTGAAGTTTCAGCGCCAGCGGATAACCCAGCCCACGCAGTTCCGCCACCAAACACTCGACCGCCTGCCCGACCGCCCCCGCCACTGCGGGCGACAGTTCCAGGCCCAGGCCCAAATCGGCGGGGACGATGCCGATCAGGGTCAGCGTGGCGGGCGCTTCGCCGGTGAGCGTCAGCGTCGCCAGCAAATCGCTCAAACCCAGTTGGTGCGGCGAGCAGCGCGTCTGAAACAGCGCTGGCACTTGATCGCCAGCGAGTTTCACCATCGAACCCGGCGGCCCGCCGGTTTGCACCGCATCGCAGATCAGCAGATGCGCGCAACCGGCCAGGGTGTCCAGCAAATCCATGCCCGCCGTGCCGCCATCCACCACCTCGACGCTGGCTGGCAGAACGTAGCGTTCGGCCAGCGCCTCGACCACCCGCACCCCAACCCCTTCGTCGCGGAGCAGGATGTTGCCGAGGCCCAGCACCAGCGTCCTCATTCAAACGACCTGAATCCGAACACGGGTCTGGCGCTCGGTATCCAGCAGGTGCACCGCGCAGGCGATGCAGGGATCGAAGGAATGAATCGTGCGCAGCACCTCCAGCGGTTGTTCGGGATTGGCGACCGGGTTGTCCAGCAACGCGGCTTCATACGGCCCCGGCGCGTCGGCGTCGTCGCGCGGGCTGGCGTTCCACGTGCTCGGCACCACCGCCTGATAGTTCCTGATCTTGCCGTTCTCGATCACGGTCCAGTGCGACAACACCCCGCGCGGCGCTTCGTGATAACCGAAACCGCGAATCTCGCCCTTGGGAAACACCGGGCGGTTGAAGGTATCGAAATCGCCCTTGGCGATGTTGTTGATCAACAGTTGCCACTGATTT
>JAKLHY010000170.1 GCA_022709905.1 Verrucomicrobiota bacterium | reverse complement strand
TGAGAAAAGCTGCGATCAGGTTTTATGATGTCAACAAGATTTTGACGGAATGAAGCGTATGATTTCGTTGTAAGCGATTCCGCAAAAAATCTCATGAAAAAGCATGGAATCCAAACAATGTATCAAGATTGGGATGGCAAATGGTGGTTTAAACGCACCGGACGCGGAATTGCCCTTGAAGACCTTAAGAATATCCGCGAACGGGTTACGGTCAGGCGCTCCCAGAGGGCTACTTTGCATGGATGGGCTTTCTCTCAATTGCGCTCTTTTATCCAATACAAAAGCATCCTGGACGGGGTTCAGGTAATCGCTGTTGATCCTCGCAATACTTCTCGAACCTGCCCGATATGCGGTTGTATTGATAAAAAGAATCGTCCCAATCAATCTACTTTCTCCTGTATTTCCTGCGGCCATTCTGGGATGGCCGACATAATCGCTGCTGGTAACATTTCCAGCAGGGCGGCAGTCAATCCGCCATACGCGGTCAGTCAACTTTAGTTGACCTTCTGCAAGCCACCGGCTTATAGCCGGTCGGTAGTTGACTGAATGGGAGGATCTTATCTCAGCCGACGCTGAAAGAAATCAGAGCCCACATCATGGTTTTGGAATCACGAATCTATGACATATCGAGTCGAAAGCCGACATCCATGATGTGCTACCGATGATTTAACCCTCCGACGCACATTTCAAAAACCTTGTCAAGAGCATTCTGCGTTCAAATAACATCATTCTGCGTTCAGTAGTGTTCAAATAAGGTCATTCTGTGTTTTGACCAAAAAACCCCCCTTATAATCCCCCCAAACAGTGCCATCCCTGCGTCGGTTGACCGGGGAAGGCCATCAAAAAGGGAGTGCCTATGGCCGGAATCACACTTGCCCAGGCGGAAGCACAGCTCGCCTTATGGCTTGCGGCTGACGCGGCGGTTGCCAGCGGTCAGTCCTACGCGATGGGCGACAAGTCTCTCACTCGGGCGAATGCCTCGGAGATCCGCAAGAATATCGACTACTGGAACGCCAAGGTGCAGGGCTTGTCCATGACCAACGCATCCGCCCGCAAGGGGCCGGTGGTAAGGGGGGCCACCCCCGTATGAGCAAGGTAATCATCCCGAAGCCGAACATCATCGACCGCATTGTCGAGTATGTAAATCCCGTTGCCGCCAGGAAACGCCTCGCCGCACGGGCCGCGATGGCCTATGCCGAAGGCTACGCCGGGGCATCCGTCACCCGCCGTTCCCTCTCCGGCTGGTTCACGATCCCCAGGGACGCCGACGGCGACGTGCTTCCATACCAGGGGAAACTGCGGGAGCGAAGCCGGGACCTGATCCGCAACGCCCCCGTGGCGACCGGGGCCATCGGCCTGGTCGTGTCGAACACCGTGGGGCAGGGCCTCAAGCTCCAGGCCCGCATCGACCGCGAGTACCTGAAGATCGACGACGCGGCGGCGGAAGCCTGGGAGTCCGAGGTGGAGCGGGAGTGGGCGATTTGGGCGGAAACGCAGGAATGCGATTGCGCCCGGACCCTACAGTTTGACGGCCTCCAGACCCTCGCGCTCCGCCAGGTCCTCGAAAACGGGGACGCCTTCTTTTTGATGACCCGGTTCAAACGTCCCCCTGGGATGTACCTGCTGAAGTTGCAGGCCATCGAGGGCGACCGGGTGACGAATCCGGATTACAAGCCGAACAGCGGCACGTTGTCGGGAGGGGTTGAAAAAGACTCATACGGCGCACCCATTGCCTACCATGTCCTCCAGCAGCACCCCTACGCCCTGGTGTCGAACGTGTCAGCGGCGAAGTGGGATAGGCTGGAAGCGTTCAACGCAAAGACCGGCCTCCGGAACGTGCTTCACCTTTACAACGTCCTTCGCCCCGGCCAGACCAGGGGCGTACCCTATCTTTCCCCCGTTATCGAATGCCTCAAACAGTTGGACCGCTATACCGACGCCGAGCTGATGGCCGCCGTGGTCGCGGGCATGTTCACGGTTTTCGTGAAGACGGAATCCGGGATGGGGATGCCGTCATGGAACCCGGCGGATGAGGTAGGGGCCGCGACGGACGACGAGGATTACAAGCTGGGCAACGGGGCCATTGTCGGCCTCGCGCCAAACGAGGACATATCCACGGCAAATCCTGGCCGGCCCAATTCGCAGTTTGACGTGTTCGTTCAATCCATCCTCCGTCAGATCGGCATGGCGCTTGAGATCCCCTACGAAGTCCTGATCCGTCACTTTTCCAGCTCGTACAGCGCATCCAGGGCGGCATTGCTGGAGTCGTGGCGGTTCTTCCGGACCCGCCGCGCATGGCTGGTCAAGAATTTCTGTCAGCCGGTTTATGAGAATTGGCTGACCGAGGCCGTGGCCTTCGGCCGGGTATCCGCGCCGGGGTTCTTCAATGACCCGAAGATCCGGGCCGCCTATTGCGGGTCCATATGGATCGGTGATGCACCGGGGCAGATCGACCCCATGAAGGAAGTCAACGCGGCCGAGAAGCGGCTCAACCTGGGAATCTCCACGCTGGACGAGAAAACGGTTCTGCTCACCGGCGGCGATTTCGAGAAGAACCTGCCGCGCATCCGGAAAGAGCGGAAGCTGTTGGCCG
>JAKLHY010000017.1 GCA_022709905.1 Verrucomicrobiota bacterium | reverse complement strand
GAGCTGGCGTGGGCGGCGGCGGCGCTGTATGCGGCCACGGGGGACAAGCGTTTTGAGGCCGATCTGAAGGGGCATTATGATCCGGCCGATCGGCTGACGCGGCGATGGACCTGGTGGCGGTTGTTCGAGGGGTATGGGTGCGCGGCGCGGACCTACGCCTTTGCGGCGCGGACCGGGCGTTTGGGGGCCGAAGAACTGGACCCGGATTATCGGGCGCGGTGCGAAGCGGAGGTGGTGGCGGCGGCCTCCGACGCGTATCGACGGGCGCGGGATAACGCGTATGGGACCAGCTTTCCGCTGGAAGACAAACGTTTTCGGAGCGCGGGCTGGTATTTTTCCAGCGAGCGGGCCTTTGACCTGGTGGTGGGCTATCAGCTGGAGGCTCGGGCGGAGTGGCGGGAGGCGGTGTTGAGCAATTTGAACTACGAGTGGGGCTGTAATCCGGTCAACGTCTGCTATGTGACCGGGGCCGGATGGAAGCGGGCGCGGGAGGTGGTGCATCAGTATGCGCAGAACGACCGCCGGGGGCTGCCGCCCTCGGGGTTGCCGCAGGGGAACATCCAGGGGGGCTTTGCGTATGTGGATCGGTATCAGAAAGAACTGGGGGCGCTGGTGTATCCGGGCGACGGGGCGACCCTCAATCCGTATCCGTATTATGACCGGTGGGGCGACGCCTTTAATACCTCGACCGAATTCGTCATTGTCGATCAGGCCCGCGCCCTGGCCGTCTCAAGCTGGCTCATGGGACAAGGGAGTTTGAAAAATCAACCGTGGAAACCCCAAAAGGACCAGGTCTGCATTCGCCGGATCAGTTCAGCACCCCTCGCTTTCGCCTTGACCAATGACGTTGGGAACACAGAACGATTGGATCTGGCTCAGATCGTTTGGGAAGGCGAACGGCAGGAGCCTTGGGTTGGAACGATCTTCAAGTTTAATCCAAGGATTCCGGGAAAACAGTGGGTCGAAGCCGAAGCCTTAATGCAGGATGGCCGGAGGCTCCATGCGATTCACGAGTTTGTGGCGATGCCCGAGCCCAAACCTGGCTTGCCGGTGGTCACAGTCAAGACAGCGCAGGCTGCAACCGGGGCTGAATCAGGGAGATTTGTCATCCATCGCCAGGGGGCTGCTGATTCAGAATTGGATATTCAGATCGTGCTCAGGGGAAATGCGATGAATGGCAAGGATTATCATTGGCTGCTTCCGGGGCAGTATCAGCCGAAAGGCGGGCATCTCGTGTTTCCTCGAGGGGCGACAACTCAGGTTCTGAGAGTAATTCCCAAAGGAAAAGCCGCCGATTGGGCGGGCAAGTCGATCATCCTGCAAATCGAGCCTCGGACAACGTACAACATCGGTGATCCGGGCGTTGCGGAACATAGTTTAGGGTCCAAGCCCTAAGAGCCAGTTGGCGGATGGCCGGGACCGCCACCGCAACGCCGCAAGAGGCGCAACGAAACACCAGCGAATTGAGAGGCACCACACTAGGTTCGGCCGACGGCTGTGATCAACGGCTTGAGTTCAGTCATCAAACGGGCAAAGGCTGCGGGAGTGACTTGTTGGGCGCCATCGCTCCATGCGTCGGCCGGATGGGGGTGGACCTCGACGAGCAAGGCGTCAGCGCCCATGGCCACGGCGCCTTTGCACATGGCACTTACCAGTTCGGCGCGTCCGGCGCCTTGGCTGGGATCGACGACCACCGGACAATGCGATTCCAGTTTAATGATCGGAATCGCTGAAAGATCCAGGGTGTTGCGGGTGTAAGTTTCGAAGGTGCGAATGCCGCGTTCACAGAACAGCAGATTGGGGTTTTCGTTGGATAAGACGTATTCTCCGGCCAACATCCATTCCTCGATGCGCATCGACATGCCTCTCTTTAGGAGGACCGGCTTGCCGGTTTTGGCCGCCGCAATGAGCAGTTGAAAATTCTGGGCGTTGCGCGTGCCAATTTGCAGGATATCGGCGTATTCCGCCACCATTTCGGCGTGGTCTTCGGACAGCAGTTCTGTGATGACGGGCATGCCCGTTTCCCGGCGTGCCTTGGCTAGGAGCTTCAGGCCTTTTTCTCCGAGCCCCTGGAATTCGTACGGCGATGTGCGGGGTTTGAAGGCTCCACCGCGTAATATAGTGGCGCCGGCGGCCTGAACAGCCAATGCGGTTGACATCAGCTGTTTCTCGCTTTCGACGGAGCACGGTCCCGCCATCACCTGGAATTTCTTGCCGCCGATGGCCACGTTTCCAGCGTGGACCACGGAATTGGACGGATGCGCTTCCCGGCTGACCAGTTTGTAGCGTTTCTGCACCGGCATGACGGTCTCGACTTGAGGCCAGGCTGTCAGGGTTTCCAGGCTTTGATGAGTGCGTTCATCCCCGATGGCTCCGATGACGGTGCGGGCCACTCCACGCATGATGTGAGGAATGTATCCGAGCCGCTTGATTTCCTTGAGGACGGCGTTTTCCTGGGGCCGACTGATTTTGGGCTTTAAAACAATGATCATACGATTGTTGTTCTATTGTTTGGGTTAAAAACAAAAAAACCGCAGGTGGCAACCTGCGGTTTCGGCATTAAAGGTGTTTCTCAACGCAGCCGTACGCGCAGGCTTGCAGGCCCAAAAAAGTAAAAGCCCCAATACCAGCGCTGAGCGATTTGGCTGCTTCCAATCATCGGAAAGATCCTAATCCGTGTTCCTGGATGACGTCAATTCGCTTTTTTACCTGGAAAAAGTTTGTTTTTGCCTTCCTGCGTTTCTACCATGAGAGTTGAACGCGATGAAGACCTTTGCCCAACTCAAGATTCCGGGCCGCCTGATTGCCGTGGAGGGGCTGGATGGTTCCGGCAAATCGACTCAGATTTACCTGCTGAAACGCTGGCTGGAACTCCAGGGGTTGAAAGTCTTCTTCAGCGAGTGGAACTCATCCGCCTTGGTTAAGAGCGCGACGTCAAAAGGGAAAAAGCAGGCGCTGCTCACCCCCACCACCTTTAGCCTGATTCATGCCACCGATTTTGCCGATCGTTACGAACGCCAGTTGGTGCCTCTGCTGAAGGCGGGGTATATCGTGCTCTGTGACCGGTATGTATTTACCGCGTTTGCCCGCGACACTGTCCGAGGCTGCCCGCCGGCATGGGTGAGGGGAATCTACAGCTTTGCCGCCAAGCCCGACCTGACCTTTTTCTTTCGCGCCGACCTCGAGGTATCCCTGCAACGGATCTTGGACGGTCGGCCGCAGTTAAAGTACTTTGAGGCCGGCATGGATCTGAAGCTTTCCAGCGATCCATATGAGAGCTTTCGCATCTTTCAGGGGCGGTTGCTGGAGCAGTATCTGTCCATGAGCAATGAGTTCAGTTTTTTGGAGATTGATGCCAATCAACCGATTGAGGCCCAGCAGTCGGTCGTGCGCCAGTTGGTGGCGGCGCGAATTGATCTTTCAGCATTCCTGTTGCCTGGCTCCTGATCAGTAAGGGAACACTCATGTCCACTCTCGAAAAAAACGGCCTCCCAGCTAGTGTGCCTGTAAGGCATCTGAAGCCCTTTGCCAAGCGCCGCATTCAAATTCCCTCTTACACGCCGAAGACCTTTTATGGCCACGGGCTGCCCGGCTTTGACGCGACAAAGCTGGCGGGGAAGCTCATTGTTGTGGAAGGGGCCGATGGTTCGGGACGTTCCACGCAGATTGCCCGGCTGGTGGAATGGCTGGAAGGATCGGGGCATGCGACACTGCAGGTGGGATTGAAGCTTTCGACTCTGGTGAGTGAGGAACTGGAAATCGCAAAGCAGGGCAACATCCTGAGCCATACCACCATGAGTCTGTTTTATGCGACCGATTTTGCGGATCAGCTGGAAAACAATATTGTGCCCGCCCTGCGGGCGGGGTTCATGGTGTTGGCAGACCGGTATGTGTATACCTTGATGGCTCGGGATATGGTGCGCGGCATGGACGATGCCTGGCTGAGGAATCTTTACGGCATCGCCCTCGTTCCCGATGCCGTGTTTTACCTGAATGTATCTGCGGAACAGCTGATTCAGAGGAATTTTGCCAAGAACCAAGCTCTGGACTATTGGGAGAGCGGGATTGACCTCGGTTTATCCAGGGATTGGTTTGACAGTTTTGTGAAGTATCAGATGTTGATTGCCCAGCAGTTTAAGAAGCTCCAGGCGACTTATGGCTTTACCATTGTGGATGGCAATCGCTCGGCCGAAGCGGTTAACGCCGACTTGCGCCATAAAATTGAAATGGTTTTAACCAGAAAATGACCTGACCTTGGCCCTTCAAACGGCCAAACAAGGCAAGAATTCCTATGGCGGACACGACCGATAAAAAAGAACTGTATGTGGGGGTTGACCTGGGAGGGACGAAAATCCTGGCCGGCGTTTTTGACCATCAGCACAAGTGCCTGGCTAAATCCAAGATCAGCACCAAGGCCGATCGAGGCCCGGGAGCCGTCATCGATCGCATTGCCCGTTGTGTCAAGGATGCGGTCGATGAATGCGATTTACAGATGAAGCAGATTCGCGCCATTGGGATTGGAGCGCCCGGATCGGTCGATCCCGAGGAAGGCAAGGTAGTGTTCACCGGAAACCTGGGCTGGGACAACGTCCCGCTCAAGAAAGAACTGGAGAAATTGTTGAGCGTTCCCGTTCATATTGAGAACGACTGCAACATCTGCATCCTTGGGATCTACGAACTCGAACTGCATGAGAAACCGCGTCATGTCGTCGGGCTTTTCCTGGGGACCGGAATCGGGGGAGGATTAATCCTGAACGGGAAGCTTTTTTCGGGATTCAATCACACGGCGGGGGAAGTGGGGCACATGATTCTCGAGGTGGGAGGCCCCAAGTGCACCTGTGGGAACCAGGGATGCTTTGAGGCGTTGGCCAGCCGATCCGCCATTTTTCGCCGTATCCAGCAGGCGGTGAAAAACGGACAGAAGACCATCCTGACCGACATGCTGGGATCGGATTTGGAGGATCTGCGGAGCGGCGATTTGCTCAAAGCGATCAAAAAGGGAGACAAGTTTGTCGAGCGAGTGATCGAGGAGGCGGCTGAATACACGGGCATTGCAGTAGGGAACATCATCAATCTCATCAACCCAGAGGTGGTGGTTTTGGGGGGAGGGGTCATTGAGGCGTTGGAAGACGAAATGATGGCCATCATTGTCGAAACGGCGAAGGACTACGCCATGACGGGAACGGCCAAGGGGATCGATATCATCGCCTCCAAACTCGGGGACAACGCGGGAATTGTGGGGGCATCGGTGCTGGCCAAGAAGATGTCGCGCAAGGAATAAGCCGCGTGCCGATCGCAGGCTCCAACGGTCCAATCGACGAAGGATCTCCGTGTTGCGAGGTTCCTTTTCGGGGAGATTCCTGGCAGCGCTGCGCCGTAATCGATGTGGGCACAAACTCTGTCAAACTCCTCGTTGCCGATGTATCGCACGGGGAAGTGATTCCTCTGTTGGAAAAGAGCGAGCAAACCCGGCTGGGACGTGGTTTCTACGCGGAACATCGGCTGGCGACTCAGGCCATCGAGGAAACAGCCCGGGTGGTGGCGGATTATGCCCGTTCAGCGCGCTCCTGGGCGGTCAGGAGGACTCGAGTTGTTGCCACCAGCGCCGCGCGCGACGCAGTCAACCAAAGCGAGCTTTTAGAAGCGATTCGTCGGACTTCGGAGTTAAGCGCCGAAGTGATCAGCGGCGAGCAGGAGGCGGAATGGGCCTTTCAGGGGATTGCATCGGATCCGCGTTTCGCGGGTCGATCCCTTCTGCTATTGGAAGTGGGCGGTGGTAGCACGCAGTTTGTTTATGGGCGGCAAAACCGCTTGCTGTATCGCCATAGTTTTCGCCTCGGAACGGTCCGGTTTCTGGAATCCCATCCTCCTCATGATCCTCCGACGACGGAGGATTGGGAACTGCTTCGCCGAGTGCTCGATCCGATCATGGAGCATCGGATTATGCCACAGATTCTGCCCATTCTAAGAAAAGACATCCTGGAGGAGGTCGTTCTCGTGGGCACAGGAGGCACTTGCAGCCTGCTGGCCTCGATCAGCGAAGGTCTGGGCGCTTTTGACCGGCAACGCATCGAGTCAGTGGTTTTTAGCCACAAGAAACTCCTGGGCTTGCGAAAAAGACTCTGGAGCCAATCGCTCGCTGAACGGAAAAACACCCCTGGCCTTCCCTCAAACAAGGCTGATGTCATTCTCACAGGCTCAGCCATTTACGAGCGGGCCATGGCCATGTTCCATCTGGAACCGCTCCATATCAGCACCCGCGGTTTTCGTTTTGGAGCGCTGGCTGACTTTTCTTAAGAAGACTGGCGAATCTTGCTGACTTTTTCCCAACGGCCGGTGCGGGCCGATTTCAGCACGGCGTCGCAGACGTATTGGGTGGCGAGGGCGTCGCGGAACGTGGGGCCTGTGGTTTTGTTGTTCGCCAAGCCCTCCAGGAAATCGGCCAATTGGTGCACAAAGGAATGCTCGTAGCCGACTTGGAGACCCGGCACCCACCATTTGCCCATGTAGGGATGATCGCCGTCGGTGACATGAATTGAGCGCCAACCTCGGAGGATCCCTGGATCCCGGTGGTCGAAATACTGCAGCCGATGCAGGTCATGAAGATCCCATGCGATCGAGGCGTGCTCACCGTTGATCTCGAACGTATAAAGCGCCTTATGACCTCTGGCGTAGCGCGTGGATTCAAAAGTGGCGAGCGAACCATTGGCAAACCGGGCCAGGAACGCGCAGGCATCGTCAATCCCAACCTTCTCAATCTTGCCGGTGAGATTATGTTTCCGTTCCTTGATGAAGGTTTCGGTCATGGCGTTGACGCGATCCATATCTCCGTTCAACCACAAGGCAGTGTCGATGCAGTGCGCCAGCAGATCGCCGGTGACACCACTGCCTGCGACTTTGGCATCCAGCCGCCACAAGGCGTCGCCGCCCTGCGGCAGGTCCTTGGAGATGGTCCAATCTTGAAGGAATTTGGCGCGGTAATGAAAAATGCGCCCCAGGCGTCCCTCATCGATCAGGTTTTTGGCCAGAGTCACTGCGGGGATGCGCCGGTAGTTGTAGGAAACCAAGTTGGGAACGCCGGCCTTTTCCACCGCTTTCACCATGGCCAAGCCTTGCTTTCCGTCCATGGCCAGAGGTTTTTCGCAGATGATCATTTTGCCCGCTTTGGCAGCTGCGACGGCGATCTCGGCATGGAGGTTGTTGGGCGCGGCGATTTCGATCAAATCGATGTCTTCCCTTGCGATCAATTTGCGCCAATCGGTTTCCACCGATTCAAATCCCCAGGTCAGGGCAAAGGCTTTGGCCTTTTCTTCATTGAAATCGCAAATCGCCTTCAGCACGGTTTGATGTTCGAGCTTGAAGAAATTGCCCAAGCGGCGATGCGCGTTGGAGTGGGTGCGGCCCATGAAGCCGCATCCGATAAGTCCGACATTAATAGTCTTCATTGTTGAGTTTTGGATACCGATATTAATTTACACAGCGTTCGTTTCCCCACGTAATGAAGCCGCGGCTTGTTTGACAATCCACGGCCCGTCGAGCGTGGAACTAGAAATTGTTGTGCTTGTAGGCCCCGAGTTCGGGGGCCTCGGGATTCACGTCCGGCCCGAAATATCGCAAGGTGACCAACGGTTCAACGGTGGAGGTGTTCTCAAAGGTTACTCCGGCTTTGGCGGTCTCCTCCGTGCAAAAGACTTCGTCTTCGGTTAACTCATGGAATCGGATCATTTTCGGGCAGTCCAAAGCGAGCTTGTTCATTTTACCCTTGCCCTGAACCGTGATCAGTCCATACGCGCCGTTATCCTTGATCGTGCACTTGGCCCCCGGGTCGAGCGTGAGTTCCTTTGCGGTGAAGTACTGTTTTCCGTTGATCTTCCCATAGACAATCCAGCGATCGACAAAGCCTTCTTTGCGGGTGTCAGCCACCGGTGTGGGCTCCAAATAGTGGTTTTCCTTGAAATTGGGGTCTACATTCGCGTCCCAGTCCAGTTCGCTGATGATGAAGTCGAGGTTCTGGTGCTTTTCTTTCGGCATGTCTTTGACCAGCAATGACCATGGGACTTCCCGGCCTTCGACAAGGTTTTGGTACATGCCGAAGACATCCGATCCCCATTGCGGCTCATAGGTGCAGAGAGAACCGGGTGCGTGCAAGATGCCAGGTCCCACCAACCAGCCACTGCCCGGTTTCAAACGATAGGCTTTAGACAAATCCAGAATGCCGTTGTCACCCTTGTTCCAGTTGGCAAGGCATTGACGCAACTGAGCCTTGGTAGTGCCTGGTTCCAGACCGAAGAAGGTATAGGGGAAGTTATTGCCCACATTGTTGTGTTGCGGCGGGAAATAGTAGGATTCAGGTTTGCCTTCCTGCCCAACCAGCTGCGCATGCTTATGGGATTGATGCATGTGATGTGGGATCGGTCCCATGTTGTCGAAGAATTTGGAATAAACCGGCCACCGTTTGTATTTATTCCATAGTTTCTTGCCGACGATCCCCGCCCCCAACTCGGATATGGCCGCGGCTAGGGTCACCCGGGATTCCCCCGCCACCACATAACTCAGTCCTTCATCCGGGGTGCGGTTTTCATTGGCCGCTGGCGTGGTGGAGGCAAACCAGCGTTCGTCGATGCCACCCCTGTTGAGGCCGAAAGCATACAGATCTTGCGGGGCGAGCTTAAGTCGCCGGCCGGGATGGAGAAAGGAGCGAGGCACCCAGTTAGGGGCTAGACGCAACAGACCGCCACCATCCTCAAGCGCCGTTTCGATCAAGCCGCGGCAATTTTCCGTAATCGTCTTAAGTGATGTTACTGTATTCATCTTTGTGAGTATTGTTTGTGGACTTATCGACCAACAGACTCGTCTGTCTTATCCCCCATGGGATGACTGGCCATTTGAGTTCGAAACTATTTAATCCTCAGAATTCAAAAACGCAAAAAAATTGTTGTCACAACCGGATTTTTTTCTGCCTTTTTCACTGAGGCAAAAGTAGTGAACAAAAAAGAGGGGAGGTCAAAAAGCGCTGCAACTTTCCACCTTGCGAAGATGGGCTAAGCCTCAACTGTCCTATCAATGACCAAGCGCCCCCTAGCCGAATGGTGTCCTCAGACTCCTTCTATGGCCCTTGGTCACTCGTGATCCCATTACCCGATCCCTTGACATCAGGACACAAAAAACCCTGGCCGCCTCGAGGTTAATCTCTCGATATCGCCCAGTCCAATAGGAGTTTGGCGCAAGAACGAAAGACACACTCCAGGCGGCCACTCTCAATCAGTTCCTTGGGCAACATCACGGCGAAAACCGCCGATAGTTGCGCCAAACCATGTTGGGAACATCGACCTTCCTCGCGATTTGACCCGCCACTCTCCCAGCGGTCCATCAAGGGACAGCAATTTTTCTCGGCGGATTATTTGGCCAGACCTCCGGCCATTGGGGCTGGCGACATCTCGGAGGGCGTTCGTGTGAACTCCATTCCTGAGCCCATAACCGATGAGCCCAACATTCAGGGTTTTGATGAAGGGAAGCCCCTATTTCTTCTTTGCGGCGGCTTTTTTCGCGGCCTTGGGTGCTGCTTTCTTCACGGCTTTCTTGGGGGCCGCCTTCTTAGTTGCTTTTGCCATATGAGTGCTCCTCTTTTTTAGGGGTTGTTTGGCTTTTGCAGCCGGTTTTTTGTGTTTGGTCTCCCGGACTTCGATTCTGGAGGCAATCGGTGTCCTGGCACGGACAGGCGAGCCTCCATTGGATCCGGGATCCTTCCAACCGTGGGCTTCGCGGACGGCGATCATGGCGGAGAGAATGTCTCTCCAGGTCTTGCGGTTTTTCATGATCGCGTTGGGAAACATGCAGCCATCCCAACAAACGTGCGAGAAGGCCCGGGTCAGATTGTTTTGTTCGTCACGCAGCCAGAAGCCGGCATGGCGCGGGATATCCAGTTTGCCATGGGGATCAGACGCCAGGCAATGGCGGCCGGTTTTGTCGTGTGAGCCGGATCCTTTGACTGTGGCATCATTTTGCGCAACGTGAAAATCAATGGTCCAAGGGCGCAACGCCGCAGTCAGCGTGCGGAGCGCCTCATCCAATTGAGCCGGATCCTTCCCGTCCCAGTTGGCGGGCAGAATCGCATCTTCCGGGGCGTTGTATCCAAGCGTATATAGCAACGTATGGGCCATGTCAGCCTGAAAACCGAGGATCCGGGGGCGATCCACCATTTCCAGCAGCTGTGCGGCGCGTTTCCAGCTGTGCAAGCCGCCCCAGCAGATTTCCCCCTCAGTCGCCAGGCGTTCTCCAAAATCTTCTGCGACGTCGCAGGCCTCGCGGAAGGTTTGGGCGATTCGCCGGGTGTTGCCGGTGGGATCCGCCGCCCACTCCTGGACGCCGCATGCCGTGTCGATTCGGACGATGCCATAAGGTCGAAGTCCCAATTCGCGCAAACGGGCAGCGATCCGGCAGGCCTTTCGAACCTGGGTGACAAATTTCTTACGTTCCTCAGGACCGCCCATGGCCGAGCCTCCCCCTGTGGCGCCCCAGATCGGAGCCACGACCGACCCCACGACGAATCCCTTGGCCGCCACCTTGTCGCCCAGTTCCCTCAGGTCATCTTCGCTGATGTCGATGCTGATATGGGGATCGTACAGAAAGATGTCAATGCCATCAAACTTTTGGCCGTTGACCTCAGCGGCAGCCGTGAGATTGAGCATCGTGTCCAGGTCCAGGCACGGTTCGGCGCCCGGACTGCCCTTGCCGACCAATCCGGGCCACATGGCATTGTGTAGTTTGGGATAATCGTTATGTGAGGGCTTCATAAAGCAAAGGGCGGTATCTGGAACGTGATCCAATTAAAACCGATTGTTTCTCCAGGCTCCCAGGCTGGGGGCCTCCGGATTCACATCGGGCCCGAAGTAACGCAGCATCACCAAGGGTTCGACGGACGAAGTGTTTTCGAAGACAACGCCCGACCGGGCCGCCTGTTCGGTGCAGAACACCTCATCTTCGGTGAGTTCATGGAACCGGATGAGTTTGGGACAATCCAGATTCAGCCGGTTCATCCGGCCTTTGCCCTGCACGGTAATCAGACCGTAGGCGCCGTTATCCCTCACGGTGCACTTGGCTCCCGGATCGACGGTCAACTCCTTGGCGGTAAAATACTGACGATTATTGATGCGCCCGTACACAATCCATCGATCCACATAACCCTCCGACCGTGTGTCCGCGACGGGGACCGGCTGCAAATAGTGGTTTTCCTTGAATGTCGGATCCACATTCGCCTCCCAATCGAGTTCGCTGACGATGAAATCCAGGTCGTGATGTTTTTCGGGGGGCATGTCTTTGACAAGCAGAGACCAGGGGACCTCCCGGCCTTCAACGAGATTTTGATACATGCCGAAGACATCCGAGCCCCATTGGGGTTCATAGGTGCAGAGCGAACCGGGCGCATGGAGGATGCCCGGGCCCACAAGCCATCCCGAACCCGCCTTCAAACGGTAGGCGCGGGACAGATCCAAAATGCCATTGTCACCGACATTCCAATCCTCAAGGCATTTGCGCAATTGCGCCTTGGTCGTGCCAGGTTCCAGTCCGAAGAAGGTATAGGGAAAGTTGTTGCCCACGTTGTTGTGTTGAGGCGGAAAATAATAGGATTCCGGTTTCCCCTCCTGCCGGACCATTTTGGCGTGCTTGAACGACTGATGCATGTGATGGGGGATGGGCCCCATGTTGTCGAAGAATTTCGAGTAGACCGGCCACCGGCCGTATTTGGTCCACATTTTGCGGCCGATGATTTCGGGACCGCAATCAGCGATCGCGTCTGCCAGCGTGAATCGTTGTTCTCCCGCCACCACGTAACTCAGACCCTCGTCCGGGGTGCGGTTTTCATTGGCGGCCGGTGTGGTGGAGGCGAACCAACGTTCGTCGATGCCCCCTCGATTCAGGCCGAAGGCATAGAGATCGTCCGGATGCAGCTTCAGACGGCGCCCGGGATGAAGAAAGGAACGGGGCACCCAGCACGGAGCGAGGCGCAGGAGGCCGCCGCTCTCATTGAGGGCGTTTTCAACGAGGGGACGGATGTTCTTGTTGGCCACTTTAAGTTTTGTGACGGTGTTCATAGTACGTCTAACCGCTACAACTCAAAACCCCGCCGCCCAAATCCAACCAACCAACGGGCCGCTTTAAAGCATGACCTGACGCGGACCGGGGTTTGGTTGCGAAGCATAACTGTTCGATGAAAAAAGGACAAGGAATTTGTTGCATTAAAATGCCAAAAGCAGCTGGATCCGCCCCCGAACGCCTTCCGAATGGCAGCCTTTGGGATATGACGACAGGGCGGCCTGGTGGAATTGGCATTTGCGCGTCGCGCGCCCTTGGGCTAATTCTGGGCTGTGGATACAATGTTCCGCTCAACGGCCCTTGTCCTGGCCGCGCATGGTTCGACAAGCAATCCGGAGGGATGGTTAATAGTTAAAAAGCATGTGGCAGCTTTGCGTCAACATAAATTATTTAGTTCGGTCGAAGACGGCTATTACCGGCAATCCCCGGAGCTGGGCGCGGTGGTTCGGGGCGTTCCGGGGCCTCGTGTCTGCGTGGTGCCATTCTGCATGAGCGAGGGCGATTTTGCGCGTCGGGTGATTCCACGTCTGCTGGGATGGAACGAACCCGCGCCGGTATTGCCCATGGCGAAATCCCGGGGTGCGGGATGGCTTCATTACACTGCGCCTGTGGGCACGCATCCTCGCATGGTTGAGGTCGTGATACGGGGGGTGGAGGGGATGCTTCACCAGTGTCCCGCCCCCGTCGATCCCTGGCCCGACCGGGTGAGTGTGGTCTTGGTGGCGCATGGGGCGCCGCGGGATTCGCTTTCACGCCGGGCAGCGGAGGACCAGGCGCTGCGGATGGAGCGGAGGCAGCTCTTTGCCTCAGTGCGGACCGCGTTTTTGGAGGAACGCCCGTTCGTATCCGAGGTTGTCGGGGCGGCTCGGACGCCGTATATCGCCGTGGTGCCTTTTTTTCTCAGTGGCGGAGTTCATGTCCGGCGGGATATACCGGCGGCGCTGAAGGCATGTGGCGGCGCTGTGTTTCTGCAAGATGATGGAGCGGAATCGGGCTGGCGGAAGCCGTCGGGGAGATCGGTACGTTGGATTTGGTGCGCATCGGGGTTGGGCGGAGAGGCCGCCTTGACCGCAGTGGTTCTGGATCGGGTTCGCGAGGCGATGCAAGCATGCCAAGGCCCGGGGGATTCGTTCTTTTCAGGACGGTCGCCATCGGCATAATGGTTCGCATTGATTATGGCGATGAGGATTTTGGGCATCACCGGTGGCATGGGGATGGGGAAATCGACGGTGGCGGCGGTTTTAGGCCGTATGGGGATTCCCGTGGTGGATACCGATCAGATTGCCCGCAATGTCGTCTCTCCGGGAGAACCTGCGCTGGCCGAGATCCGCACCGCCTTTGGCCCGGAAGTATTTGGAGAGGACGGCGGATTGGATCGAGCCGCCATGGCCCGGATGGTTTTCGGGGAACCGGAGGCGCGACGGCGTCTGGAAACCATCTTACATCCGCGCATCCGGGAACGCTGGATGGCGTGGGTGAAGCAGGGAGAGCAGTTGGGATGGAAACTGGCTGCCGTGGTAATTCCCTTGCTTTATGAAACGGGTGCGGGGGGATGTTTTGACCGGGTCGTCTGCGTGGCGTGCACCGATGTCACCCAGCGGCGGCGCCTGTTGGCCAGGGGATGGAGCCTCGAGGAGATTGAGGGACGACGTCAGGCCCAGTGGCCTGTTGAACAAAAAATGCGGGAATCGGATTATGTGATTTGGACTGAAGGCCGCGAGGATTTGCTGGAAACCCAGTTGCGGCACATTCTGGCGAGTGTGCTGGGCTGAAGCCAGCAGGATCAGGGCTCGGTGAGCCATTCGATTTTGGCCTCTTGTTTCAGCCGTTGCAGATAATCGGGCAGCAGCTTCTGGATTTCGCGATACCGCAGTTCCTCGAGCAGCCGTTTTTCCACCTCTTCGAAGGGAGTCTTTCGCGCGGGAATGTTTTGGAGAAACTTAATGATGTGATATCCGAAGCGCGTGGTGACAAGGTCGCTGATTTGGCCGGGCTTCATGGAAAAAGCGGCGGCCTCGAATTCGGGGGGCAGGCGGCGACGGGGAAAGGTGTATTCACCATTTCTTTCCTTGGATCGGCGATCATCGGAGAACTCTTTGACGAGAGCGGCGAAGTCCTGGCCTGATTTCGCCTTTTCAAGCACCTGTTCGGCCAAGGCTTTCCGAGTTTTCTTTTGTGCCTCGCTCATTTCCCGGCGGGTGCTGTCATCCCACGTGCTGATGAGGACATGGCTCACCTTGACCTGCTCGGGTTCTTCAAATCGCTGGGGATTCTGGTCGTAATACTTGCGGGCCTCATCGGAGGTTACCTCCACTTGCTTGCCCAGTTCGCGTTCCACCACCGTCTCGCAGGTGGCCCGTTTAATCAGCATGGTCCGGAGTTCCTCCGCTGTGAGTCCCATGGCAGACAGCTGCCGGTCGAAGTCCTCGTCGGACATCATGTCCGGGCGATACTGGCCGAACAGCCGTTCGGCACGTTCTTTGGCCTCCTTTTTTTCAGCGTCGGTGGCTTGGTTGGTGAGTAACTGCTCCACGATGAGGCGGTCCACCAGATTCGACAAGACACTGGATCGTTGGCTTTCGGGGACGGTTTGACGGCGGGCGGCCAGACTGGCCTTGTATGCGGTAAAGGCGTCGTCGACCTGGCTCTGCTTGACTTCGACTCCCGCGCCTCGAGCGACGATTTTATCCGCGAACAAGTTGGTCAGGGACAGACTGCGGGTGGCTCCGGGGCTGGCCCCGGCATCGGCCGACAGCGCAACGGTTCCGCTCAGGAGAAGCAGACTCAAGCCAAGAATTCGCCGCATAGGAGGTTTCATAGTTTTTTCAGGCGGAGGACAACGGCGCGACATGCGTTCAAAGCTTCACGATTCGGACGTTGCTGATGTCGGGATCTTTGGCAATGGCATTCAGAACGGCAGTGGGGGGAACACTGTCGAGATTCAGCACGGTCAAGGCTTCGCCGCCCAGCTTATCACGGTTGAGGCTCATGCTGGCAATGTTGACGTTGTGTTTGGCCATCAGAGTGCCCAGTTCACCCACGATTCCCGGCCGGTCTTTGTTGGTCAAGAGGAAGAGGACGCCCTCAGGCACAATGTCGACCGGACGATGATACAAGCGCACGATACGCGGCTGCATGCGGGCGCCAAAAAAGGTGCCGCCCGCGGAGACGATCTCATTGCCATCCTGAACCGCGACGTGCAGCCATTCGTTAAAATCGGTTTCCTCACTGGATTTAATTTCCTCGACCAGCAATCCCAGGCTGCGGGCCAGGCTGCGAACGTTGACAAAATTCACGTCCTTGCCGCAGGCGTTCTCCAGGAAACCGCGGAGCACGGAGCGGGTGATCGGATCGGAAGGCAGGCTGTTGGCCTTGCCGCCGTAGGTGATGACGATTCGCTCGTTGCGCTTGGGGGCGAGCTGCGCCACCAGTTTGCCGAGTTTTTCCCCCAGATGAAGATAGGGTTTAACGAGGGCGTAAGTCTTGGCGTCAAGGTTGGGCACGTTGACCGCATTGCGGACCGCGCCATTGAGGAGGTAATCGATGATGGCCTCGGCCACTTCGATGCCGACGTTGGTTTGGGCCTCGTGAGTGCTGGCGCCCAGGTGGGGGGTCATGATGACTTCGGGCATCGATCGCAGGGCGAAATCCGACGGCGGCGGTTCGGTTTCATAGACATCCAGGGCGGCCCCGGCCACCTGGCCGCTTTGAATGGCGGCAGCGAGGTCCTTTTCATTGATGATTCCGCCCCGGGCGCAATTCACCAGTCGCACGCCCTTCTTCATTTTGGCCATGACCGAGGCATTGATCATCCCTTTGGTTTCACTGGTCATGGGGATGTGAACAGTGATGAAATCACTATGTTGGTAGACCTCATCGAGCTCGGCCAGCTCGATTTGAAGGGCCTGGGATCGGGATAGCGCCAGGTAGGGGTCATAGGCCAACACTTTCATCCCAAACACTTGAGCGCGTTTGGCCACCTCAGTGCCGATCCGGCCTAATCCAATAATGCCCAGTGTCTTCTGATAAAGCTCGGTTCCCTGAAAAGCCTTGCGGTTCCATTCGCCGGCTTTGATCGAGGTGTTGGCCTGGGGAATCTTGCGGGCGAGGGCCATGAGCATCGAGAAAGTCAACTCGGCCGTCGAAATCGTGTTTCCAGCGGGGGTGTTCATGACCACCACGCCCCGTTGAGTAGCAGCGTCGACATCGACATTGTCCACTCCAACTCCAGCCCGGCCGACCACGCGAAGCTCGGAAGCCGCCTCCATCACCTTCCGGGTGATCTTCGTCTCCGAACGAACAACAATGGCTTGCACATCGCTCACCAAAGGCAGCAACTCCGCCTCCGAATGTTTGTGGTTGAGCACGGTGACTTTGAATTCTGGCCTCTTTTGGAGGAGGGCGACACCCTGGGGAGAAACCGGATCACAAACTAGAATCTTCATAATCGATTGGGTTCAGACATTAGGACAAGACCGAGGAAGGGTCAATCCCGACCAACAGGTCCATACGGGCGGATTCCGGCCTGGCAGTCATTGCTTGTCCAGAAACTCATTCACTTTGGCCATGACCGCGAAGGCATCAGCAACATAGACAACGTCGGCTTTGCCGCGCGCCCAGCCGCAGTTGGGGTCCAGATTAATTGCCCGTCTCTCGTTGATGAAGCGCCATCCGACGACATGGGGTTCCTCGCCATGGCAGCAAGTGGCCAATCCTTTGGGGTGGCGGGGAGTAGAGCCGGTTTGGCCGACTTGGTTCAAATGAGTCATGAAGGGGAGGACCGCCTGGCCTTCGCCGCTCAAGTCCACGAGGGATTTGGTGCCTCCGAGGGAGGCCTGGGTAGTTCGCAGGAAGTTGAGGATGATTTGCTGCGCCTCAGCGGCGTGGACTTGGCCGTCAGCCTGTTTTTTCGTCCAGCCGGCTCCCGCCACGAGGAGAAGTTTGGCATCGGACCGAATGGTCTGCGCATCGGCGGCGGGGGCTTGGAGCCCCGCCACGTTGGTTTGCCGTTCCTCCTCTGTGAGGCTCACTGGGACTTCTTCAATACCGACCTCTCCAGGATCTCCCGTCCAAGCAGGGCCGATTCCGGGTTCCAGGGTAATGATCCAGGGGCGAGGAGTACGCTGGAGGGACCCCTCCATGCGTTGGCGATAAAACCAGCGATTCAGGGTAAGAGCGCCGTCGCGCACAGCAAGACCTGTCGCGTGGGTATCGATGCGCCCCCCCAACCGGCAGGCCACGCCGGCCAGGACGCGCGCCCATCGGGATGTGGCGGCGGCCAGCACGATTGTGGCTTGAGCATGATGCACCAACGCTGCGGCTCCGGCGGCATCGGTTCCATATCGGGCCGTGGCGAAGTCACTCCCCTTGACTCCCAGAATTCTGGAGGCGCCACAACGTGCCACGGCGTTTCCGGCGGCTTGGAGGTTGTTGCCGACGAGACCCACGAGGAACGCCGGGGTGCCCAGCGCGGAGCTTAAGGTGCTGGCGGCCTGTAGGACTTCACGGTCGGCTTTGCCGAGGCTGCCATCGGCCTCGGGATGGATCAGGACGAGGATTCTTTCCATGATGTTGGAGACGGTATGACCGGGTCTGATGTTTGGGATGATCTGATTCAGCTTCCGGATTGCTGGATCCAATCCACAATTTCGCGGGCAATTTCCTCGGGCGGCATGTTTTTGACCACCCGGGTGTCGCGCGTTTGTCTGGGGAGAGCCATGCTGAGGTACTTTGTTCCCTCAGTCCCGATTTTCGTGGATTTTGCTTTTTGCAGGGCGGGCATGACTTGGCGCATGTTGATCATGCCAACCTGAGGATTGTTGGGAGGTTCCGGCAAACCGCCCGTGGCCCAACCCAGCAGGAGCGGCAGCTTGCCGCAACAGGAAACCTGATGGCGTCCGCCTTCGATGCGCTCCAGAATCCGAAATGAACCATCGGCCTGTACGGCCAGTTCGTCCACCCCCTGAAACTGGTTCAGAATCTTCAGCCTTTCCCCCACCATCTGCAGGGTTATCCCGGCCGCGCGCGAGGCCGATTCCCAGCCGCCGAACAGCATGAAACGAGATCGGTCGAGCCCCGGAATTCCTTGAATAGCGTCGGAAAGGGCTTGGGCGACATCGAATGCTTCGGTGAAGCCATTGGCGGGACCGTCCAGGGCGACGAGTTCAAAGGAGACTTTTTGGGCCACGCTCATCATAAGCTGCTGGAGCTTGGCTTTTGGACCGAGGCACACCAGCCAGATCTTGGAGCCGGGATTCTGCTTCGCCAAGTGTGCCGCCTCGTATAAGGCATGGCTTGCCCAGGGATCCAGCACCGAGGGCAGCATCATCTCATTTTTTAGGGCTGGTCCCCCCGGACCCATGACCGGCTCAAGGGTTTGCAGAGGATCGGGGACTAAACTCCCGCAAACCACAATGTGATATCCAGAACTCATAACGCTCGTTGTATTCTTATTTCCAGTTTCTGCCAGCAATATGCAAACCAAAACTGCCGGTTCGGTACTCCAGCCTCGAAGATGCGCGGGAAGGGCGGAGGGATTCGCCTGGCGCTCCAGGGCGGCGTTAGCCGATGGATTCCTGTGCAACAGGCAAATGAATGCTGAAAAGGGTCCCCTGACCGGCACGCGATTTGGCGGTGATTTTTCCGCCGTGAGCTTCGATGGTTTTAACGACAATGGCCAAGCCAAGGCCCGTGCCCGTGCGTTTCGTGGTGTTCAGGATGGAACCTCCCAAATGACGACATTGTTCCTCGGAGAGTCCCAAACCGGTGTCTTTGAACTCAATCAGCACATGCGCCGCACGGGAGTCGTCCCCGGGGGAAGGATCGGCCCGGGAACGAATCATAAGTCGCCCCCCTTCTGGCATCGCTTGAACGGCGTTTAAGATCAAATTGAGAAAGGCCTGTTCCAATTGGGTCGCATCCCCTAAAACAGGAGGGAGACCCATCGACAATTCCCGGCACATTTCAATCTTCTGCTGGCTCAGTTTGTGACGGACAAGGAGGACCAGTTCTTCGAGGATGTGATTGATATTCAGCGGTTTGAGGCAAGGCTCTGTGTTTCGGGCAAAATCGAGTATGCGTTCAACGATCCGATTCAAGTGATCCATTTTCTCGCCGAGCAATGCAAAATCCCTGCCGCGCGGATCGTTTGCAGCGAAACTCAAGTTGAGGGAATGATGCAGCATCTTCATGACGGTCAATGGATTTCGGATTTCGTGGGCGACTTCAGCTGCGAGGAGACCGAGAGCGGAGAGCTTTTCGCTTTTTCGAAGTTGATCCTCCATTTCTACAACGCGCTCGTAAAGTCTGGCCTTTTCAATGGCCACTGCGGACAGAGAAGCCATGGCCGCTAGAATCCGGATTTCTTCATTCGAAAAGCTGTGAGGCTGGCCGGTATAAACGCCCAGCACCCCAATCGACTGCCCGTTGAAGACCAACGGGGCGCTCAGCAGGGAAACCAAGCCCTCGGATCGAGCAATTTCAACGCTCTGGTAACGGCTGGATATCTGGACATTCTCGATCTGGAGCGGTTTCTGTCGACGAACGACCACGCCGAGCAGGCTGTCGGACACGCTCAGACGGGGTTTGGCGATGTAGGCAGGGCCCGCTCCGTGGCTGGCCCGAAGATCCAACCATTCCCGGGAGTCGTCGAGGAGCAGCAAAGAGCACATGCGGGTGTTCATCAGTTGGCAGGCTTCCCGAGTGATGACCTGCAGCACCTCATCAACCCCGAGCGGGGAGCTGATCGCCTGACTGACACTTGCCAGCGACTCGAAAAGGCGAGTCTTCAGCCGCAGTTGTTCAAACCTCCATGTGTTGTGAATGACCCGCGCCGCCAAACCGGCGATCTCCTCCAGAAGCGATTGGTCATCATCGTCGAAAGCATCGAGGCGGGTGGAATCAACATTCAAGACGCCACTGAGATTTCCATCCACGTATAAGGGCACGGCCAGTTCAGAACGCACGGAGCGTCTGAGCATGATATAGCGGCTGTCCTGACGCACATCGTCCAGTCTCAAGGACTTTCCCGATCGGGCAACCCAGCCTGTAACACCTTCCCCCACGCGGAGCTTGATCCGGTGAGCCTTCCTGGGCAGTCCCCAGGCGGCTTGGATTTCGAGGAAGCCGGTGGTGGGATTGACCAGGACCACTGATCCGCTGCTGGCTTTGGTGAGGCGCACGGCTTCTCTCATGAGCAAAGCCAAAGCCTCCTCCGCGTTCAGGGTGGCGTAGACCTGATTTCCCAACTGATAAAGCTGGTTTAACCGATGGAATCTGGCCTGCCAGATTGCGGCATCATCCGGAGTCCGATCTTGGGTTTCGAGCCGAGCCATCATGACCGTTCCGGATTTGGCATAATATGTCTGAAGGGATTCCAATCCGATCAGGTTCGATAGCTCAACATGAGCAGTCCCAAGGCCGCAAAAAAGCAGTTGGGCAACCAAGCGGCCAACCAGGGAGCCACCACTCCTGCCGTACCCAAGGCCAATCCCAGCTTGAGGAGAACAAAATAGCTGAAGCAGATGAATATGCTGTTCGCGACTCCGACGAACACATTTCGGCGTCCGGTTGTGGTGGCTCCGATGGGCAGGGCGATCAGGACCACGACCAGACAGGTCCAAGGCGACGCCAGCCGGCCATGAAACTGGGTCTTTAGCATTGCCGCATCCGCCTCAGGCAGCATAGGATGAAGTCTTTGGTAGCTCAGGATTTCGCCCACGGACAGTTGAACCTTGCGGGCAGCTTTCAAATTACTGAGACTGCTGATCTTGATTTCACTTTGAATCATCTCCGGGGTTTCCTCGAAATCATCGATGATAACCTTCTCGGAAAGACTGAGGATCGGGATGCTATTCGTGCCCGCCTGATTAGTCCATTGCTGAGCCTTCAGAAAAAGCCAGGCGTTGTTGGTTCTCAGACCGCGCTCGGCGAACAAATGCCGTCGTGAGCCGTCGGGCAGGCGCCAATCGATTTGGGGTTGAATCATTTCGCCGGTGATCCGGTCGTATGAGGCCACATTCCAGATGCGATCCGCGCCGGCATGCCTGAAATTCAGGTTGTTCTGCCACATCCGGCGTTCCTTTTCAGAAGGATCCCGCGGGTTATTCTGGAGGATCATCTCTGCTCTCTCGAGGCTGTCGGGCACCCATAACTCGTTGATCCCAAGCAATCCAACGCTGAAGAATAAACCCACAGCCATATAGGGAGCTCCCAGTCTCCACAGGCTGACTCCGGCAGAGCGTAGTGCAATCACTTCATTATGCCGGGCGTGAGTGGTAATAGCATAAAGCAAGGCCAGTAAGAGGGCCACCGGTAGCACGATCACGAGGAACTCCGGACTTTTGAAGCCGTAATACCGGATGATGTCCAACAATTCCAGACGGGCCTCCTGGAAATCATCCAGGTCGGAGAGCAGATCGAACGAGATCCAAAACATCAGGAAACCCCCGAGGCAATACCCCAAGGGCACCAACATTTCACGAAGCAGATAGCGATCCAGAAGCCGCATTCGGGTTTACGTTAATGACCCTCCCTCGTTATGGCAAGCGACGGAAAAGGCTGGCCGCTTTACCGGAGCGTTTTGACAAAGCGCGCCATGCGCTCGACCGCCATCTCAATTTTCTCCATGGATGCCGCGAAACAGCAGCGCAGATAACCCTCTCCGGTTGGGCCAAAGGCGCTGCCGGGCACACAGGCCACTTTCTCCTGCTCCAGCAATTTGACCGCAAATTCCTTCGAGCCGAGCCCGGTCGACTCGACACAGGGGAAGGCATAGAAGGAACCGCGCGGCAAGTGACACTTGAGCCCCATGGAATTGAGCGCTTGCACAATCAGGTTCCGCCGCAGACGGTACTGATCTCGCATCTCCTCGGTATCCGGACGGCCATGGCGAATGGCTTCGATGGCCGCCTCCTGGCTCACAATGCTCGCGCAGAGCATCGAATATTGGTGGATTTTCATCATGGCCTCGATGATTTCAGCCGGCCCGCACGCATACCCAACTCGAAAGCCGGTCATGGCGTACGCCTTCGAAAAACCATGGAGAAACAGCGTCCGCTCAGCCATTCCTGGAAGAGAGGCGATGCTCACGTGTTCTCCTTCAAACGTCAGCTCTGAATAGATTTCGTCGGTGATGACCATGAGATTGTGGCGTTGCGCCACTTCGGCGATCCGGCCGAGTTCCGCGCGATCCATCGTGGCGCCAGTCGGATTGGTCGGGAAATTGAGCACCAGAACCTTGGATTGCGGGGTGATGGCGGCTTCGATGGCTTCGACGGTCACTTTGAAACCCTTTTCAGGCCGGCAGGAGAGCGATCGAGCCTGGCCATGCGCCAGGACGATGCTGGGCGAGTAACTGACATAACAAGGCTCGTGATACAGCACTTCGTCTCCAGGATTGACCAACGCGCGCAAGGCGATGTCGAGTGCCTCGCTGACTCCGACGGTGACCAGGATCTGTTTACCCGGATCATAACTCACGCCAAAATGGCGGGCGACTTGATTGCTAATGGCTTCTCGGAGTTTGGGCAAACCCAGATTGGCTGTATAGGAGGTTCGCCCCCGTTCTAGGGCAAAAATAGCTGCCTCTCGGATGTGCCAGGGAGTCACAAAATCGGGTTCTCCCACACCCAGCGAAATCACCCCCTGCATGCCCTGAACAATGTCAAAGAAATCCCGAATGCCCGACCGCGGTATGGCACGCACATGCCGGGCCACAAAAGCCTCCGGATGAAATGGGGAACGCACGTTCATGGAAAAAGTCAAAAAAGGGCCCCGGGTCAACTGAAAAATGGAGAGGCCGCCGCTTAAGCCGCCGCCTTGTCGGCTCGCCGACGGACAACGGGCTTGTCTGTGCCTTCCACAACGGCACGGTGGATCTCCACGGATCCCACATCCTCCCGGCTCGGCGTCTCATACATGATGTCCAACATCAGTTTCTCGATCAGACTCCGCAACGCCCGCGCTCCCGTGCCTTTCTTCAAGGCCTGTCCCGCCAACGCATGCAGAGCGTCCGAGGTAAATTCCAAGGACACTCCGTCCATCGCCATCAGCTTGGCATACTGCTTGATCAGGGCGTTTTTTGTCGTCGTGAGGATGGAGACCAGCTGTTCCTCCGAGAGTTCCTCTAGGACCGATACCATCGGCAAGCGTCCTATGAATTCCGGAATGAATCCAAAACTAAGCAGATCCTCCGGCTCCACCCGGTGCATCACGGCCTGAGGAGCCGCCGCCTGAGAGCTCGATTCGTCTGAGACCGCTCCGAAACCCATCACATGACGGCCCAGCCGCCGCTGGATGATCTTTTCTAGACCGACAAACGCCCCTCCGCAGATGAACAAAATGTTGGTGGTGTCCACCCGGATGTATTCCTGTTGCGGATGCTTCCGGCCGCCCTGCGGCGGGACATTGCAGATGGTGCCTTCCAGAATCTTAAGAAGGGCTTGTTGCACGCCCTCGCCCGAAACATCCCGGGTAATCGAAACGTTCTCCGTCTTTCGGGCGATCTTGTCGATTTCATCCACGTAAACGATCCCCATCTGGGCTCGTTTAACATCGTATTCAGCGTTTTGAACCAGCCGCAGAATGATGTTTTCGACATCCTCGCCAACATAGCCCGCCTCAGTCAGGGTCGTGGCATCGGCTATGGCAAACGGAACATCCAGGATTTCAGCCAGAGTTCGCGCCAGCAGCGTTTTGCCCGAGCCGGTCGGCCCAATCAAAAGAATATTGCTCTTCTCGATCACCACTTGCTGATGGGGATCTGCGGAACCATCGGCAGAGCCCTTCCGATCCACCGTCGGACTCTGTTCCTGGGTCAGGCGCTTGTAATGATTGTGCACTGCCACCGCCAGGGTCTTCTTCGCGTAATCCTGTCCGACGCATTGCTCATCCAGGAGTTTCTTGATCTCCGCTGGTTTGGGGACCTTGACGCGCGGGGTTGATCGGCGAGATTCGGATTGCAATTCCTTGTCCAGGACAGACTTGCATATCGTAATGCAGTTGTCACAGATATAGACCCCCGGACCCGCGATCAGTTTCTTAACCTCGGCGTGGCTTTTGCCGCAGAAGCTGCATAGCGTGATGTTGGATGGACGTGCCATGAAAAACGTTCTTGATGACCGGTTAAATTAAAGAACGCAGCAAACCTTCCTGGCCTATTCGGCCTTTGCCGGTGGCTGTTCCGCGACTTTTGAGACCGAGTCAATGCCCGGTATTTGCTTGCGCGACTGAACCACTTCATCCACCAAGCCATAGTCCTTGGCCTCCTCAGCCGACATGAAATAATCGCGCTCGCAATCCTTCTCAACCACATCAAAGGCCTTGCCGGTATGCTTCGAAATGATGCTATTCAACCGTTGCTTGAGGCGCAACATATACTTGACTCGGATTTCGACGTCGGTGGCAGGTCCCTCGGCGCCTCCGAGGAGCTGATGGATCATGATATTGGCGTTGGGCAGTGCGAAACGTTTGCCTTTGGTCCCCGCACAGAGCAACACGGCCCCCATGCTGGCCGCCTGCCCGATACAGTAAGTATTAACCGGACATGTCAGAAACTGCATCGTGTCATAAACGGCCAGGCCGGCCGTCACGCTGCCTCCCGGTGAGTTCAGATAAAGATGAATATCCTTATTGGGATCGGTCATCTGGAGAAACAACATCTGCGCAATCACCACGTTGGCGACGTTATCATCCACAGGTGTCCCCAGGAAAATAATACGGTCAACCAGCAGTCGGGAGTAGATATCGTAACCGCGCTCACCGCGCCCCGTCTGTTCAACAACCATCGGTATGAGAAAATTCTGCATTTCAGGACCTTGTCTGAACCCAAACTATCCAACCCCACTCAGACCGTCAAGCTCGCCCAAAAAAATTCAACAAAAGTTTTGACAGAGTGAGCGCTGTTTTTTAGATTAAGGCAGTTAACTGGGCCATAATTAATGGTAAGCCTTTGACCCTGATGCAGTTAACAAAAGGGCTGCCTGGGTTAAGGGGGTTTTATCGTTTTTTATTGGACGTGACAAGGCAGTTGTGGCTGCCCATGTAGCTCAGTCGGTAGAGCGCGTCCTTGGTAAGGACGAGGTCATCAGTTCAAGCCTGATCATGGGCTCCAGCGCTCGTTGGGTGGATAGGCATGATTTTAGAATAACGACAACTTAAACATGTAGGAATCGCAATGGCAAAAGAATCGTTTCAAAGAACAAAACCGCATGTCAATATCGGCACCATCGGTCATATTGATCACGGCAAATCCACATTAACGGCCGCAATTGTGGAGGTCCAGGCCCGAAAGGGTCTGGCGACCAAGATTTCCTATGCGGACATTACGAAAGGTGGAACGGTGCGGGATGAAACCAAGACCGTCACCATCGCTGTTTCTCACGTCGAATATCAGAGCGACACCCGGCATTATGCCCACGTGGACTGCCCCGGCCATGCAGACTACATCAAGAACATGATCACCGGGGCGGCCCAAATGGATGGCGCAATCCTGGTTGTTGACGCCGCTGAAGGTCCGATGCCGCAGACGCGCGAGCACATTCTGCTGGCCCGGCAGGTCGGTGTTCCCGCCATGGTAGTCTTCCTGAACAAGGTGGACTTGGTGGATGATCCGGAGTTGCTTGAACTCGTGGAGATGGAGGTGCGCGATTTGCTGACGAAGTATGGTTTTCCTGGCGACAAGACGCCGGTGGTGCGCGGCAGTGCCAAGGCGGCTCTGGCGGGTACGGGCGAGGCCTGCATCCAGGAATTGTTGAATGCTGTTGACGCGTTCATCCCGCTGCCGATGCGTGAAACCGACAAGCCCTTCCTGATGAGCATCGAAGATGTGTTCAACATTGAAGGTCGCGGCACCGTGGTTACGGGACGCGTCGAGCGTGGTGAACTCAACCGTATGCAGGAAGTCGAGATCGTTGGATTGAAGGAAACACGCAAGACTGTTGCCACCGATATAGAGATGTTCCGCAAGCTGTTGGACAAGGCCTCCGCCGGTGACAACGTCGGTGTTCTGCTGCGCGGCACCAAGAAAGAAGATGTCGAACGGGGCATGGTTCTGGCAAAGCCAGGGACCATCACGCCTCACACGAAATTCAAGGCTGAAGTCTACGTGCTTTCGAAAGAAGAGGGTGGACGTCATACACCCTTCTTCAACAAGTATCGTCCCCAGTTTTATTTCCGGACGACCGACGTCACCGGAAACGTCACCTTGCCCGAAGGGGTTGAAATGGTGATGCCTGGCGACAACGTTTCGGTGGCTATCGACCTGATCGCACCCGTGGCCATGGAGAAAACCCAGCGTTTTGCAATTCGGGAGGGTGGCCGAACTATCGGGGCAGGCCGTATTTCGGAAATCATTGAATAACTCCTCGATAGGTTTTTACCGGGAGGCGGATGATTTTTCTTCCTCCCGGCGCAACCTCTCTGGTGAACGGAACAAACGGAAGGGCGGTAGCTCAATTGGTAGAGTAGCGGTCTCCAAAACCGTCGGTTGGGGGTTCGAGTCCCTCCCGCCCTGCCAGCAAGAACTCTCGTGGAGGGGTGGCAGAGCGGTTGAATGCGACGGTCTTGAAAACCGTTAAGGCTAACTACCTTCGGGGGTTCGAATCCCTCCCCCTCCGCCAATACAATTTGTGAAAGAATTATTACCACTCGTCATCTGGGTCGTCATCCTCGGCGCTGTCTTTGCCTTTCTCTGGTGGCAGGGATATCTGATGCGATTCTCCAACTACGTCCAAGCTACCAAGGAAGAATTGAGAAAGTGCACTTGGCCATCAGTTGACGAATTAAAAGGCTCCACCATGGTGGTGGTGGTGGCAATTGTGCTGCTAGGTTTCTTCACGGTCGTCGTGGACTTGGCGATTACCCTGGTTGTGCGTCAAATCACCGGTTAACGGGGGAGCCATGAGAAGTCAGTGGTTTGTCATCCATACCTTGGCCGGCCAGGAACAGCGGGTGAAAGATAGCATTGAAAAAAGGCTGAAGGCCGAGGAGATGGACGAGTTCATCAAGGAAGTGCTCGTCCCCATGGAGAAAGTCGCAGAGGTTAGGAGTGGCAAGAAGACGGTCACCACTCGAAAGCTGTATCCCGGTTATGTCTTCATCGATATGATCTTGCTGGATGACAACCAGCGGTTGATTGAGAAACCGTGGTACTTCATTCGCGATACGCAAGGCATCATCGGATTCGTGGGAGGAGATCGGCCTACTCCGGCCTCGCCGGAAGAGGTCGAACTTATCAAGGCCCAAATTTCAGAATCCGAAGATCATGAGAAACCAAAGGTCAACTTCGAAGTGGGTGAGACCGTTAAGATCAACGACGGGCCTTTCCTGAATTTTAGCGGGATCATCGAGGAGATCGATCCTGAGCGGGGTAAGCTCAAGGTGACGGTAAACATCTTTGGGCGTAACACTCCCGTCGAACTCGAATACTGGCAGGTCGAAAAAGCATAATTTATGGCAAAAAAGGTTGTTGGACAGATTAAACTGCAAATACCGGCCGGACAGGCGAATCCGGCGCCTCCTGTGGGTCCTGCATTGGGACAGCAAGGCGTTAACATCATGGCGTTTTGCAAGGAGTTCAACGCTGCAACCCGTGAACAGACCGGCATGATTATCCCGGTCGTTATCACCGTCTACCAAGACAAATCCTTTACTTTCATTACCAAGTCCCCCCCGGCGGCCGTCCTGCTGAAGAAGGCTGCTGGCATTGCAAGCGGATCGAAAATGCCCAACAAGGAAAAAGTGGGTAAAGTGACCCGCAATCAGGTCATGGAAATCGTCAAAATCAAGAGTAAAGACCTCAATGCCACTTCGGATGAGGCAGCATTCCGTGTCATAGCCGGGACCGCCCGTAACATGGGGATCGATATTACTGACTAAACAACATCAAAACCTCAACGCGGGAGAGTTTTTTAACTCGCTGTACCGCTAAAGGATATGGCAAAAAAACCAAGTAAACGTTATCGTAAAGCCCTGGAGATGGTCGATATCAACAAGACCTATCCCCTCCAGACTGCCGTGGAAATCCTGGGGCGATTTCCCCGGGCTAAGTTCCCTGAAACTGTGGATCTTGCATTTCATCTGGGAGTGGATCCAAAACAATCAGACCAGATGGTGCGTGGCACAGTACCATTGCCTCATGGCAGCGGGAAAGTGGTGAGGG
The DNA here is from genome assembly GCA_022709905.1 of Verrucomicrobiota bacterium. Taxonomy (GTDB): domain Bacteria; phylum Verrucomicrobiota; class Verrucomicrobiia; order Limisphaerales; family UBA1319; genus JAKLHY01. Next base: position 81,284 of record JAKLHY010000017.1, on the reverse strand, counting down.
TGGTTGTCTTCGCCAAAAACGGTCCTTCGGCCGATGCCGCAACGGCTGCCGGGGCTGAATACGTTGGTTTTGAGGATATGGTTAAGAAATGTCAGGAAGGATGGACTGATTTCGATGTTGCCATCGCGACTCCTGAAGCCATGTCGGAAGTCAGAAAACTGGGCAAGGTTCTTGGACCTCGGGGTTTAATGCCCAATCCGAAGACCGGCACAGTCACCGATGACACAGCGAAAGCGGTCAAAGAGTTTAAAGCGGGTCGCGTGGAGTATAAGGTTGATAAAGGTGCCAACATTCATGTTCCTGTTGGCAAGGTCGGTTTTTCAACCCAGCAAGTCGTGGAGAACGCCCACGCTGTTATTGACGCCCTTATCAAGGCGCGTCCGAGCAGTGTGAAAGGCCAGTTCATCAAGTCCTGCACCATTTCGGCGACCATGAGTCCACCCATTGCGCTGGATCTCAAGGAGTTCACTGTGGTGGGTTAACCCAATTTTGAGAAGAGGATTTTTCCATGCGTGCTGAGAAGCTACTGATCAACAAAGAATACCTGGCCAGGCTGAACGCGTCGCCCTTTTTTATCGTCGTCGACTATCAAGGGCTGGCGGTCGGGCATTTTACCGAACTGCGCAAGCGGTTACTGCGAGTCGGCGCCGAGATTCACGTGGTTAAGAACTCGGTCTTCCGATTGGTCGTCAAGGATGCCGGCATCGCTGATCTGGCCGGCGGGATGACGGGGCAGTTGGCGGTCATTACTGGCAAGCAGGATCTCGCTGCGGCTGCCAAGGTGCTTAAGACCTTCAAGGCGGAGTTTCAGAAGCCTAAGGTCCGTTTTGGCTATCTGGGCAACCAACGGCTTGAGGCTGAGGAACTGAATACTCTGGCTGATCTGCCGTCACTGAACGTGCTCCGAGGCATGCTCGCGGGCGTTATCCAAGCCCCGGCAACCCATTTGGTCCGGGTGATCCAGGCGCCAGGCCAGCAGTTGGCCCGTGTCCTGCAAGCAAAGATTGATAAAGAACAACAAGCGTAAAGGGTAAAGAAAACCATTTTCGTCCTCCTGATGAGGATGAAGCAACAGAGTAAATCGTCGGCCCGAAATTGGGCTTAATTCATCCGCCTTGGTGGGAGGAGTCGACGAGACTGAAAGGTCAAATGGCAGATCTGAATGCAATCATAGAACAGTTGAGCAAGCTCACGGTCCTTGAGGCCGCCGAGCTGGTGAAGAAACTCGAGGAAAGCTGGGGCGTGAGCGCGGCAGCACCGGTGGCGGTGGCTGCGGTCGGCCCGGCTGCGGGCGCTGCAGCGCCGGCGGCGGAGGCCAAAACGTCCTTTGACGTGATCCTGGCTTCGGTTCCCGCCGACAAGAAGATCGCCGTGATTAAGGCGGTCCGTGAAGTGAAAGCCGGTCTGGGATTGGCTGAGGCCAAGAAGCTGGTCGAAGAAGCCCCCAAACCAATTCTCGAAGGCGCGCAGAAGGCCGAAGCGGATGCCGCCAAGAAGAAGTTGGAAGACGCTGGGGCCAAGGTTGAGCTCAAGTAAAGGTCTTTCCCCAGGGTGGAGGACGGTCTCCTCCACCCCTGCCTTGGGGTAGGCGGTGTGTCCTGTGGTTGGATTTGGTCCATAGTCAGTTAGGTTGATATTATACGATTAGCGAGTGATCGGGCAGTTTCCTGACCGAGGGTCAGGGAAAGTCTGTCTTTTTGTGTTTTTGCCCGGCAATCTGAAGAAATGTGAATTAAAGAAGAGGTGCCCATGCCATTGCGATCATCTGAACGTGTCAATTTCGGCAGAATCAAGGAGATTATCACCCCCCCGAATCTGATCGAACTTCAGATCAATTCCTATCGGGAGTTTCTTCAAGCCGAGGTTCCGATGTCGAGGCGGAAGAACTTGGGACTGCAGGCGGTATTTACCGAAGTCTTTCCGATTGCCAGTTACGATGGCAAGGTGGTGCTGGATTTTCACAGCTACGAAATTGGCGAACCGAAAATGGACTGGCTTGAGTGTTTGCGCGAAGGCCAGACCTTCGGAGCGCCGCTCCATGTCACTTTCCAACTTCAAGACAGCACCGGAACAAAAGAAGAGAAGGTCTACATGGGGGAACTGCCCCTCATGACGCCTCAGGGCACCTTTGTGATCAATGGCGCCGAGCGCGTCATTGTCAGCCAGTTGCACCGGTCTCCAGGCATCGCCTTTGAGGCGACTCAACATCCCAACGGCAAGATGTTGCATTCTTTCCGGATCATTCCGGATCGTGGTTCCTGGTACGAAGCTCAATTCGACACGAGCGACCTGCTTTACGTTTATCTTGATCGCAAGAAACGACGACGTAAGTTCCTCACGACTACATTTTTCCGTGCCTTGGGATACGGTTCGGACGAGGAGATTTTGAAGCTCTTCTACGACATCGAAGAGTTATCCATCAAACAGGCCGAATCCATGGACGACCTTCAGAACAAAGTGCTGGTTGCTGACGCTGTGGATCCCGACAAGGGCATTATCGTGGCCCGGGCTTTTGAACCCCTCTCCAAGGCAGTGCTGCGGCAGATCGCTGATCTGGGAGTTAAAAGTGTGAGCGTGGTCGACATGGGGCTGGACGATGGCGTGGTGATCAAGTGCCTCAAGAAAGATCCCACCAAGAACGAGGAAGAAGCGCTGAAGGACATCTATCGCCGACTGCGCCCAGGCGATCCTCCCACAGCGGCCAACGCCCGCGCTTTGATCAAGCGGCTCTTTTTTGATGCCAAGCGGTACGATTTGGGACGCGTGGGACGATACAAAATCAATCAGAAACTCGGTTTAAGTGACACCTGCGATTCGCGCATTCTGACTCGTGAGGATTTGGTGGCGGCCACCAAATATTTGCTCCGCTTGAAGAAGGGTGAAGGCACCCTGGACGATATCGATCACCTTGGGAGTCGGCGGGTACGGACCGTTGGGGAATTGCTTTCCAATCAATGCCGGGTTGGATTGGCTCGAACGGAGCGATTGGTCAAAGAGCGCATGACCCTATTTGATCAGGGCATCGACACCATGACCCCACAGAAACTGATCAATCCCAAGGCGTTGTCCGCTGTCATCCGTGATTTCTTCGGCCGGAGCCAGCTGTCTCAGTTTATGGATCAGATCAATCCCCTGGCTGAGATGACTCATAAACGCCGTTTGTCGGCGCTGGGCCCCGGTGGTCTGTCGCGGGATCGAGCCGGTTTTGAGGTTCGGGACGTTCATCCTTCGCACTACGGTCGGATTTGTCCCATTGAAACTCCGGAAGGCCCCAACATCGGGCTCATAGCCTCCCTGGCGACTTTTGCGCGGGTTAATGAATTTGGCTTCATCGAGACCCCCTATCGGAAGGTCGAAAAAGGCCGAGTGACCAATCATATCGAGTATTTGACGGCCGATCGGGAGGAGAACTTTATCATCGCCCAGGCGAATGCCCCGATTGATGACAAAGGATCCTTCCTCTCCGAACGGGTGACCTGCCGGTGCAAAGGCGATTTCATCGATGTCGAGCCTCACCGAGTGGATTACATGGACGTCTCGCCCAAACAGTTGGTTTCCGTGGCGGCTGGCCTGATCCCCTTCCTGGAGCACGACGACGCCAACCGCGCGCTGATGGGATCCAACATGCAGCGACAGGCTGTTCCGCTGTTGGTCACCGAGGCACCCCTCGTGGCCACAGGACTCGAGGAGAAAGTGGCTCGAGATTCCTGTTCGGTAATCGTGGCCGAGGAGGGCGGCAAGGTGGCGTCCGTGACTGCAGACCGGGTCATCGTCACCCCCGACGGCAAACTTCCTGAAGGCAAGAAGAAAATCAAACACGATCCCGCCCAGGGCATCTGTGTCTATGGCTTGCGCAAGTTCATGCGTTCGAATGCCGCCACCTGTATCAACCAAAAGGTGCTGGTCAACCGGGGCGATACTGTCAAAAAAGGACAGACGATCGCCGATGGGCCGTGCACCAGTGGCGGCGAACTGGCTTTGGGACGCAACATCCTCGTGGCGTTCATGCCATGGAACGGCTACAATTTCGAGGATGCCATTTTGATTAGCGAGCGAATTGTCAAGGACGATGTTTTCACCTCGATCCATATTGATGAGTTCGAAGTGGGCGCCAGAGACACGAAGCTTGGCCCCGAGGAGATTACCCGTGACATTCCCAATCTGGGCGAGGAAGCCCTGAAGAACCTCGGTCCGGACGGAGTGATCCGAATTGGAGCCGAAGTCAAGCCCGGCGACATCCTGGTGGGCAAGATTACCCCCAAGAGCGAAACCGAGCTGGCGCCTGAAGAACGGCTGTTGCGGGCCATCTTCGGCGAGAAGGCGGCTGACGTCAAAGACACCTCGCTCAAGGTCCCTTCCGGCACCTACGGCATCGTCATGGATGTCAAGGTTTCCTCCAAGAAGGAGACCGAAAAATCGATTGCCAACAAGGTCGCTCCCGCCGATGCCAAGAAACACGCCAAACAGGCCCAGGAGGAATACAAGGGCAAAATGGAGGAATTGCGCGAGCAACTGACCGAGGCCCTCAGCAACATTCTGCTCGGTGAAAAAATCCCCCTGGACGTGGTCAATTCGGAAACCGGTGAAATCATTCTCCCGGCCAACCGAAAAATCACGAAGACCCTCCTGCGAAAGCTGGCGGCGGTTTACGACCGTATCGAAATTGATCCCTCTCCCATCCGCAACAAGATCAACGAGATCATCGGGGCCTATAAGAAGAAATTTGAGGATCTCCAAATGCAGTATGACGAGGAGGTCGACCGGATTGAGGCCGGCGATGACGTCGATCCCGGCATCATCAAGCAGGTCAAGGTCTATATCGCCTCGAAGCGAAAATTGTCTGTGGGGGACAAGATGGCCGGTCGCCACGGCAACAAGGGTGTGGTGGCCAAGATCGTGCCGGAGGAGGACATGCCATTCCTGGCGGATGGCACTTCGGTCGATATCGTTCTGAACCCGCTGGGTGTGCCATCCCGCATGAATGTCGGTCAGGTGCTGGAAACCCATTTGGGCTGGGCGGCCAGGCTCCTGGGCATGCGTTTTGCCACGCCGGTGTTTGATGGCATCAAGGAGAAAAACATTCGTAATTACCTCAAGGATGCCTTCCAGAAACAGGCGTTGGTTGGGGAGCATGGCAAAACCCGTTTGTATGACGGCCGGACGGGGGATGTCTTCGACCAGGAGGTCGTGGTGGGATATATCTACATGATGAAACTCGGCCATCTGGTGGCCGACAAGATCCATGCGCGGGCCGTAGGACCATACTCCCTGGTCACTCAGCAGCCGCTCGGTGGCAAGGCGCAGTATGGCGGTCAGCGATTCGGAGAAATGGAAGTCTGGGCCATGGAAGCTTATGGCGCGGCTTATACCCTCCAGGAATTGCTGACGGTCAAATCGGATGATGTCCAGGGACGCACGCGCATTTATGAGAGCATCGTCAAGGGGGACAACTCTCTGGAGGCGGGCATCCCCGAGTCCTTCAACGTCCTGGTCAAAGAGATGCAGTCATTGGGCTTGGACGTGAAAGTGGGATATGCCAATCCATCCGATCAACCCTCCACGCCCGCGAGTCTGGCCACCCTGTAGGGGGACGAGGTTTGCCTTTTGCACACAAATTTGATCCTGGAGCACTATGATGAACACCAAAGACACCGCTCGTGAGTTGCTAGGCCTCGACAAGGTCAATCAGGTGGATTACGTCGCAATTACCGTTGCCTCCCCGGAGGCCATTCGGTCGTGGTCCAAAGGAGAAGTCAAGAACCCCGAGACCATCAATTACCGCACGTTCAAGCCTGAAAAAGGCGGGCTGTTCTGCGAGCGGATTTTTGGCCCGGTCAAGGATTGGGAATGTTCTTGTGGCAAGTACAAACGAATCAAACACCGCGGAGTGGTCTGCGACCGTTGCGGTGTGGAAGTCACCTTGTCCCGGGTTCGTCGGGAGCGCATGGGCCACATTGAGCTGGCCGTGCCAGTCTCCCACATCTGGTTTTTCAAGTGCATGCCGTCGCGCATTGGCCTGATCCTCGATATGACCGCCCGGGATCTGGAACGAGTGATCTACTACGAGGATTACCTGGTGATTGATCCTGGATCCACTCCGCTGAAACCGCACCAACTGCTCAGCGAGATGGAATACCGCGAGGCACGGGAGACTTACGGCCCCGACGCCTTCGTCGCCAAAATGGGGGCCGAAGCTGTGCGTGAGGCCCTGGTCAAGGTGGATTTGCAGCGGCATATTGACGAACTGCAAAACGCCATGGGCGAAACAAAGAGCAAGCAGATTCGCAAGAAACTGGCCAAGCGCATCAAAATCCTGCAGGGATTCCTGACTTCGAAGAGCCGCCCGGAATGGATGATCCTCACGGTGTTGCCGGTGATTCCGCCCGATCTGCGGCCCTTGGTGCCGCTCGAAGGCGGCCGTTTTGCGACGTCGGATCTGAATGACTTGTATCGGCGGGTCATCAACCGCAACAACCGGTTGAAGAATCTTCTGCAGCTGAAGACTCCCGAAGTCATCATCCGCAACGAAAAACGGATGCTCCAAGAGGCCGTGGACGCCTTGCTGGATAACGGCCGTCACGGACGCGCCGTGACCGGCGCGGGCAACCGTCCCTTGAAATCCCTCAGCGATATGCTGAAAGGCAAGAGCGGACGGTTCCGTCAAAACCTGCTCGGCAAGCGCGTGGATTACTCCGGGCGCTCGGTCATCGTCATCGGCCCCGAACTCAAACTCAGCCAGTGCGGTCTTCCCAAGAAGATGGCTTTGGTGCTCTTTGAGCCTTTCATTATCCGCCGCTTGAAGGAACTGGGCTATGTCCATACCGTCCGTTCGGCCAAGAAAATGATCGAACGCCAGTCGCCTGAGGTCTGGGACGTATTGGAGGAGGTGACCAAAGGGCATCCGGTTCTTTTGAACCGCGCGCCAACCCTCCACCGACTCTCCATCCAGGCCTTTGAACCCGTCCTGATCGAAGGCGAGGCCATCCGCATCCATCCGCTGGCCTGCACCGCTTACAACGCGGACTTCGACGGCGATCAGATGGCTGTCCACGTTCCTCTTTCGGTCGAAGCCCAGATGGAAGCGCGCCTGCTGATGATGGCTCCGCTGAACATTTTCAGCCCGTCGAGCGGCAAGCCCATTATGACGCCTACCCAGGACATTACCCTGGGCTGCTATTATCTGACCGCGAATCCGCGAGAAAGCGCTGGCGCCAAGCCGCGGCTCAAACTTTTCGGATCAAAGAGCGAGGCGATTTTCGCGCACATGGACGGCACCCTGCGGACCCACGATCGAATTTTGCTCGCCAATCCCGATTATGGCACTAAGACCATCTTTGGGGATGCCGCCAAGCGCGTCATCGAGACGACGGTGGGGCGAGTCATTTTCAGCGAAGTGTGGCCACGCGAACTGGGTTTTCCCAACAAAATGATCGGCAAGGCCCAGCTCGGCGAACTGATCTGGACCTGCTACAAGATTTGCGGCCATGAAAAAACCGTGGCCACTCTGGATAAGCTTAAGGAGTTGGGTTTCTACGAAGCCACCCGGGCCGGGGTCTCCATCGGGATCGACGATATGATTATCCCCCGGGAGAAGAATCAGGAGATCGAGACGGCCCAGAAGCAGGCCAACGAGGTCGAAAAGCAATACCGCAAAGGCATCATCACCCCGGGAGAACGATACAACAAGATTGTTGACATCTGGACCCATTGCACCGACCAGATCTCCAACGTCATGCTGCGGACCCTGGAGCAAAACCAGGGCAAACGCGAGTTCAACCCGCTCTGGCTTATGGTGGACTCGGGCGCCCGCGGCAACCGGCAACAAGTCCGCCAGTTGGCCGGCGTCCGGGGGCTCATGGCCAAACCGTCGGGAGATATTATTGAAAAGCCGATTCTCGCCAATTTCCGCGAGGGACTGACCGTGCTCGAGTATTTCATCTCGACCCACGGCGCTCGCAAGGGATTGGCCGATACGGCCCTCAAGACAGCCGACTCCGGTTACATGACCCGCAAACTTGTGGATGTGGCCCAGGATGTCATTGTCCGCGAACACGACTGCGGCACGTCCAACGGGGTTTGGGTTCAGGCGATCTACGAGGGAGAAGACGAAGTGGTCAAACTCAGCGAACGGCTCGTCGGCCGTGTCTGTTGCGACGATATCTCCGATCCCCGCAATCCGAAGTCCATTCTCGTCAAAGCCAATGAGCAGATTGACGAAGTCAAGGCCAAAATGATCGAGCAGTCTGGGGTGGAACGGATCAAGATCCGCTCGGTCTTGACCTGCGAAAGCAAGCTCGGAGTTTGCATTATGTGTTACGGCCGAAACCTGGCCACCGGCGAAACCGTCAAGCTCGGCGAAGCCGTCGGCATCATCGCCGCCCAGTCCATTGGAGAACCGGGTACCCAGCTGACCATGCGCACCTTCCACATCGGGGGCACCGCCTCCCAGGTGTTCAAACAACCGCAGATCAAAGCCAAGCACGACGGAATCATTCGCTACAACGAACTGCGCCTGGTCGAATTGGCCGATGGCAACAACATCGTCCTCAACAAGAACGGGTCGATCTCGATCCTGGCCGAGGACGGCCGCGAGCTGGAAACCCATAACATCTTCATTGGGGCGGTTATCTCCGTTCCCAATGCGGGCCGGATTCGCAAGGGAGACACCTTCGTGCAGTGGGATCCCTACAACGTCCCGATTTTGTCCGAAAAAGCCGGCCGGGTGAAGTTTCACGACATCCTCGAGGGAGTCACCATGAAGCAGGAGACCGATGAGACCACCGGGCAGGAAGCCATGGTCATTATCGAGCACAAGGAGGACCTGCACCCGCAGGTCAACATCCTCGATGACCACGGCGAAGTGGTTGCCAGCTATCCTATCCCGTCGGGCGCGCATATCGTCGTCGGCGAAGGCGACCGGATCGTGGCTGGCACCTTGATGGCCAAGACGCCCCGGAAGACCTCCAAGACCAAGGACATCACCGGCGGTTTGCCGCGCGTCGCCGAGTTGTTCGAGGCCCGGCGCCCGAAAGACGCCGCCGAGATCTCGAAAATCGATGGTCTGGTGGATTTTGGGCCGACGGTTCGTGGCAAACGCTGCATCCTCATCAAAGATCCCAAGACCGGCGTGGAGGAAGAGCATCTGGTGCCGATCGGCAAGCACGTGATTGTCTTTAAAGGTGACTTTGTCAAGAAAGGACAGCAGCTCACTGAAGGGCCGATGGTCCCGCATGAAATTCTTGACGTTTGCGGTCCTCAGGAATTACAGGAGCATTTGGTCAACGAGGTTCAGGAGGTGTACCGGCTGCAGGGCGTGACGATTAATGACAAGCATATCGAGATCATTGTCCGCCAGATGTTGCGCAAAGTGCGCATCACCGAGCCCGGTGACACGCTGTTCCTTTGGGGCGAGCAGATCGATAAGATCACCTTTGACAATGAAAACCAGCGCGTGGAAAAGCTGGGGGGCAAGCCGGCTGAAGCCCAGCCTGTGCTGCTGGGCATTACCAAGGCTTCCCTGGAGACCGAGAGCTTCCTGAGTGCCGCGTCCTTCCAGGACACGACCCGTGTCCTGACCGAGGCGGCCACAATGGGACGCGTTGATTATTTGAACGGATTCAAGGAAAATGTCATCATGGGTCACATCATTCCGGCGGGAACCGGATTTGTGACGCATCGCCAGGTTCAGCTCAAACCACTGGTGGAAGTGGAGCCTGGTCCGGAAACGGTTGAAAACACCGGGGTTGCAGAATCGCAACCGCTGGCGGGTTGATAGAAAATATTTTTGAAATACTTGTTGCAACCGACGGTGCGTTTGTTAGTATCCGCACTCCCTTTCCCCGCGAGGGTGGAAAAGGTTTGAAACTGGACGAAATTACGAATGCCAACGATTAACCAGCTGGTCCGCAAAGGGCGCAATAAATTGCGGTACAAATCCAAGGCGCCGGCCTTGGAGTCATCGCCGTATCGCCGCGGGGTTTGCCTGCAGGTCATGACACGCACGCCCAAGAAACCAAATTCCGCGATGCGCAAGGTCGCGAAGGTGCGACTGTCCAACGGGTATGAAGTGATCGCTTACATTCCCGACGAAGGTCACAGCCTGCAAGAGCACTCCATCGTGCTGGTGCGGGGCGGGCGCGTGAAGGATTTGCCCGGCGTGCGTTATCACATCGTCCGCGGCACGCTGGACGCCACCGGCGTGGAGAAACGCCGCGTCAGCCGCTCGAAATATGGAGTGAAACGGCCCAAGGTCGCCAAGGCTGCCGCCGCAAAACCCCAGGCTTAACTTAGAGTTTTATGTCTCGTCGTCGTCGCGCAGTCAAAAGAGAAGTGCCGGAGGATACCAAGTTTCACAGTCCTCTGGTCACACGTTTGGTCAACACCGTCATGCGCTGGGGCAAGAAAAGTGTCGCGCAGCGGATTGTATACGGGTCGCTCGATCAGATTGCGACCAAACAGGCCAAGGCCGATCCGTTGGAGGTTCTCCAACGGGCTGTGGACAACGCCAAGCCGCGTCTGGAAGTCAAGTCCCGGCGTGTCGGCGGGGCGACTTACCAGGTCCCGCTCGAGGTCCCGATCGACCGCCAGCTATCGCTCGCGGTGCGCTGGATAGTGGATTTCGCCGACGCGCGGAAGGGCATGCCCATGCAGGAAGCCCTGGCCGCCGAGATTCTGGAGGCGGCCCAGGGGACGGGCAACGCCATCCGGAAACGGGATGACGTGCATAAGATGGCGCAAGCCAACAAGGCTTTCGCCCATTTCCGGTGGTAAATGGTTTTGAGGAGGACGCCCCGTAAGCCGCAGCAAGCGGGGCGTCTTTTTGTCCGTAGAATATCGATTACATGCAAGTGGTTGCTGAAAAGAAAAAATCTGGCAGTACTTCCGGTCGCCAATATGCGCTGGAACATACACGCAATATTGGTGTCGCCGCGCACATTGACGCCGGCAAGACCACCACGACCGAGCGCATTCTGTTTTACACCGGCTTGATCCATAAGATGGGCGATGTCGATGACGGCAACACCGTTACCGACTGGATGGAACAGGAGCGCGAGCGAGGAATCACCATTACCTCGGCGGCTATCACCTGCTATTGGTCTCAAAAGGAAGAACCCCTTCCCAAGCTTTATCCAGCGGTCCCCCACCGCATCAACATCATCGACACGCCCGGCCACGTGGATTTTACCGCCGAAGTGGAAAGGTCGATGCGCGTCCTGGACGGCGCCGTGGCGGTATTCTGCGGCGTGGCCGGGGTTCAACCCCAGTCCGAGACGGTCTGGCGCCAGGCCACAAAGTATAACGTGCCTCGTATCGCGTTCATCAACAAGATGGACCGAACCGGAGCCAACTTTGAGAATGCGGTCTCCGAGATGCGGCGCAAGCTCGGAGCCTATGCCCATCCCGTTGCCTTGCCCATTGGCAAAGAGGACCATCTGCGCGGCATCATCGATATCGTCAATCAGAGAGCCATCGTTTATGACGAGGCGGATGAGATGGGGATGCGCTACGAGATTCAGGAGATACCTGCCGATCTTCAGGAATCCGCGCGCCAGGCCCTTCGGGACTTGGTGGCTGCCGTTGCGGACAAAGATGATCAGATTGCCGAACTCGTCATCGAAGACAAGCCCATCGAGCCCCTGGTGCTCAAGCAAGCCATACGCCGCTTGACCTGCCGGAATGAGTTGGTGCCCGTTCTCTGTGGATCTGCATTCAAGAAACGAGGCGTGCAGCCATTGGTGGATGCCATCATTGATTATCTCCCGTCCCCCATGGATATCGCGGACGTTATGGGCCAGGATCCCGCCGAACCCGACAAGCAGATTCAGGTGAAGTCGGAAGATCAGGGCAAGTTTTGCGCCCTGGCGTTCAAACTCTGGAGCGATCCATTTGTCGGTAAACTCGTCTTTTTCCGTGTTTATCAGGGCCAGTTGCGGAAGGGCGAACTGATTTACAATCCTCGAACCGGCCGTCGAGAGCGTGTCAACCGGGTCATGATGATCCAGGCGGACAAACGGATTGAGGTCGAAACGGTTTACGCGGGGGATATTGCCGCGCTGGTGGGCTTGAAAGAGATCCGTACCGGTGACACGATCTGCAATGAGCAGCGTCCGGTGCTCCTGGAGCCTCCCACGTTCCCCGAACCGGTCATCTCCATGGCCGTTGAACCCAAGACCAAAGCGGATCGCGACAAACTCAGCACCGGGCTCCAGCGCCTCTCGGAAGAGGATCCAACCTTTCGCTGTTTCACCAACGACGAAACCGGACAATTGATCATTGCCGGGATGGGAGAGTTGCATCTCGAGATCATACGAGACCGCCTTTTCCGCGAGTTCAAGGTTGATGCCAATGCCGGAGCGCCCCAAATTGCCTACCGGGAGACATTAACAAAGCCTGCCGAGGGCGAAGGCAAGTTTATTCGGCAGTCCGGTGGCCGTGGTCAATACGGGCATGCTTGCATCACGGTGCAGCCCAACACGCGGGGCAAGGGGATTGAAATCGAGAACGAGATTGTCGGCGGCGTGGTCCCCAAGGAATATATTCCGGCCATTACCGATGGAATTCGCGAAGCTCTGGCTGGCGGCGTGCTGGCGGGCTATCCCATGGTGGATCTGAAGATCAGCATCGTCGATGGGAGTTTCCACGAGGTTGATTCGAGTGAATTGGCCTTTAAGATGGCAGGTATTTTCGCCCTGAAGGACGCCGCGAAAAAGGCCGGTCCCATATTGCTGGAACCGGTGATGAAGGTGGAATTGACCACCCCGGACGAGTATCAGGGCGATTTGATGGGGGATCTGAATCGCCGGCGAGGTCGAATTCAGCATATCGAGGCAAAGAACCAGGCGACCGCCGTGCATGCCCAGGTGCCGCTGGCCGAGCTATTCGGCTATGCAACCGCCATCCGCTCGTTATCCAAGGGTCGCGCCTCCTATTCGATGGAACCTTCTCATTTTGAGCAGGTGCCCAGTAGTGTCCTGGAAAACATTTTGGATCAAACAGACTCCAAACCGAGTCGCAGTTAGCAAAAGAGCAGGCAACCGAGGTTTTAGTTATGGCTGGACAACGTATTCGAATTCGGCTGAAGGCCTTTGACCATCGGGTCATCGATCAGTCAGCCCACGAAATCGTCGAGACTGTGAAGCGCACCGGGGCGCGGGTGGCGGGACCAATCCCTCTCCCGACGCGAGTGGAACGTTTTACCGTTCAGCGCTCTCCGCATGCGGACAAAAAATCCCAGGAGACCTTTGAACAGCGCACTCATAAGCGGTTGCTCGATATCATCGATCCCACGGCCAAGACGGTGGACGAACTGAAGAAGCTCAACCTTCCGGCCGGGGTTGACATTACCATCAAAATCTAGCGCTATGATTGGACTGATCGGCAAGAAACTCGGGCACACGCGCGTCTATACGGACCAGGGCGTGGTCGTTCCGGTCACGGTGGTCCTCGCCGGACCCAACCGGGTCATTCAGTGTAAAACGATCGATTCCGACGGCTATAATGCTGTGCAGTTGGGCTTTGAAGATCAGAAGTCCCAGCGGGTGAACCGGCCTTTGAGCGGCCATTTCCGCAAACACAACGCCTCGCCTGTCAAGAAAATCAAGGAATTTCGCGATTTCGAACTGACCGTCAAACCGGGAGATGTCGTCGGAGTCAACGTGTTTGCCAAAGGCGATTTTGTGGATGCCATCGGCACCACCAAGGGCCGTGGATTTGAGGGCGTGGTTAAGCGCCATCGGTTCGCCGGGGGCGACTCCACGCATGGCGCCAAGGGGTGGCATCGTCGATCCGGCGCTATCGGCCAGCGTTTGTTTCCGGGAACGGTCATGCGAGGTATGCGCATGCCGGGACACATGGGCCAGGTTAAACGGACCACGCTCAACCTCGAGATTATCCAGGTCCGGGAAGCCGATCAGGTCCTGTTGATCAAAGGCGCCATCCCAGGGGCCGAGGGAGACTACGTCCTGATTCGCGCCGCAAAGAAAATGCCGAAAGCCCCGGTCAACAGCAAATCCTAACCTTTACGCACCATGAAGTTGATCGTCAAAGACCAGCAAGGCCGAGATACCGGTGAACTGGAAGTCCAGTTTCCGATCGTTGAAAATCGAAAAGGAACCCAGGCTGTGCACGAGACTATCGTTGCCTACCGGGCGGCGCAGCGCCAGGGCACGGCTTGCACCAAAACAATGGGCGAGGTCAACGGCACCGGAAAGAAACCCTGGCGACAAAAAGGGACCGGCCGCGCTCGATCTGGATCTTTTGCCTCGCCCTTGTGGCGGGGAGGCGGAGTGGTGTTTGGCCCCAAACCGCGCGATTTCGAGAAGCGAGTCAACAAGAGCGCCAGGCAACTGGCCATTCGCAAGGCTATCAGCTCCCGGTTGCAGGCAGGCGATGTTGTGGTCGTCGAAGAACTGGCGATCGCCGCACCCAAGACCAAGGAAATGGCCCGGTTGCTCAGTGCGCTGCAGCTGAAAGGCTCCGTGTTGGTCGTGACCCAGGATCTCAACTCGAATCTGGCCCTGTCCATTCGCAACCTTCCGGGCATCGAACTGACCTCGAGTCATTCTTTAAACACCTACCAGGTGCTGCGCTATGATAAGCTTCTATTCACGCGGTCGGCCTTCAGCCAGCTGGAACAACGTCTGATGAACTAACGGTGGCCACATGAACCCATTTGAAATCATCAAAACCGTCCGAGTCAGCGAAAAGGGCACGCTCCAATCCGAGCGCTACAATCAATACACGGTCGTCGCCGATCCTCGCGCCACCAAGACCCAAATCCGCCACGCGGTCCAGGAACTCTTCAATGTCAAGGTGCTGAAGGTCAACACCACCCATGTTCACGGCAAGGCGCGACGTCAAATGACACGTCAGGCCGGCTTTTCTCCCGATTGGAAAAAGGCGATTGTCACACTGAAAGAAGGCGACAAAATCAGCCTGACATAACGAGGTTACTATGCCAGTCAAGACATTTCGTCCTCTTACTCCTTCGACCCGATATCTGACGGTGTCCTCCTTCGAGGAGATCACCAAGGCCAAGCCGGAAAAACGGCTGGTCATGATTCGCAAGAAAACCGGCGGCCGGAATTGCTACGGTCGGGTGACCTGTCGCGGACGAGGAGGGGGGCACAAACAGCGCATTCGCATCGTCGATTTTAAGCGTCGCAAGATGGGAATCGAGGCAAAAGTTGTCGCGATCGAATACGATCCCCTGCGATCAGCCCGTCTGGCTTTATTGGAGTATAAGGACGGCGAGAAGGCTTACATTCTTGCCCCGAATGGACTCCAAGTGGGTGCGCGGCTGATGAGTGGTTCCAGCGCTCCGCCGGAGATTGGCAACGCGCTGCCCTTAAAGATGATTCCCGCCGGAATGTCCGTGCATAATATCGAGCTCAGTCCGGGCAAGGGAGGCCAGATGGTTCGATCGGCGGGCGCCGCGGCCACGCTGATGTCTCGGGACGAGGGTCATGCCCTGATCCGCCTCCCTTCCGGGGAGATCCGCAAGGTGGACGAGAACTGCTTTGCCACGATCGGGCAGGTTGGCAATACAGATCATGAGAATGTCGTGCTGGGGAAGGCGGGGCGCAACCGGCATTTGGGTGTTCATCCCTTAAGCCGCGGCGTCGCCAAGAATCCAGTCGACCATCCAATGGGCGGTGGAGCAGGCAAGACTTCAGGGGGCGGGCATCCGGTGACTCCCTGGGGCGTCATCACCAAAGGCTATAAGACTCGGAAAAAGAAGAAATATTCCAACCGTTTCATTGTTGTGCGGCGTGACGGACGGCCGATGAAGCAGAAATAGGTGAACTATGGGACGATCAATTAAGAAAGGTCCTTTTGTGGACGTATGCTTGATGGACAAGATCCTCAAGCTGAACGCGGCGAACACCAAGAAACCGATCAAGACCTGGTCGCGCCGTTCAATGATTACCCCTGATTTTGTCGGGCACACCTTTAACGTGCATAACGGCAAGACGTTCTTGCCAGTCTTTGTCACCGAAAACATGGTGGGGCACCGCTTGGGCGAGTTCGCCCTGACGCGCACCTTTAAGAAACACGGCGCCCACACCGCCAAGGCGGAAGCCAAGTAAGTTCCTATGGAAGTGCAAGCTGTTACTCGATACGTTCGGATGTCGGCCCAGAAGGTCCGGCAGGTAACCAAGCAGATCCAAGGCCTCCCTGCCTTGGCTGCTCATGCCGCCTTGACGATGGAATCCGGCAAGTCCGCCCGATTAGTGGCGAAGACCCTCAAGTCCGCCATTGCCAACGCGGAAAACAACCAGGGCGCCAAAGGCGAAACCTTGCGCGTCAAAGAGGCCACCACCGGCCCGGGACCCACCATGAAGCGATTTGTTCCGAAAGCGCGTGGCTCCGCCGGACCCATCCTGAAGCGGAGTTGCCAGATCAGAATCGTGTTGTCAGACCAATAATTCCTATGGGCCAAAAAACCAATCCTATCGGCTTGCGAATTTCTCTGAACAAGGACTGGCGATCTCGCTGGTTTGCTGAGAAGAGGGATTTCGGGCGTTTTCTGGTGGAGGACTGCAAGATCCGGCAGATCCTGAAGAGCAAGCTCGAAGCGGCGTCCGTCCCCAAAATCGTCATCGAACGGGCCGCTAACCGCTGTCGCATTACCATCTTTACGGCCCGTCCCGGTGTTGTGATCGGACGAAAGGGCGCGGAGATTGACAAGCTCAAGGAAGAACTGAGCAAGATGACCGGCAAGGAGATTTATGTGGATATTCAGGAGGTCAAGAGTCCTGAGATCGATGCTCAATTGGTGGCGGAAAACGTCGCCATGCAGTTGGAGCGCCGCATCTCCTTCCGCCGAGCCATGAAGAAGGCAGTCCAAACGGCCATCGATTTCGGGGCGCAAGGAATCAAGATCCGGTGCTCCGGCCGTCTGGGCGGTGCCGAACTGGCCCGGTGCGAGCTCTATCATCAAGGCCGTGTGCCCTTGCACACACTTCGCGCGAATATCGATTATGGCTTCGCCGAGGCGAAGACTTTGTATGGCAAGATCGGGGTGAAATGCTGGATCTGCCGCGGCGAATCAACCCCGGAGAAGACGACCCCAGCGGCCGTGGGGACGACAGCGCCGGTCGCAGTAGCTCGTTAATTTTGATCGGAAGGAACGCATATGCCTTTGATGCCCGCAAGAGTCAAGTATCGCAAAGTCCAACGGGGAAACCGTGCCGGCCTGGCCTCGCGCGGAGCCACCGTTGCCTTTGGGGAATATGGCTTGCAGTCGCTGGAACGTTGTTGGATGGATACCCGGCAGTTGGAGGCCGCGCGCGTCGCGGTCTCGCGGTTCATGAAACGCCGCGGCAAGATGTGGATCCGGGTCTTTCCGGACAAGTCCATCACCAAGAAACCGCTCGAAACCCGAATGGGCAAGGGCAAAGGTCCCGTGGAATCTTGGGTTGCGGTGATTCGTCCCGCCAACATTCTTTTGGAAGTCGATGGCATTCCCGAGGCCGTTGCTCGTGAAGCCATGCGCCTGGCAGCCACCAAGCTGCCGATCAAGACCAAATTTGTATCGCGCCATCGTCGGGCGCGCAAGTAGTTCACTGGGCTATGAAAATGTCGGAATTGAAGGATTTGACCCTGCCGGAACTCGCGGCGAAAAGCCGGGATTTGCGCCAGGAATTGTTTAACTTGAAGTTACAGAAGGCCAGCAGTCAGCTGGAGAAGCCATCCCGCCTGCGTCTGTTGCGGCGGGACATTGCCCGTATTGAAACCCAAACCAGCCTTCTTCACAAGAAGGCCCGTTAGAGTTCTGCCTATGACCAATGTTGAATCGGCAAGGTCCCATCGCAAAGAGCGTGTTGGCGAGGTGCTCTCCAGCAAAATGGCCAAAACCATAGTCGTTCGCGTCGAGCGCCGCTACGCGCATCCGCGATTCAAGAAGGTGGTGACTGCCTACAAGAACTTTTACGTCCACGATGAGAAGGGAGAGGCCAAGGTGGGCGATCAGGTTCGCATTCAGGAAACCCGGCCTCTTTCGAAAACCAAACGCTGGCGATTGGTGGCGGTAATCGGTCGTCCGACCGGCGCCGCCCCGGTGCCCGCATAGCAGCAAGGCAAGGATATGTTACAGGTTCGTTCCATACTAGATGTGGCGGACAACACCGGGGCCAAACGAGCGGCGGCCATTGGGGTGTTGGGACGCAACCAGCGTTACGCCCGCGTCGGAGATATCATCAAGGCCCACGTCAAGGAAGCCTCGCCGGACGGGACCGTCAAGAAGGGCGAAGTCGTCATGGCCGTCGTCGTCCGAACCCGCAAGGCCATTCGTCGCAGCGACGGATCCTATCTGCGGTTCGACAGCAATGCCATCGTGATCATCGACAAGGAAAAAAATCCTCGCGGAACGCGCATCTTTGGCCCGGTGGCCCGCGAATTGCGCGACTTGAAGTTCATGAAAATCATCTCGCTCGCCCCGGAGGTCATTTGAATTATGCGTAATTTTCATGTGAAAAAGGGCGACGAAGTCGTGGTGCTGGCCGGCATCGAACGCGGCAAGCGGGGGCGCGTGCTCAGCGTTCTCACCGGCAAGCAACGGGTGATCGTCGAAGGGCTCAAGATGATCAAAAAACACGTGCGCAAAAATCAGCAGAATCCCCAGGGAGCCATCATTCAGCGCGAAGGATCCATTCATATTTCCAACGTGATGCGCGCTGAGGAATATGATGCCCGGATCGCCCGGCGCAAGACATCACCTGCGACAGCTTAATGTGAGTTCATGAAAGCGCGACTTTACAAGAAATACGTGGAGACCGTTCGACCGGCCCTGACGGAAAAATGGAAATACCAAAATCCGCATCAGGTCCCGCGAATGGAAAAAATTGTCGTTCACATGGGAGTCAGCACTTCCCTCGAAAAAGGAGCCATCGACGATTCGGTGAAGGATTTATCCGTCATCACCGGTCGCAAGCCGGTCCTGAACCGGGCGCGTAAAAACATCGCGAACTTCAAGCTGCGCTCCGGCCAGGTGATCGGTTGCCATGTTACCCTGCGCCGGGATGCCATGTATGAGTTTTTCGATCGCCTCGTGGCCACGGCGTTGCCTCGGATCCGTGACTTTCGCGGCATCACCCCCCGGGCTTTCGACGGGCGGGGCAATTATTCTCTCGGAGTGGCCGAGCAGTCCATTTTCCCCGAAATCGAACTGGACAAGGTCAAACGGACCCAGGGAATGGACATCACCATTGTCACCACCGCCAGGACCGATGCCGAGGCCCTGGATTTATTGAAACAGATGGGCATGCCTTTTGCCGAAGGAAAGTAACGAGTATGGCTAAGAAAGCTTGGATAGAACGTGATAAGCGAAAACGCGAAACCGTCAAAAAATATGCCGCGTTGAGGGCCGAACTCAAAGCCAAACGCGACTATGCGGCACTGTCAAAACTGCCCAAGGATGCCAGTCCCGTGAGGGTGACCAACCGCTGCCGGTTGAGCGGTCGGCGTCACGCGTTCTTGCGGAAATTTGGCTGTTCCCGGCTGGAGTTTCGGCACATGGTGATGAACGGCTTGATTCCCGGTGTGACCAAGGCGAGCTGGTAAGGTTATGATTATCGATCCTATTGCTGACATGCTGACGCGCATACGCAACGCCAATGCTGCGTTGCTGCCTGAAGTGGTTCTGAACCATTCCCGGCTGAAAGAAAACATCGCCCGCATCCTCAAACAGGAGGGTTACATCGAAGACTGCTCTGTCGATGGGCAGGTGAAGAAGCAGCTAAAACTCAAACTGAAATATCAGGGCCGCAAAGGGATCATCGAAAACCTGCGCCGTGCCAGCCGTCCCGGTCTTCGGCGCTATGTGCGAGCCGCTGACATACCCCGGGTGTTGGGGGGCATGGGCACGGTGATTCTATCGACCCCACGCGGGGTGATGACCGGCACTGAAGCCCGCCGACAAAAGGTGGGTGGCGAAGTCCTGTGTTACGTCTGGTGATTGCATTTTTATGTCTCGAATTGGAAGATTGCCCATCGGAATTCCTCCCCAGGTCAAAGTGGAGGTTGAAGGTCAGCTCGTTAAAGTAGCGGGTCCCAAGGGAAAACTTGACTTTACCTTGCCCCATCGGACGACAGTCCAGGTCAAACAAGGGCAGATCGTCGTGGCGCGGGAGGGCGAGGATGCCACTGTCAAAGCCCTGCACGGGCTGAGCCGGGCCATTCTCAATAACCTTGTCAAGGGGGTGACGGAAGGCTTCATGAAGAAGCTCGAAATCCAGGGAGTGGGTTACAAGGCCGCTGTTCAGGGCAAGCAGTTGACCCTGAACCTCGGATACTCGCATCAGGTGGTGTTTCCCATTCCCGAGCAGATCAAGATTACCGTCGAGGAAAATACCAAAATAACAATTGAAGGGCCCGACAAGGCCTTGGTGGGACAAGTGGCGGCGGAGATTCGCAGTTACCACCCGCCTGAGCCCTATAAAGGCAAGGGAATTCGGTACGTTGGCGAAAAAGTCGTGCGCAAGGAAGGCAAGACAGTTCAATAATAACCAATCGTTCACGGCAAAATCCGTGATCATTTTTTCATGAGAATCGAAAAGAAAAACCAGCTACGGCAGTTGCGGCGCTGGCGCATTCGCAAGAAGATCAGGGGCACGGCGAACCGTCCCCGCATGGCGGTCAAGTTCACTCAACAGCACATTTATGTGCAGTTCATTGACGACGCCTGCGGACAGACTCTGGCGGCAACATCCACCAGGGCCAAAGGAATCAGCGATGATCCCTCGCTCAAGGCCAACATAGTGACCGCGAAAAAAATCGGCGCCCAGGCGGCGGAGATAGCCAAAGGCAAGGGGATCGTCAGCGTCGTATTTGACCGCGCGGGCGCCCAGTTTCACGGCAAAGTTAAAGCGCTGGCGGATGCGGCGCGCGAAAACGGTCTGGTTTTCTAACAATAAAGGAGGGCGAAAGCTGTGGCAGAACAATTTAGAAATAATAGTGGAACCGGCCGAGGCTCAGGCAGAGGGCCGGGACGAGGCCCGCGGCGCGCGCGGCCGGCTGCAACGGAAAGCACAGATCTGACAAGCGGAGCCGATTCAGCCAAGGAGTTGACCGAGAAGGTCATTTTCATCAATCGTTCCGCAAAAGTCGTCAAAGGCGGCCGTCGGTTTAGTTTCAGCGCCCTTGTGGTGGCTGGAGATCGGATGGGACGCGTGGGACTGGGGATGGGAAAGGCTGGCGAAGTGGCCGATGCCATTCGCAAAGGGGGCGAGATAGCCAAGCAGCACATGATGACCGCTGCGTTGCGCAGTAACACCATTCCCCATGAGGTGGAATCCATGTTCGACGGAGCCCGGGTTTTGCTGAAGCCGGCTTCGCCAGGAACCGGCATCATCGCGGGCAAGACCGTCCGAGCCATCCTCGAATCTGTTGGAATCAAAGACGTCCTGAGCAAGTCGCTGGGTTCAAACAACGCTGCCAATGTGGCGAAGGCGACCCTGAGCGCTTTGATGAAACTTCGCCTGCGCGAGGATATTTATCGCGGACGAGGTCTGCCTCTCCAGAAACCGGCGGATAATCCCAGCCAGCCCAACCCGCCCACAGTCAGTGCCTAGTTTGATACAAGCCTATGCGACTTCATGATTTAAAGCCACGACAGGGCGCCCGCCATCGCCGAAAACGTTTGGGACAGGGCGAGGCTTCCGGACATGGAAAAACCAGCGGACGCGGTGGAAAAGGCCAGACGGCGCGCTCGGGATCATCCATCCGCATCGGATTTGAGGGCGGTCAGATGCCATTGATCCGCCGCATGCCGAAGCGTGGATTCAACAATGCGCGTTTCAAGACGAACTATCTGCCGGTGAACCTGGATGACTTGAACCGTTTTGATGACGGAGCCCGGGTGGATGAAGCTCAATTGCGCAAGGCCGGCTTGGCCAATGGGCGAATTGACCGGATCAAGATTCTCGGCGGGGGAGAGTTGCAGAAAAAGCTTGTTGTCTGCGCCCACGCTTTTAGCGCGTCGGCTCGGGCCAAGATCGAGGCCCGGGGAGGAACCTGCGAAGTGGTTTCTGTTCGTGCGTCCGGCCCCTCCGCCCCGGCACAATAAACCGCCCCGAACTTCCCTGTTATGCTGGCCAGAATAGCCGAAACATTCACCAATTGTTTCAAGATCCCAGAGCTTAAGTCGCGGATTTTCTTCACGCTGCTGTTGCTGGCCATTTGCCGCATGGCCGCAATCATTCCTCTCCCGGGATTGGATGGCGCGGCGCTCAAGGCGTTTTTTGAGTCGAATGCGGCCAAAGGCGGCTCTTCGCTTCTGGGGCTGTACAGCCTGTTTACGGGAGGGGCCATGGAGCACTGCGCCCTGGGAGCGCTAGGCATCATGCCTTATATCAGCGCGACCATCATTGTTCAGTTGCTCACAGCGGTGATTCCCCAATTAAGCAAATTGGCGCGCGAAGAGGGAGGCCGCACAAAAATCATTCAATACGGACGTTACCTGACGCTGCTGCTTTGCCTGGGGCAAGGATTTGTCATGGCCATCGCCTGGGAAAATCCCGATAGCTTCTTTCGAGCGACCTTTCCCGGGAAACTAGTGCTGATCGAACCGATTTGGTGGTATCGAATTCAAACAACGCTCCTACTGACCGCCGGCACCTTGTTGCTCATGTGGTTGGGCGAACAAATCAGCGAACGCGGCATTGGCAACGGGGTGTCTCTCGTGATCACAATCGGCATTCTGGCCCGGTTGCCAGCCGCTGGCCAGGCCTTCATTGACATGTATTTACCTGCCGCAGGAGAGACCAAGTATAATGTGTTCCATGCGATCTTCATGATTGTTCTGCTGCTGGCCGTCGTGGCGGGAGTGATCGCGGTCACCCAGGCTCAACGCAAGATTCCGGTTCAATATGCCCAGCGGACTATCGGTCGCCGGGCTTACGCCGGAACCAGTTCCTTCATGCCTTTGCGCGTGAATTACTCTGGCGTCATGCCAATTATCTTCGCCCAGGCGATCCTGATGTTTCCGCAAAAGATCTTCCTGTTTTTGGAGGGAAGCACCAAGGTGGCCTTCTTTGGACAGATCGCGCGCCTGCTGAACGAGGGGGCTTTTCTTTATATGGCCCTCTATGCGGCGATGATTCTGTTTTTCTCCTACTTCTGGGTTGCCACACAGTTCAATGAACTGCAGATCGCCGATGACCTGAAGAAATATGGCGGCTATATTCCCGGGGTTCGCCCCGGGCCGGCCACCAGCACGTTTTTGCATAACGCCATGAGTCGTATCACGTTGGCCGGCGCTGTTTTCCTGACCGTTATTGCCATCATCCCGATTTGGATGAACCGCTGGCTGGAGATCCCCTATTACGCAGCCAGTTTCTTTGGGGGCACCAGTTTGTTGATTCTGGTCGGTGTCGTCCTGGATACCATGCGGCAGGTGGAATCACATTTGTTGATGCGCCACTACGATGGATTTTTAAAGAAGGGCCGCATGCGCGGCCGGTTCTAGCATCGTGCGACGAGGCATGGCATGGTTTGCGAGGCAATATCCGACGCCAATTCGGAAGGGCATGAGACCGAATCCCGCTCGATGGAGTGATCAGCAATGATCGTGATCAAGAGCGAACGCGAATTGGAGGCGATGCGATTGGCGGGTGCCATTGCGGGTAATGTCCTGGATGATGTCGCCACGTGGGTTGCTCCAGGCGTGACGACCCGGGAGATCGAGCAATATGCCGCTGGCCGTATCAAACATTATGGGGCAAAGAGTGCCTTTTTGGGTTACCGCAAGTATCCCTGTCATATTTGTGTCTCTGTCAACGAACAGGTTGTTCATGGAATGGCGGATAGTCGGCGGGTGCAGTATGGGGATATTGTGAGCTTGGATGTGGGCGTTGTCTACCGGGAGTTCATCGGGGACACGGCGCGCACAGTGGCGGTGGGCGGATGCGATTTGCATGCTCAGAAGTTGTTGGATGTGACCGAGCAAGCCTTGTATCAAGGGATTGCCCAGGCATTGCCAGGCAACCGTGTGTCGGACATATCTCGGGCGGTCCAGGCCGAAGTGGAACATCATCAGTTCAGTGTGGTGAGGGAGTTTGTGGGACATGGGGTAGGGCGGTCTATGCACGAAGAACCCCAAATCCCCAATTATGATGATGGCAAGCTTTCGCCCCGTTTGCGGCCGGGCATGACCCTCGCGATAGAGCCGATGGTCAATGCGGGCCGGCCGGAGGTGAGAATTCTGTCCGATGGCTGGACGGTGGTGACTCAAGATGGTTCGTGGTCGGCCCATTTTGAGCACACGGTATTGGTCACTGAAAACGAACCTGAAATTCTGACATGGCCCGAGAAGATGCCATCCAAGTTGAGGGCAAAGTGATCGAAGTGTTGCCAAACACAACGGTTCGGGTGGAACTGCCCAATGGGCACAGGATCCTGGCCTATTTATCGGGACGGTTGAGGATGGCGTTTATCCGGTTGATGCCGGGAGATCAGGTCAATATAGAAATGTCGCCTTACGATTTGTCAAAAGGCTGCATAGTTGGTAAAAGAGATGGAATATGAAAGTTCGCGCTTCAGTAAAAAGGCTGTGCGAGAATTGCAAGATCGTCCGGCGCAAGGGCGTCATTCGCGTCATTTGCAGTAACGCACGCCACAAACAACGACAGGGTTAAACCTTTATGCCACGCATTCTCGGAGTTGATATACCGGGCGAAAAGCGAATAGAGATCGCTCTGCATTACATTTACGGCATTGGGCCGTCGAATTCGAAAGAGATTTTGGCCAAGGCCAACATCAATCCCGGCCTTCGGGCCAAGGATTTGACAGAACAACAGATGTCCCACATCCTCCATGCCATCCAGGAGGGAAAATATGTGGTCGAAGGCGATCTGCGACGGGAAATCGGCATCAACCTCAAGCGATTGCAGAGCATCAAGTGCTATCGAGGGGTGCGCCATTTGCGCGGACTGCCGGTTCGTGGCCAGAGGACGTCCACGAATGCCCGCACCCGCAAGGGGCCGCGGAAGACCGTGGGCGTGGTGCGCAATCCAAATGCCAAGACGGGTATTCACTAATTAGGCTTTACTATGGCGGAAGAAACCAAACCAAAAAAAGCAGCGGTTCAAAAGGAACCCAAGGCGGAATCAACGCCGACACCCGAGGCGGCTAAGGCCGCGGATACGCCCAAGGCTCCCGCAGAAGGCAAGCCGGCCAAAGCGGCCGCGAAAGCCGCGGCGGCCGAGACAGCGCCCGCAGCGCCGCCCCCAGCCCCGGCAGCACCCTTGACCGCCAGCGAGTTGCTGGCCGACGATTCTGCCACCAAGAAGATCGTCAAGATCAAGGGAGCGAAAAACGTCCTTACCGGCATCGCCTGCATCCTGGCGACCTTCAATAACACGAAGGTGACGATTACCGACATGCAGGGACACGTGGTCTCCTGGTCGAGTTCGGGACGGGTCGGGTTTAAGGGGTCCCGCAAGAGCACGGCGTTCGCGGCCCAACAGGTGGCCCAGGATGCCGCGCGACAGGCCATGGCCCACGGCATGAAGGAAGTCGAAGTGCGGGTGAAGGGGCCCGGTTCGGGCCGGGAGGCCGCCATTCGCGCCCTTCAGACAGTGGGCTTGGACATCACGACCATCAAGGATCGCACGCCCGTGCCGCATAACGGCTGCCGGCCCCGCAAGAAACGCCGCGTCTAAAGCAACCTTTTTCCTAATACCTATGGCACGATATACTGGTCCACGAGTTCGTATCAGCCGCCGTTTTGGCGTGCCCATTTTCGGTCCTTCCAAGTACCTTGAGCGTCGCAATTACGGCCCCGGTGTCCATGGCCCCAAATCGAGGCGCAAACAGAGTGAATATGCTCTGGGCTTGGGGGAAAAGCAGAAGCTGCGTTACTATTACGGATTGCTCGAACGGCAATTCCGTAATGTCTACAAGCGCGCGCTACGCCGTCGCGGCGTTACGGGCGAGATGATGCTGCAGATTTTGGAAACCCGTCTCGACAGCGTTGTCTTCAGCCTCGGTTTTGGCAATACGCGAGCAGCAGCACGGCAATTAGTCAACCACGGACACGTGCGGGTCAATGGCCGCAAGGTGGCCATTGCCTCGTATGAAGTCCGGTTGAATGACGTGGTGGAAGTCAAGGACTCCACAGTATCCCGGCAGATCGCTGCACGGAACCTGGAGCTTTCGACCAGCCGCTTGGTTCCAGGCTGGCTGGCCCTCCAAAAGGAGGCGTTCCGTGGAACCGTGGTCCGGTTGCCGGGCCGCGATGATATCCAGCCGATTGCCAACGAACAGGCGGTCGTCGAGTTTTATTCCCGCTAGAAAATCATCAAGAAATCCCCGGGTGGGGATTTCCCAATAGGCAAGTATAAGGGCGCCGGTTCGGACGGGAACGGATGCGGGCGCCAGTTTAAAATTGCCAGGAGAATAATATGCCAGTGCGATTAGGTCGTTTTGAAATGCCGAAGCGGTTGGCCAAAGACGAGCCCACAGCGACGGCCACATATGCCAAGTTCATTGCCGAACCGTTTGAGACCGGTTACGGCTACACCATCGGTAACTCCCTGCGCCGCGTCCTGTTGTCATCGCTCGAAGGGGCGGCGATTACTTCCGTCAAGATCGATGGCGCCATGCACGAGTTCACAACGATCGACGGCGTTGTCGAGGATGTGACCGAGGTGGTTTTAAACCTCAAGAAGGTTCTTTTTAAAGCGCATGTCCGGGAACCCCAGATCCTGATGCTTACGGTAAACAAAGAAGGCCCTGTTCTTGCGGAGGACATCAAGGTGAACCAGAATCTGGAGCTCGTCAATCCCAAGCAGCTGATCTGCACCCTGGATCGCAAGAAGAAATTCGAGATGGAACTTGAGGTCAAGGTGGGACGCGGATTCTGTCCGGGCGATGAAAACAAAAAACTGGATCAACCGATCGGTGTCATTCCGATTGATTCCCTTTTTTCACCGGTGACCCGGGTCCGCTACGGGGTGGAAAGCGCTCGCGTGGGGCAGCGCACCGATTACGATCGTCTGGTGCTGGAGATCTGGACCGACGGCCGGGTCTCGCCCGACGATGCGCTGACGCAAGCGTCTGCCATTCTGCAGCATCATCTCGATGTCTTTGTCGGTTATGACAAGAACGCGGTGGAGTTCGAAGAGGTGAGGGAAATTCAAGATGACGAGCATGCGCGCATGAAGAAACTGCTCAGCATGAGCGTGAACGAGATCGAGTTGAGCGTGCGCGCGGCCAACTGCCTCAACAACGCCAATATCACCACCGTCGGCCAGTTGGCCATGAAGTCCGAGTCCGAGATGCTGAAATACCGGAACTTCGGCAAGAAATCCTTGAACGAGATCAAGGAAAAGCTCACGGCCCTGGGGCTTTCTCTGGGCATGAAATTTGAGAATGAGCTTCTGGAGCCTCCGCGAGAAGAAGCCAAGATTAATAAGTGATTGACTTAGCCATATGCGCCATTTAAAGAGAACCGCCAAACTGGGCCGCACAAGTTCGCATCGCAATGCCATGCTGGCCAATCTGGTTTGCAGCCTCATCAAGGAACGCCGGATCACGACTACCCTAGCCAAAGCCAAAGCCGCCCGCCCTTTGGTTGAAAAGATGGTCACCTTGGGCAAGAGCGGCACCCTGAGTGACAGAAGATTGGCCGTTTCGCGCCTGCACCAGGAAGATGCCGTGCGAATTTTGTTTAACGAAATCGCCCCAACACAGAAAGACCGACACGGGGGATATACGCGCATCGTGCGAATGCATCAGCGTCGCGGAGACGCGTCTCAACTCGCCATTCTGGAATGGGTGGATCTTCCGCCCGCAGGAACCGCCGTCGCGGAAACCAAGGCCGAGACGCCCGCAAGCACACCCGCGCCTGCGGCCGCGTCTGCGGAACCTTCCCCGTCCAGCCCAGAGTCTGTCAAACCCAGCTAAGCTGCGATCGGCATATGACAATTGCGGGCCCGTCCTTGTGACGGGCCTTTTCTTTGATTGGAAAACCGTCCAAACCGGTTTTTAACCTGGATTGGAGGGCTTCTTGAGCATCAATCCGCAGAGGTTTCTTGACACAAAACAGGAGGATCCGGAGGATGGAGACGATCCAATGCCAAAGCAAGAACCATCATGAGCACTCCTGTTTCCTCGTCGGAACCCCGCCCGGGTATTTTTAAGGACGTCACGTTTTACCACTGGCTGGTGGTCATCATCGCCTCCGCAGGCTGGCTTTTTGACTGCATGGATCAGCGGTTGTTTACCGTGGCCAAGGAGTCAGCGCTCAAAGAGTTGTTGGGCAGCGATGCGGCGGCGCAGGCTGCGCTTTCGAAATATCTTAACTACGCTGTCGCCGCGATGATGATTGGATGGGGAACCGGCGGCTTGTTGTTTGGCATGTTGAGCGACAAATGGGGCCGGGTTAAGACCATGGTGGCGACCTTGCTGGTCTATTCGAGCTTCACCGGCCTGTCCGGATTTGCCCAGACCTGGATTGATTTCACTCTGTATCGTTTCTTGGTGGGATTGGGGGTGGGCGGCATGTTTGGAGCCGCGACAACCTTGGTGGCGGAAAGCGTTCCCGGAGGATTCCGTTCTCTGGCGCTGGGATCCCTGCAGGCCTTGTCCGCCACCGGGAACATCACTGGGACGATCATCAGCATGAAAATCCAGCCCGGAGCCGAAAACGTGGCCCTGGGGGATCTATTGGGCATCGCGTCGTCCTCGGGATGGCGTCTTCTGTTTTTTGTCGGCATTCTCCCCGCATTGCTGGTCGTGCCGATTGTGTTTTTTCTCCGCGAACCCGAGGCCTGGAGAAACGCCAAGGCCGAAGCCAAAGCCGGGAAGTCGATGGGATGCGTCGGCTCTCCCTTGGCCCTTTTTCGTCACCCGCGATGGCGGAAGAATACGTTCGTCGGCTTGGGATTAGGAGTGTCAGGAATGGTGGGACTGTGGGGCATTGGTTTTTTTTCCCCGGAACTCGTGACGAGTGCCCTTCAGCACAGCCCGTTAAGAGAGTCCGATCTCACGCGGCCGTCTCAAATCGTCGCAATGACCCGGGATGTCTCGCTGACGGCTGCACAATTCATCCGGCAACGCTTCTCGCCGGAAATCCAAACCCGACTGGCCCAAGCGACCGATCCCAATGCCTCCCTGTCCGACCTGGTTCCGGCTCTGACAGCGGATTTCAACCGAATCATCGAGGGGCCCAGTCTCTATGAATCCAATGCCTTCCGATCGATTCCCTTGAAAAAGAACACGATCAACCTGCTTGGCAAGGTCGAGCAAGCCGGCACGCCTGCGGACGTGGCCTTCCTGAATCGGCAGTTGTTGGAGCAGGCTTTCCCCGGAGCAATCGCCAGCATCCAGAGTTACATCGACGGGGTGCGCAGCCGAGGCCTGCTGCTTCAGGATGTCGGTTCTCTGACGGGAATGATGGTTTTTACCATGGTGGCTTCCTATTTCAACCGGCGCAAGGCCTTTGCGGGGGCCTTCGTCCTCTGCCTTCTCACCACCGCCTACGTGTTCAATTCGCTCCGCACCGAAACCGATGTCTACTGGATGCTGCCAATGATGGGCTTTGCGCAGCTCGCGGTGTTTGCGGGATACTCCATCTACTTCCCTGAGCTCTATCCGACGCGGCTGAGAGGCACCGGTGTCGGTTTCTGCTATAACGTGGTGCGGTTTCTGACGGTTCCCTTCAACCTGCTTATGGCATGGATGAGCACCTGGATGCCGTTTCGATCGGCGGCAATCATCCTGTCGATGGTTTACTTGATTGGCCTCGTGTCCCTGATTTGGGCCCCCGAAACCAAAGACCAACCCTTGCCGGAGGACTAAGAATTCGATTTCGCTCTATCGAACCTCCAGAGGCCATTTCGATGGCCCGGTTCCGTGGCTAAAGAGTTCTGGAATCCGTAATTCTCGCGAAGGCTTCTCGCGTTTTTCTTCAGGCATGAGGTGGGGAACGGAGATAGCCGGTGGATCCTCGCTGTGAAGCGACAGGGGCAGGACTTTCCGGTGGTCAAGCCACTGGTGAACCACCCTGTCGAATTCAGCCACCGTCCGGACACGGAGGATCTGGTGGAGAAAAAGACCCGACGGGTCGATTCCGGGTCCAATGAATTGGAGATGTTTCTTCATCCGCTCGACATGCTGGTGTTCCGTGCCTCCGGCCCAGCGGACGGATTGCTGCAAATGGAGCAGGTAATCCCGCATTTCCCGCCCCGTGGGATAGATCGGCGAACGACCGGCGACCATGGCGCGGATTTGGGCGAAAATCCAAGGATTTCTGATTGCGCCGCGCCCGACCATCAACCCGTGGGCTCCTGTGCACGATAAGATGTCAAGGCCCTGTTGGGGATTGACGATGTCTCCGTTGGCCAGAACAGGACAGGAAAGCTTCCGGACGGCTTCGGAAATCAGGTCATATTGAACATGACCGCCATACATATCCTTGACTGTTCTTGCATGTACTGTTAGCAAATCAATTGAGTTTTTCCGAAATAGTTCCAGCAAGTCCACGAAGGCCTCAGTCGAATCATACCCCAGTCGTGTCTTCACTGTCAGGGGAATGGTGACGGCGCTGCGCAGGGCGGCCAGTATGGCGTCGATTTTGTCCCGGATGCGCAATAGGCCGCCTCCCACCTTTTTTCGGCACACGATGGGGGCCGGGCAACCGAGGTTGAGGTCGATGGCCGCGATGCGATATTGCTGCAGTTCCAGAGCGGTGCGGACGATGGAGGGAATGTCTTCGCCAATGATTTGCGCGATGACGCGCCGGTGGGGCGGGCTTTGGGTGATGGATCCGAGGAGGGTCCGGTTGAGCCGGGAAGTGGCGTGGACACGAAAATAGGGAGTATATACCAGGTCGGCCTCCCCATAATCCGCCTGGAGGTTCCAGAAGGCCAGATCCGTAATATCCTGCATTGGAGCCAAAGCCAGTAGGGGTCGCGGCAGGTCATGCAACGCAGGCCTGGACACTTGAGGTTTGGGTTCCGGCATGAGCAACGCTTTGGATTCTCGCATGCGGAACGAACATTACTCTTGCGGGGGCAATTGGGAAGGTTACATTTTGCCCTTGGATTGGCAGCATTCCCGTCCCGAGGTTGGGTCGGAATTCTGCTGGGGATTCGACAATTTTTTTTGTGAAAATTTATTCCGGCAATTCAAATCCGGCATTGTCCAAAGCGATCTGTGATTATATTGGCATCGAGTTGGGTAAGGCCAGCGTGAGCGCGTTTCCTGACGGTGAGACCTTCGTGAAGATTGAAGAAAATGTCCGAGGTCAGGATGTGTATGTGATCCAATCAACTTGCCCGCCGACCAACCACAATCTGATGGAACTCTTCATCATGATTGATGCCTTGAGGCGCGCCAGCGCGACGCGGATCACCGCGGTGATGCCGTTTTACGGATACGCCCGACAGGATCGCAAAGATCAGCCGCGTGTGCCTATCACCGCCAAATTGGTCGCCAACTTACTGGTGGCCTCGGGGGCCAACAGGATCCTGACCATGGACCTCCATGCCCAGCAAATTCAAGGCTTTTTTGACATCCCTGTGGATCATTTGTACGCGGCGCCTGTCATGTACAAATATCTAAAAAAGATGCGTTTGCGCGATCTGGTGGTGGTGAGTCCCGATGTGGGAGGGCTCAAGATGGCCCACGCGTTTTCCCAGGTGATGGAGGCGGGATTGGCGATTGTGGCCAAGCGCCGGAAGAGCCCCACAGAGACCGAGGCCATGACGATGATCGGAGAGATCAAGGACAAGAACGTCCTGCTGGTCGATGATTTGACGGAGACCGCCGGCACTCTGACTTCGGCGGCCGATCTTTTGAAGCGCATGGGAGCCAGGAAGATACTGGCTTGTGTTTCGCATGCCATCCTCAATGACCTGGGGATCGAAAGATTGCGAAAATCTGCTATTGACGAGCTGATTACGACTGATAGTGTTCCCCACCCTGCCATTGATGGGGTACAGTTGGTGGCCTTGTCAGTGGCAGGCCTGTTAGGTGAAGCGATAAAGCGTATTCACAGTAATTCTTCGGTGACATCGCTTTTTGAATTTAAGGGCGGGCGGACCAGTTAGGCCCAAGGCCTCGCCGGAAGTGTAAGTTGAGACGATGAAACCTGTAGCATTAAAAGCAATGCCGCGCACGTTGAGTCGGCGCGGCGGTATGAAAAAACTCCGGACGGCCGGTCGGGTGCCCGCTGTAATCTATGGGCGGCAGCGCCAGCCTCAAGTTTTGGATCTGGGAGCCAAGGATGTCGAGAACATGATTCTCCACTCCGCGTCCGAGAACATCCTGGTGAATCTCGAAGTGGAGGGCGACGCGCAGGGAGGGCATTTGGCTTTGGTTCAGGAAATCCAACATCATCCGCTCAGTGGCCAAGTGCTGCACCTGGATCTCCACGAAGTCAGCGAGCAGGAAAAAGTGACCATTTCCGTGCCGGTGGAGTCCGTGGGCGAGGCCATTGGGGTTAAGGGCGGCGGAATTTTGGAACACGTGCTCTTTAAGATCAAGGTGCGGGCTTTTCTCAAGGATTTGCCCGACATCATCACGGTGGATGTCAGCCACCTGGAAATCGGACAGGCAATCCATATCGGGGATATCAAGGCGCCGCCCGATGTTGAAATCCTGGGTGACAAGCGTATTTCGGTGATTGCGGTTGCCGCTCCTATCGCTGAGGTGGAGGAAGCCGCTCCCGCCGCTGGCGAAGCTCTGGCCGAACCGGAAGTTATCCGTGAAAAGAAGGAAGAAGGAGCCGAGGAGGGAGAGGGCGGGGCGAAGGCCGCTCCTGGCAAGGCTGCGGCGCCGGCCAAGGCGGCTGCCTCCGAGAAAACCGCTGGCAAAGAACCCGAGAAGAAGAAATAACGGGGAGGATGCCGGGGTGTTGGATCCAGCCTGGGAATGGAAGAGGCTTTTCTTATTGCGGGCTTGGGAAATCCCGGCCGTGAGTATGCCAGGACGCGCCATAACGCCGGTTTCCTTCTGGCGGACATCCTGGCGGAGCAGTGGAAGGCCCAGTGGCGGGCTGAAACACGCTTTCAAGCCCATATGGCAGTCGTCCGAGAGGGCGAAAAGCGGGTTCTGCTGTGCCAACCACAGACTTACATGAATCTCAGTGGCCAGGCGGTTGGGGCGTTGACAAGGTATTATCAAATACCCCAAGATCGGGTTCTGATCGTGCTCGACGATGCCGATCTTCCGTTGGGCGAGTTGCGGTTGCGTCCTCAAGGCGGCAGCGGGGGGCATCACGGTTTGGCTTCGGTGATCGAGCATCTGGGGACCGAACAGCTGCCCCGGTTGCGGTTGGGTATCGGGCGTCCGGAGTCCGGGGGCCGGGAGATTGCCCGGCATGTGCTCGATGGATTTCTGGCCGAAGAATGGGCGGTGGCGGAGCGCATGTTGAATCGGGCCGCTGAACAGGTGAAATGTTGGATTCAACACGGCATTGCGCAGGCCATGAATAACTTTAACGGAATGGTTCAAACAACCGAACAAAGGAACGTGGAGTGAAAAGATACGAAGGCTTGTTTATTTTGAACACTGCGGGACGCGATGAGGGCGTCAAAGAGGCCGTTGACAAGATCAGCGCTGAAATCACCAACGTCGGGGGCAAAGTGGAGACGGTGCAGAAGATGGATCGGCGTCCTTTCGCGCGGGTGAGCAATAAGAGCATGCCCGCGGGTTTCTATGTCAACGTGATTTTTGAGAGCCAACCCCAGGCGATTGCCCAGTTGCGGTCCGTGTTTACGCTGCGAGAGGAGATTTACCGCGTAGTTTTCACCGATGCGCCGCCGCAAAAGGCCGCCACCAATTAGATCAGGCGTCCCATGGCCAACTTCAACAAAGTCATCCTGGCCGGGAACTTGACCCGGGATCCGGAACTGCGATACACCCCCAAAGGTACGGCGGTGGTCAAGTTGGGTTTGGCCATCAATCGACGCTGGCGCGACGAAGCCGGCCAGCAGAAAGAAGAAGCCGTCTTTGTCGATGTGGAAGCCTTCGGCAAGACAGCCGAAACCATCGGCCAGTATCTGAAGAAAGGCAGCCCTGTTCTGGTGGAAGGCCGCTTAAGGCTGGATACCTGGGATGATAAGCAGACCAACCAAAAACGCAGCCGGTTGCTGGTTGTCTGCGAAAGCTTTCAATTCCTGGATTCCGGGCGCGGTCGGGAGATGGCGGGCGGAGACGCCCCGCGTCAGACAGCCCCAGCCGCTCCTACGAATTCCTCGACCGCCGCCCCTGCGGAGATGGATGCGCCGGTTGGGGACGATGATGTCCCCTTCTAGAACCGAAATATTCTCGTTTCATCCAGAGCGTTAATGATTCAAGCATGGGATAGTTTATGGCAAAGATTGATGTGATTCTTACCCACAACGTAGTGGATCTGGGCGCTGAGTCCGACCAGGTCAAGGTCGCGGCAGGCTACGCCCGCAATTACTTGTTTCCTCAGAAACTGGCCATTCCTCTGACGGCCGCAAACAAGCGACGGTTGGAGGTGCTGAAACAGCGTCGGGCCGAGCGCGAGGCGCATGAACTGAACGCTATGACCGAGTTGGCCAAGTCGTTGTCCAAGTTGACCCTCAATATTACAGTCAAGACTGGCGAAGATAACAAGATGTTCGGCTCCATCACGGCAGGCACCATCGCCGATGAACTGAAAAGCCAGTTCGATGTCTCTCTGGACAAACGGAAGATCCACCTCGAAAAACCGATCCGCAGCACCGGAGACCATGAGGTTGAACTGCGCTTGCACGCCGATGTCATCTCCTCCATCAAGCTGCACGTGGAGAGTGCGAAACCCGCAACACCCCTGATTACCGAAGCCACAGGGACCGAGGCCAAAGCCGCTGGTTCGGACAAAGCCGAAGGCCGAAAAGAAGGCCGGAGGGAAAGGCCCGAGCGTAAGACAAAAACGTCGCGCGAGGCTCCCGGGCAGTCGAGTTAGGTTCCCCTTTGTTTTGGCACGCCCTGCGAATGCCTTTTTTCAGCCCTCCCGGCATCTCCTGGGCGGCATGAAGGACGCATGATGGCGCGGTAATTTCACCGCGCTGTTGGTTTGTACGTCACCCATCCCCATGGAGATCCATGCATGGCCGCATCAGCTGACCGCCGGTCTGGCGGTTCTGTTCATTGGATTGTCCAAGGCGGGTTTTGGAGGGGGGCTGGGGATGCTGACTACACCGTTATGTGTCATGGCGTTCGATCCACGATCGGCCATTGGCATCCTGTTGCCCTTGCTCTGTGCCGGTGATCTGTTTTCCCTTTATCATTATTGGGGCAAGTGGGAGCGAAAGAACCTGGGCTATCTTCTTCCCGGCGTCGTGGCGGGAGTTGTGATTGGAGTGCATTTCATCGGACGGTTTTCTTCGCACCAGCTAAACGTGGCGATCGGGGTTCTGGCCGTTGCTTTTGTGCTGTTTCAGTGGTGCAAAGAGCTCGTTTTCAAGGCCGAAGGCGCATTCGCCCCCAACCACTGGGTGGGAGTGCCCTGCGGGATCGGGACAGGCGTGACCTCCTCTTTTGCCCACGGGGCCGGGCCAGTTGTCAGTCTGTTTCTGATTCCTCAGCGCCTGCCCAAGGAGATCTACGTGGGGACAAACGTGTTGATTTTCACCTGGGTCAACTGGATCAAGCTGCCCTTTTTTGTTGGGAACCAGATCATCACTGGATCCACTATCCAGACGAGCCTGGTCTACTTGCCGCTGGTGCCCCTGGGCGTCTGGTTGGGTGTCTGGCTCAATCGCCGATTCTCCGACGCTTGGTTTACGCGGATGGTCTATGTCCTGACGTTCCTGGCGGGTCTGGAGCTGATCTTCCATTCAATGATCGTGGATTGGCTGCGATGATGCGGGATCATTGACTTGGCTTGGGGCTTTGTTAGGTTTTGAGAATCGCGTATGTCCGACGAATCTCTTGGTCGCTTGAAGAGGATCCAGCAGGATGCTCAGGCATTTCTCGAGGAGAAGGATATTGTTGGAAAGGATCTGCAGCGCGTCAGCCGTCGGCGTCGGTTCGCCTGGTTTTGGTTGCAGGTGTTGAAGAGCTTCTGGCGAAATCGATGTCCGGTCCGTGCCTCCGCGCTGGCCTATACCACATTGCTGGCCCTGGTGCCGCTCCTGGCGGTGGCTGTGGGGGTTTCGACCAGTCTCCTCAAGACGGAGAAGGGCGAACAACAGATTCATGCCATGGTCGATCGGTTTATCGCGACCATTGCCCCCCAGCTGGATCTCCAGCCCGCCCTGGCTCCGGAGGACTCGGCCCCGTCTTCCACCCCGGAACTCAAACCCGTCGAGCGCCCCACTAATCGGGAAGAGGTTGCCCGGCGCATCATTGGGTATATCAACAATATCCAAAGCGGAACCCTGGGGACCACCGGCATGATCGGGCTTATTCTGGTCGCCCTCTCGCTGCTGAGCACCATCGAAGCTGCTTTTAATGATATTTGGGGAATTGCCCATGGCAGAGGCTGGATTGCGCGTGTGGTCAATTATTGGGCGGCGATCACCTTGGGACCCTTGATTTTCATTCTGGTCCTGGGATTGACAACCAGTGATCAATATGAAACCACAAAACTCTGGCTGGCCAATTTTCCAATGGTCGGAC
This sequence comes from Verrucomicrobiota bacterium, assembly GCA_022709905.1. Taxonomy (GTDB): domain Bacteria; phylum Verrucomicrobiota; class Verrucomicrobiia; order Limisphaerales; family UBA1319; genus JAKLHY01. The sequence continues at coordinate 44,705 of JAKLHY010000017.1, read as the reverse complement.
GGGCTCTCCTGACGTTTGTTCTTTTCGCGCTTCCTTACGTGGTTTTGAGCCTGGCGTTTTGGGTGTTTTACCTGCTCATGCCCAATACACGAGTCTGCTGGTCTGCGGCATTGGTCGGCGGAGTCGTGGGCGGCTGCCTCTGGCAGTTGAACAACCAGTTCAATGTGCTCTACGTTTCCAAGGTGGTCGCCTACAGCAAAATGTACGGAAGCTTCGGCATGATGCCCGTATTCCTGGTTGGACTTTATTTTTCGTGGCTGATCCTGCTCCTGGGGGCGCAAGTGGCGTGTTGCTACCAGCACCGGGAAGACTACCTCCAATCCAAACAGGCTGAGAACATTGACCAGCATGGGCGCGAGTTGGCCGGCTTGTGTCTCATGACTCTTGTCGCGCGGAGCTTTTTACGCGGCGATAAACCGATGTCTCCGAGGACGATCGCCGGGCATTTAAAGTTCCCCCCTCAGTTCGTGCTGCAAATCCTTCAATCTCTGAAGAGGGCGGACCTGCTGGTGGAAGTCAGTGGATCCGAGCCGGCTTATGCGCCTGCCCGATCGATCGATCGCATCGATTGCCGGCAGATCCTTCAGGCTTTACGGTCGGGGCCGGGAACCGAATCCCCGGCTAAGCTCAGTTCGGATCTGGCCCCCGTGCAGGAGACCTTTGACAGAATCGCAGAGGCCGAAGGCCATATTGCGGCCGGCATATCGCTCGAAGCATTGGCAAAATCCTCGAAGAACTAATTTTGACGGGCGCCCCGGAGATCGGACTTACTATGGGTGATACCTTTCAACTTGATGCCTCCTTTGAGCCGGCCGGAGATCAACCGTGCGCGATTGCCCGTTTGTGCGAAGGCCTGCTCAGCGGCGTGAAGCACCAAACCCTGCTGGGGGTCACCGGATCGGGCAAGACATTCACAATCGCCAATGTCATCCATAAGGTCGCCCGTCCCACTCTGGTGATCTCCCACAATAAAACCTTGGCAGCCCAGCTTTATGCGGAATTTAAGCGCTTTTTTCCGCATAATGCCGTCGAGTATTTCATTAGCTATTTCGACTACTACCAGCCCGAAGCCTACATTCCCCGCACCGATACCTTCATCGAAAAGGACTCCAGCATCAATCAGGAGATCGAGAGACTTCGCCTCTCTACGATGAGCTCGCTGTTCGCCCGGCGGGACGTGATTGTAGTCGCGAGCGTCTCCTGCATCTACGGCATTGGCAGCAAAGACGATTACGAGGCCATGGTGATTCCGATCCAAACGGGCCTGGAATTGTCGCGTGATCAGTTCCTGTCCCGGTTGGTGGATCTTCAATACACGCGAAATGATCTCGATTTCACTCGCGGCCAGTTTCGAGTCCGGGGCGATACGGTGGAATTGTGCCCGGCTTACACCGAGGATGCGTTGCGGGTTGAGTTTTTTGGGGATCAGATCGATCGCCTTACCCGCTTTGATCCCCTGACAGGCCGCACGTTGGAATGCCTTAACAATGTTACCGTGTATCCTGGCAAACAGTTCGTGACGCCCATGGACAAGATCAAGCGCGCCCTGATGTCGATCCGCGAGGAGTTGGGCGAACGAATTGCCTGGTTCGAGAAACAAGGCAAGCTTCTCGAGGCGCAGCGAATCAAAATGCGAACCGAATTCGACCTCGAGATGATGCTGGAAATGGGGTTTTGCTCGGGGATTGAGAATTACTCGCGCCATTTGAGCGGGCGCGCCCCGGGTTCCCGCCCCTGCACCCTCCTCGATTTCTTTCCGGAGGATTTCCTTCTGGTGATTGACGAGTCCCATGCCACGCTCCCCCAGATTGGCGGCATGTCGGCCGGCGACCGTTCCCGTAAGACGGTTTTAGTGGACCATGGATTTCGTCTTCCAAGCGCCCTGGACAACCGGCCCCTTTATTTCGACGAATTCCAGCGGATGCAACCGCAAACCCTCTATGTGAGTGCCACGCCCAGCGAACGGGAATTGGGCTGGTCCTCGGGGCACGTGGTCGAACAAATTGTCCGTCCGACGGGCCTGGTTGATCCCGAAGTGGTCGTCAGGCCCCTTCAAGGGCAGATCGATGACTTGGTTCATGAGGCGCGTGAACGGGCCGATCGCAAAGAAAGGGTGCTCGTCACCACCCTCACCAAGCGCACGGCGGAGGAACTGACCGACTATTTGCGGGACATCGGTATCCATGTGCGGTATTTGCACAGCGAGATTGACGCTCTGGAACGCGTCGAGATCCTCCGGGCGCTCCGCAAAGGCGATTTCGACGTGCTCGTCGGCATCAACCTCTTGCGTGAAGGCCTGGATTTACCCGAGGTTTCCTTGGTGGTCATTCTGGATGCCGATAAGGAAGGATACCTCCGATCGACGACCAGCCTCATTCAGACCGCTGGCAGGGCAGCCCGCCACATTGGAGGCCGGGTGATCCTTTACGCCGACGTCCGAACTCAGAGTATCCAGCGTTTCTTGGCGATTTCTGATTACCGGCGAAACCGACAACTGGAATACAACCGGGTTCATGGAATCACGCCCCGCAGTGTCAGCCGCGCCGTGGAGGATAGCTTGAGTGTCAATAAGGCCGGCAGCCAAACGACCGCCGCGGTGATCAATGACCATGGCGGAAATTTCGACGTGACGGAAACTCTTCGCGAACTCGAGGAGGAGATGTTGGAAGCCGCCGAAAAACTCGAATTCGAAAAGGCCGCCCTGATTCGGGATCAGATTCGGGAGTTACAGCGGCAGTTTGGCGGCCAGGGCATGCACTCTGTCGCGCGGGGGGCGAGTCCTGACCAGATCGGAGCTCGGACTTCCCTCGAGCGCCGCGGAAAACGGCCGGCCTCAAGATGATTTTTCCAGCGTCACATCTCCGCCGAGGATCCGTTCCAAACGGCCATGTTGTGTGCGCACCAGCAGGGCGCCATCGGCATCCAGGGATTCCGCCCGCCCCTGGATGGTGCGGCTGCCGGTTTGGATCATGACCCGGTGACCGAGGGTGAGACACTGGCGCTCGTACTCTTCGGCGATCGCCCCGAATTGTTGTTTCTTGATCCGATGGTAAATCCGATCCAGTTGCACGAGGATGGCCACCGCGATGTCTGCTCGGTCCCACATCGTCCCGCTCGCCAGTCGCAACGAGGTGGCTGTGCGACGGATTTCCGGCGGAAAGTCGCCGCTGTCCTGATTCACATTCAGACCAATCCCGAGGATGAGGTGCTTGATATGATCCAGTTCGGCGCTGAGCTCGGTCAGGATGCCGGCGATCTTGCGTCCCCCAATGAGCAAGTCGTTGGGCCACTTGATGTCCGGCTGCAGGGATGTTGCTTGGCGGATCGCCTCTGTCAACGCAACCGCAGTAGCCGCAGTCAGTTGAGTGGCGGCCGATGGCCTCAAGTCCGGCCTCAAAAGCACGGAAAACCACAGACCTTTGCCTGTTTGCGAAACCCACTTGCGCCCAAGTCGGCCACGGCCTTTGGTTTGGGACTCCGCCAAGACTACCACGCCTTCCTTGACTCCGTCCCGGCCAAACTTCTCCACCACGTCATTCGTCGAGGAAGTTTCCTGAAAAACACGAATGTCCCGGCCGATGATCTGAGGCGGATCTAGCCGGGAAAGCAAATCATCCGCATGCAGCCGGTCCGGGCTGGAAATCAGTCGATATCCGAGATGCGGCCCAGCCTGGATATCATACCCAATGGAGCGGAGTTCCTCGATTCGCGCCCAGATGGCCGCCCGGCTGATTCCCAATCTCTGAGAGAGATCAGTCCCCGAAACAGCGCCGGTCTTGGCTGTCCGCAATGCGCGCAGAATCTGGGCGTCAGGCGTCATGGAACAAAATCCAAACCGATGTCGACGGAGCGCGCGGAATGAGTCAGGGCGCCCACCGATATGAAATCGACTCCCGTCTCGGCGATGGCGCGCACGGTCTGGAGGTTCACACCGCCGCTGGCTTCGGTCTTGGCCAGTCCGTTGATCAGCCGGACCGTCGCGCGTAACTGATCCAAAGCCATGTTATCGAGAAGAATAATATCGGCGCCCGCCTCGGCCGCTTGTTCGGCCTGGGCGACCGTGTCCGCTTCGACTTCCACTTTTAATTGCGGATATTTGGCCCGCGCTAATTTGACAGCCGCGGCGACAGGATTGGGCCGGGCATCTCGCAGGGCGGCCAAGTGGTTGTCCTTGATCAGGATCATATCGTAAAGCCCGAAGCGGTGGTTGTGTCCTCCCCCGCAGGAAACGGCGTACTTCTCCAAGCGCCGCCAGCCGGGCGTGGTCTTGCGCGTATCCAGGATTTTGGCCTTGGTGCCTTGGATCGCCCTGACATATTGGGCGGTCAGGGTTGCGACTCCAGAAAGGCGCTGGATAAAATTCAAGGCAACACGTTCCGCGGTCAGCAGGGCCTGAGTGGAGCCTTCAATGAACAGAAGGCTTTGTCCCGCCTTCGCGCTCTGACCATCCTCGACGCGCTGTTGCATGGTCACGGAATTGGAGCGGGCGCGGAAAGACTCCATCGCCAAGGCTATCCCAGCCACCACCATCGGTTCGCGCGCAACCATGTTGGCCCGGGAGTCGAGAGCGGGCGGGATCACGGCCAAACTGGTGGCGTCCCCCGAACCGATGTCTTCGTCCAAGGCCAGTTGAACTGCCTTCCTTACTTCATCCCTGGTTAATGCCGACATACGCTTTGTTTCTATCGAACCCATGGACTTGACTGAAGCAAAAACAGCCGATCAACCGGGTGCGGCGTCAGGATTTCAGCCCGGATAGATCGACTTCGAGACGGCGGTTTTCCCGCAGGAGTTCTTCCAGGGTCGTTCGAGCGCGTCGCCGGGCCGCTTCTCGACCGAGGATAGTAGCCAGGGTCCCATCGATGGATCGCTGGACGGTGGAATTCTCATAATGCTGCCGAGTCACATCTTCGTAAAAGGCGGCGATGTTCCGAACCGCCCCGGCTTCATAAGGATTTGTGACCTCGCCTTCATAAGCGTTCTCCGGACCTTTCAAAAAGGCCTTGCCGCCGTAATTGATCTGCGCGTAACCGGTTTGCCCCTGGGCCTCGCAGACCACATTGAATCCGGTTTGGTTGTTCAGATGTTTACCCCGATGGTTGAGCGCCAGACCATTTGGAAACTCGTAAAGAATCGAAAAAACATCGTGGCTGTCACCATGAGGCTCCGAGCGCATTCGGCGGGAAGAACCTGTCGCGCTGACCGGGCGTTGGCCGGCAACCCAGAGGGCCGCGTCGATGGCGTGAATGCAGGCATTGACATGGTACCCCCCGCCAAGGGACACATCGTTGACCCAAATCAGCTTCTGCAAACGATCCTCGCAGTTCGCGGTCCGGGGCGGGTCCGCAAAGGACCCCGCGAAGTAATGGCTGTTCAATGCCGCCAAAGCGCCAATCTCGCCCTGGCGAATCATTTCAACAACCCTCAGATTATGAGGATCGGTGGGGATCTGATAGTCGATCAGGAAACAACGCTTTGACGCTGTGGCTTTACGAGCGCAAGCCTCAACTTGCACACAACCGGGGATATCGACAGCCACCGGTTTCGCCATATAGACGTGAAGACCGGCCTCGACTGCCGCCCGCACGTGTTCAGGAAAGAAAAATGGCGGTGTTTCCAGCGCAATGGCCTCCACCCCACTTTCAATGACTTTGCGAAAACCAGAAAGCCCGGAATAACGCCTCGACTGGTCCACGCCCACCGCATCACCGCAAGCGTCGGCCACCGCTTGGTGATAATCGGCCACCGCATGGATTTCGTAGCCGCCGTGCTGGTGAAAGAGGCGGGTAATCCAGCCCCCCCGACCTCCACATCCCACGACTCCCAGCCGTATTCTACGGCCCGAAAAGGATCGCTTCCCTTCAGGATTGGCCAAAGCCTCCCCCCCTGATACCGGCGAATTCAAAGAGATCCATGGCGCGACCGCCGCCGTTAATAGGCTGTGCCGGAGAAAGCTCCGACGATCGCAGTTCGATGATGGCTTGCCGGGATCGGATGCCGAGGACGCTGAAGTCGTGTTCATGATGAAGCGGTTAGCCTTTTTTACCGAGTATGACAAGGATAATCGAACAGAGTATTCGCCCGTGGCATACGACTAAAAAATTCTTCTCGGGCTTGCCCTCTTCAGGCCGTTGCATTAAGATGAATTTATCATGAGGCGCAGTAATACGATTAGACCCACGAGCTGAAACCGACATTTCCAATAAACTATTCCCCAGACCACGAGTGTGGATCACCCCATAGCTTCGTTTATGGCTGAGGGAAGGAATTGTTCATGTCCGGCGAAGGGTGGTGCTGACGCCTGGATGCTGCATCAGTATGCGGTCTGGATCTTGGGACGGCTCAATCCCGGGACGTCCAATACTGAGACGAACAACCAACCCTGAAGGAAAGGATTATGGTAATGAATAACTCCAATCGAGTAAGAATCCTTGATATCGTTTCTCCTCCAAGATTCTGCAGGCGATGGCTGGTCTTGGGGGCGTTGGCATGTGCTGTCGCGTCCGGGTATGCGGCTGCTGTCGAAACCCAGGGTTTCCTGAAGATGGAGATCTGGACCGGCTTGTCCACATCGGAGAACAATTTGGATACCACGCTTCTGGAGGATTCCCGTTATCCATCGAGTCCGACAGTCGTCTCCTACACCTCTGGATTCAACACCCGTCCAGTTTATCCAGACGATACTCACGAAGGTTACGGAGCCAAGATCTCCGGCTGGATTACGCCTGCCGAATCCGGCAGCTACCGGTTCTTCCTCTACAGTGACGACTCCTCCCGTTTGTTTGTCAGCACGGATGATACAGCCGCCAAGGCCGTTCAGGTTTGTGAGGAAACCGATTGTTGCGATGTATTCCAGGAACCCGGCATCGCCAATGATGACGGAGCTACCTTCCCAACCAGCGATCCGATTTCATTGACTGCCGGCAAAAAGTACTACGTAGAAGTCCTGCTGAAAGAAGGAAATGGAGGAGACTACGTCCAGGTGGCCTGGCGCAAAGAAGGCAATCCCACTGCCGCGGCATCGCTCACTCCCATTAGCGGAGCGGTTCTCAGTTCGGCCGCCGAACCGACAGGAGCAAAGGTTGAATTCACAACACAGCCCCAGAGCCAGTCGGTTCCTGAAAATGCCTCCGTGACGTTTACCGTCGCCGCAGCCACCGATTCGGGCTACAAAAAGTATCCCAGCGGCGAAGAATTGGCGGTCGATCCCTTCTATCAATGGTACAAAAACGGAGTCCTAATTCCTGGAGCCAACAGCGCCACATACACGATCCCGATCGTGAAGACCGCAGCGGATAACGGCGCCAAATTCAAGTGCGCCGTCAACGTGCCCGGCCTCAGCCAGTTCAGCGATGAAGCCACCCTAACGGTGACAACCGACATTACGCCGCCGACCATTACGAAAGTCACACCCTCCGAGCTCTTCACCACCCTCGAGGTTGTCTATTCCGAACCCGTCGATGCAACCGCTTTGGACAAGGCTAATTACGCTCTCGACAATGGAGTCACGGTCTCGAGTGTCGCTCGGATTGACGAGTTTGGCGTGAAACTGACCACCAGCCGCCAACCCGAAGGAGACACCTTGATCCTCACAGTGAATGGCGTGAAAGACACCGCCAATAATCCTATCGCTGCCAATACCCAGGTGACCTTCAAAACGTTCATATGGTATCCGGGCATGGTGCTTCACAAGTTCTGGAATAACAACACGGCGGGCACGTTGAGCGGTTTTACCAACCTGGCCGTATTCCCGGATCGCCCTGATTCCGCATTTGTTGGCACGATTTGGGAGTACCCAGCCAACGGTGGCAGTGAGGGGGGATCCTATTACGGTCACCAGATGCTGGGTTGGTTCATTCCATCTCAGAATGGCAACTACGTCTTCTTCAATACAAGCGATGATTATTCCTCCCTCTACCTGAGCACGGACGATGATCCGGTCAACAAAAAGTGCATTGCCACTGAGACCGCCTGGTCCAATCCGCGTAACTGGGTGTCCGCGCCCGGTGGCAGTGACCTGGAGGCCAAGCGTTCGGATGTTTATCTTGATACTCAATGGCCGTCTGGGGGCACGATTACACTGCAAGCGGGTCAGAAATACTACCTGGAATCCATTCAGAGTGAAGGGGGGGGCGGCGACAACGTGGGCGTCACGTTCAAGCGAGATACTGATCCGGATCCGGTGGATGGAGATGTCTCTAAACTTACGGGCAACGTTATTGGCGTTTACTTGAATCCCAATGGGGCTAATGTGAATATCACCAGCCAACCCAAGGATACAACGATCCTCGAAAGCCGAACCGCCACACTCACAGTGACCGCAACCGGCAGCTCCGCTTACGGACCTCAATTGAACTACCAGTGGCAGAAAGCCAATCCAGGCAGCAGTGACTTCACCGATATCACGGGAGCCACGGCGGATTCTTATACCACGCCCGTGCTCCAGATCGCCGACAGTGGTTCGAAGTACCGCGTGAAAGTGGGTGTTCCGACACTGGAAGTCATCAGTTCAGTCGCGACAGTGACCGTAAACAAGGACACCGTGGCTCCGAAGATCACGAAAGTGAAGGCCAGTTCGGTTCAGAATATGATTGTCACTTTCGATGAACCTTTGGACAAAACCTCTGCGGAGACAGCTTCAAACTATGCCATTTCCGATGGCGTGACCGTAACCAAAGCCACGCTCAGCGGCAATGCCGTCCTGCTCGTGACCAGCGGTTTGACCGTCCAAAAGTCCTACGTCCTCACGGTGGCTGGCGTAAAAGACCTGTTTGGCAACGCCGTGCCTGCCGGGACGACCTTCTCGTTTAAGGCCAACGTCATCACCTATTCGGATGTGATCCTTGCCGACGGCCCGATTGGTTTCTATCGGTTCGAGGAAACCACCGGCCAGATTACCAAAAATTACGGCACAGCGGGTTCATCTGCCGATGGCCTGTACATGATGGGAAATGGACCCGATGATTCGGTTCCGGTTGACGTGGCGGTTGACGCCGGTCCCCGGCCGGGTGACTTCCTGGGCTTTGATCCCGGCAACATGGCGGTCACCATGGACGGCTTGAACACCATGTTGTGGATTGATACCCAAAAGCAGTTCCTCAATAACCTGAAGGCATTCAGTTTGGAATACTGGGTTAAACCGTCCAACCGAATCTCGGATCCGGGCTCCTTTGGCACCCGAATCGGCCTGGTCGGTCAGAACGACGCTGTCGAATACGGTTTCATCGACAATAACACCATCCAGATCTGGTCCGCCGGCGGGGGCAGCCTCGATACAGACTACAACTATCCTGATAACGAGTGGCATCATATTGCCACGATTGCCGACGGAAAGAGCATCAAGAACTACTTCGATGGCGTGCTCGTGGGCACGGGTGGATCCGTGACGGCGAACTACGGTTCCTCAACCTACAATGTGCACATTGGCGGTGGCGGCGTGTATGACGCCACAGGCAACTTCTTCAGCGGCCAGTTCGATGAAGTCGCCATTTTTGACAAGGCTATCCCGGCCGATCGCATCGTTGCCCACTACAAGGCAGGCAAAGAAGGCGGGGAAGCGCCCGAGGAAGAACCGCCTGTAATCACTGGCATTACCTTGTCAGGCGGCAAGATCACCGTGGAGTGGACAGGGGGCGGCACATTGCAGGCGGCACCCACCGTGCTCGGTCCTTGGCAGGATGTTCCGGGGGCCACTTCACCTTACACCTTCACGCCGACTGACGCGCTGTTGTTTGGACGCATCGCCAGGTAGCTGATTCCTGGCATAAAAGCACTTCACGAGCAGACCGGGTCCAAAGCCCGGTCTGCTTTTTATGAATTCCCTGGATCTCTTGGCTCTGCCCACCGTCCAAGAATTTCCCGTGCCTTGATGCTCACACGCCAGTGTTCGGGACGGTGGCAGCCTTTAGACCGGTTGCCATTCTGGAAGTTTATTGTGGCAATCGGTCTACTCGCCTCGCGACACCGACGATCCCGATCATGATCTCCAAAGGCCGCCCTCACTCCGAGATTCGGTTGACTGCATCACGGCACATGGACAGATTTATGTTGCACCTGCAACACGAAACTGTCCAAATCCGCCTTGTGTTTCATTGACGGCGAGGGCTAAACCAATCGCGGCTTGCGCTGGGACGCAAACCGTTGCATTCTGAGCTATGAACAGGTGGGTGAGAGGGCGGCGGGTAAAGAGCGGGTGATGGGCTAAGGTATTATGAGCGAGCATACACATCCATTGACCACCACCGCGTTTGAATTGCCGGGCTATCGGATTGTGAAATCCTATGGTGTGGTGCGAGGGATTGTGGTGCGATCGCGGTCGTTGCTCGGGAACATCGGAGCTGGCATTCAAACCTTGTTTGGTGGCAATATCTCCCTGTATACGAGTTTGTGCGAGAGGGCGCGTCGGGAAGCTTTCGAGCAGATGCTGACGCATGCGGCCGAACTTGGGGCCAATGCCGTGATTGGGGTTCGTTACGATGCGACGGAGATTGGCAACGGGATTACCGAGGTGCTCTGTTATGGGACAGCGGTTTTTGTGAGTGCGGCATAAACTGGATCGATATTCAATTTCAGGAGTCTACATATGGCAGGTCATAGCAAATGGGCCAAGGTCAAACATTTCAAGGGGGCAGTGGATGCCAAGCGGGGGCGGATCTTCTCGAAGTTGGCGCGAGAAATTACCATTGCCGCGAAGCTGGGCGGGGGAGACGCCGACATGAACCCACGGTTGCGGATGGTGCTTCTCAAGTGTCGGGCGGCCAATATGCCATCGGATAATATCGAGCGAGCCATCAAGAAAGGTCTGGGTGGCGAGGCCGGGGGCAATTTTGAGGATCTTACTTACGAAGTTTTCGGGCCGCACGGTGTGGCGATGTTGGTTGAGCTCAGCACGGATAATCGTAATCGCACGGCCTCGGAAATACGCAGTCTCCTGACCAAGAACGGGGGCACCATGGCCACCACTGGCGCGGTGAGTCGATTGCTGCATCGCAAAGGCCAAATGATCATATCCCGGGAAAAGGCGAACGAGGATGAGCTCATGGAGCTGGCTTTGGAGGCGGGGGCGGAAGATTTTAGGGCTGATGAGAATGGGTATGAGATACTGACGGATGCGTCGAGTTTCGAGGCGGTTCACAAGCGTGTGGAAGCCAAGGGGATCAAGTGCGATGCCGCTGAGGTGACCTTCCTGCCACTCCAACCGGTCCTTTTGGAGAATTCGTCCGCCGTTGCCGCGGTGAATCGGTTGGTTGAAGCCTTGGAGGAGCACGATGATGTGAAGGAAGTCTACACGAATGCCGAGTTTCCGGATGCGACTTGAGCTTGGTTTCGTGTTGCCGGTCTGCGGGAGAATGGCCGGTCTATGAGCATGCCCGCATCATCATGGGCCATGAAGGGCCTGACATTCCTGGCTCGCGCTGTTTTTCAGTATCCCCGGTTGTTTTTTTATCCGCAGGCCATTCTCCTTGCCGTTAGCCTTTTCTACACCTGGGAGAACCTCCAGTTTAACACGAGCCGAAATGATCTGGTTGGCAAGGACAAGCGTTACCACCATAATTTTCTTCAATATCGCCAGGAGTTTCCGAACGAGGACGATCTGGTGGTGGTGGTGGAAAGCGAGGACATTGCCAAGAACCGGCAGTTCGTGGAGCGGCTAGGAGCTCGACTGGAGTCGCGGACCAACATTTTTACCGGGATATTTTACAAGGGCGATCTCAAGCTAATGGGGTCCAAGGCCCTTTTGTTTCTCGATGCGGAGTCGTTGCGGGAGCTGCATCGCACCTTGTCCGATTTTCGACCTTTCATTCGGCAGTTCACTTCTGCCACTAACTTGAATTCCTTGTTTCAACAGGTCAATCGATCCTTTCGGACCGCTCAGCCTGAACAAAATGCCGAGACTGAATCGTTGGCCAAAGCCCTGCCGGCGCTGAAGAGAATCCTCGATGAGGCCGAGCAGAACCTGAATCGCAGGGGCGATCCCCCCTCGCCGGGATTGACGGCGCTTTTTGGAGCGGGGCCGAAGGCCGAGCGGGAAATGTATATCACGTATGGAGACGGCCAGCTTTACCTGGTGACAGCGCAGGCTCGATCGGAGGATTTGAATGAAGTCGCTGTGGCGGAGCTGAGACGTCTGGTGCGCCAGACTCAGGCCGAGGTTCCCGGGGTGAACGTGGGGATCACGGGCGAATCGGTTCTGGAAATTGATGAGATGGCTCAATCCCAGAAGGACACCACGATGGCAACGGTAGTTTCCTTGGTGCTGGTGGCCTTGATTTTCATCTACGGATACCAGGAGACGGCATCGCCGCTCAAGGCGACTGCCTGCCTGATGGTGGGATTGATTTACACCTTTGGATTTACCACGTTGGTGATTGGCCATTTGAACATCCTGACGATCACCTTTCTGCCGATGTTAATCGGTCTGGCCATTGATTTTGGGGTGCACCTGATCAGCCGTTACGAGGAGGAAATGCGGCTGGGTCGAACCCAGCGCAAGGCAATGGAAAAAGCCATGGTCTTTACCGGGCTTGGGGTGTTTACCGGATGCCTTACGACGGCCGGGGCCTTTCTGGCAATGAGCATCACCAATTTTAAAGGCATCCAGGAAATGGGCGTGATCAGCGGGGGGGGCTTGCTAATTTGTCTTTTGCCCATGATCACACTGCTCCCGCTCTTATTGTTGCGCCGGCGGTATTCGCGAGCCGTGAAAGGATCGAGGTCGTCTCCTGACCGTCGTGCGCGATGGGAACGGCTATGGTTAAGCCATCCCTTTTGGGTTCTCGGGGTGACGGTGGTTCTTTCGCTGATGGCGGTGAGCCAGGCTGCCAAGGTTCGGTTTGACTATAATCTTCTCAATATGCAAAGCGCCGGATTGCCGGCGGTTGTTACCGAGAAAAAACTCATTCATTCCGCGTCCAACTCCGTGCTTTTTGGGGTGATGATGGCGGATTCCCTGTCTGAGGCGCGGCAGTTGGAAGCACGGTTGAAGCAACTATCGACCGTGGCTTCTGTTCGGTCGGTCAGCAGCATGGTGGGAGGCGATCAGACCCGGCAGTTGGAACAGATTGGTGAGATCAAGCGCCTGCTGAGCGATCTGCGTTTCGCGCCGATGGACACCGAACCTGTGGATATCCGGGCCCTGGATCAGACTCTTTGGGCCTTGCGGGGTTACCTGGGGCTGGCGGTCGAGGAGGTGGAAAAGGAGCCCGTCGAATCGCGGGATGCCATCGGCCAGGATCTTAAAGCGTTGCGCGAGTCCGTTCAACGCCTCCGCTACACAATGGGCGCCGGTGATTCTGATGTGATTCGCCGCCGTCTGGCGGCTTACCAGCAGGCCTTGTTTCGGGATGTTCACGAGACTTTTGAGACCTTGCGTTATCAGGATAACAGCGGGCCATTACGGCCGGAGGATCTTCCCCCTGCCTTGCACAGCCGATTCGTTGGCCGGACGGGAAAGCTGCTTGTCCAAGTCTATCCCCGGGACGATGTCTGGCAGCGCAAACACCAGGAGACCTTCATTTCCGAATTGCGTGAGATTGATCCGGATGTGACGGGCACGCCCGTGCAGTTGTATGAATATACCAACTTGCTCAAGCAAAGTTACGAGGAGGCGGCGATGTACGCGTTGGCGGCGATTGCGGTGATGATTTTCATTCATTTCCGGCGAATTTCCTCCGTGATTTTGGCTTTGGTCCCTGTTGGAGTGGGGACCTTATGGATGGTGGGATTCATGGGATGGTGGGGAATCCCGTTTAATCCGGCCAACATCATGACGCTGCCCTTGGTGATTGGCATTGGAGTCACGAATGGCATTCACATTCTGAACCGTTTTGTCGAGGAACAGTCCCCCGGCATCTTCAGCAAGAGCACAGGCAAAGCGGTGCTTGTATCCGCCCTGACCACGGTGGCGGGTTTTGGGAGTCTTGTGCTCGCGAAGCATCAGGGCATAGCCAGTCTCGGCTGGGTGATGGGCGTGGGGACAACCACCTGCATGATCGTGGCAGTGACCCTTTTGCCTGCCTTGCTTCAGTTGTTGATACGTTCCGGATGGTCGCTTCACCGACCCGCAGGAAAACGCCAGTAACGTTCTGCGGTCTATTTTTTCAGCAGGGATTCCAGGGCCTTGTTGAGGTCGAGGGTTTGCAGGTTCACCGCGTTGCCGGAAGGGATCATGAGGATGCGTTTGCCCACCAGATTGGTGGCGAAGGCCATTTGAATCTGGGTTTCGCCGCCGGCGCTGGCCATGGCCTCCCGTTGTTTGATAATAGCCAGGGAGGTATTGGTGCCTTCTGTGAGAATGGCATCGGCCAGGATGCGCTTTTGCTCGAACTCGGTGTCGGCCGAAGACACCGCGTTCGAATAACGCCCCAGAGTGGTGGCCATCAAGGCTTTGACCTGGCCTTCAGCCTCGTTCAGCATCCGGGTGTTGGCCTCGCGTTGCGCTTCGATTTGCGCGCGAACCTCGAGGCTTTTGGCTTCGGCAATCTTCTTATCCGTGATGACCTTGAGATAATCGGGATCGAACCGGTAGTCCATGACGGCGACTCGTTCGACAATGAGGCCGTAATCCTTGAGGATTTCTTGGAGCCCTTCCCGGGCCTTTTCGACGGCCTGATTGCGCTGCTCCGTATGGGTGAACTCATCGGTGGACAGGGCGCCCAGGAAATCCCGCGTGCGGCTGCGGGCCACCGACAGGAAAACCTTCTCCCGCAGTTCCTCATCGTTGCGGGCCACGAACTGGCGGACATAAGGGGCCATTTTCGGATCAATCCGGAACGAGAAAGTCACATCGACATACAGGTCGTTGCCATCCCGCGTTTTGATCGTCATCTGCTGGGGGCCATGCATTTCGAGGACCTGGAGTTTGGTGTCAAACGTGCTCCAGTCGTTGATAACCGGCAGAAAGAAATACGCGGCTCCCGGCTGATAGACCTGGTTTTCCACGCCTCGTTTTCCGAGCCATTTGATGGTGCGGACTCCCACCTCGGTGGAATCGGTCGCATGGTAAGAGGTGAAGCTCAGGATGATGACAACGAGCCCCAGGAGGCAAATCCAAAAGATTAAGCCGGCCGTTTTCATGTTATTTGCCCTCCGCGGATTTGAGTTTTAACTGCTGCATGAGCTTGTCGAGGTCCAATGGGTTGAATCCCTGTTCCCCTCCGGACGGGAGGATGATCGTATCGAGTCCCGAAAGCACACGAGCCCATTGCAGGCCAATCAGGCGTTCCGATCCCGATCCCTCGTAGCCCATGTTAATCATGCGTTGTTTCTCGGCCTCCGCGAGGGCGATCACACGGTCGCCCTCGGACTTGCGTTTGCGCTGATAGGCCTCCATCTGCGCCGTGTACCGGGTCACAAAATTCGAGCCTTCCATGAGTTTGATGGCCAGCGCGGCCTGCCCCTGCATTTCGACCTCCTTGAGGCTGGCCATCGACTGGGCCAGTTTGGATTCCTCGACATTTTTTTGTTTGGTCTGTTCCTGGATGTTGCGGGCTTCAATCCGGGCCTGGACCGCCTCGTGGTATTTCGGATACCGGATTAAGACATGTTCAACCCGAAGACCGCGCGAAAGGAGAAAATCATTGAAGCGATCCCGACATTCATTTTGCTTGGCCACGCGTCTTACAGCATTGAAAAAATCCTCGGGATGCAGCGTGCCTAGGGTGGCTTTGAGGGTGGGCTCGGCCTGAAGAATGATGCCGTTTTGCTCGTAGAGGGATCCCGCGCCGAACTCAACCACTACTTGATAGGGATTGACCACCCGGTAAAGAACCGAGATATCCAGATTGATGAAGAAGCCATCCGAGGTTTGGATGTGAGCCGCTTCCTCAAATCGGACAAATTTTTCCCGGGCCGTCTCATTCTTATCCTGGCTATGAAGGGTAATGACTCGCAGGCTCTTGGGAAAAACGATAAATTTTTCGCAGCCGGGCGTCAGCCAATGAACACCGGTTTGATAAATGTTGGTGTGAATCCCTTTGGCTCCGGTCAGGAGGGGCAAGGGAACATCCACCTGTTTGACGGCGAACTCGTCAGGTTGAATATACTGAGTGCAGGCGCGATAGAGGATGGCTGCCACCACAATGCCCAACAGGATGAGAAACGAAAAACCCGTGGGAAGCCAGGATCGCAGGTTCTCCCCAAGGTTTTCAGTCAGCCCACGCCAGTCGGGGCGGCTTCGGCGGGATGAAAAGGCATTCATAACAGGGTCATTTGCTTTTCTTGAGATGGTTCGTTACGTAACGTTCGCGGTCGCGGCTGATGAAGATGTCATGGGCCTCCAGAAAGAGGCGGTTGAAACGGTGTTGGCGGGCGGCGGGGGGGTAGCGGTTTTGCGCGTGGCCGCTCAGGAATTTGTCAAAAGCGGGGAGGTTCAGGCGTGTCAGGTCTGCGGGGCTGACCGGATCCGTCTCTCGGACCTTGAGGTAATCCCGCCAGAACGAGTCCGCCTCCGGATAGGAGATCAGGATTTCGGCCGCCTCGGCTCGCAGGACTTCTGTCTCCAACAACGCCCGGCGGTTGTCGTATTCGATATCCGTGAGCAGGCTGTGATCCAGGCCTTCGATTGATTTTTCGAGCTGTTTTCGGGCTCGGGTGATTTTTCGTTCCTCGAGGTATTGAGTGGCCGCGTAGAGGAAGAAACCGATGAAACCCTGGACAATGGCGGTGGGAATGAGGACCTGCGGAGCGAAGGATCTGCCTTTGGTCAGGAGAGCCTCGAGGACCTGAAGCAACGCGATGGTGCCCAGAACGTAATAACCGGGCTTGCGACCCTCCTGGCGCTGGCGCATCCGATCGACCAGGGAGCGGTATTCCTGGTAGAGCGGCAGCACCCGGTCTTTGACGAGCGTGCGCAACTGGTCATAGGGCTTGGCGTCAATCAGCGCATACTTCATTTCGTCCTGCTTGAGACGCTCCACAAAAAAATCGTCTACGACCTGAGGCAGATGCTCGGTCGAGACCAAGGAACGATCGGCGCGATCCAGGATTTCCCGCGCCACTTCCTTCAATTGGATCTGACCTGTGTTCATGAACAAAAGAGAATCGAACGGGTCCATCATAATCCGACAGCCGGTCTTTCGGCAACAGGGATCCCGCGACCCGTTTTCTCCAAGGTTCGATGCGAATTCGCCGGACCTTCCTATTGACCGCATGAGTCTTTCTGAGAGATGATCGAATTCACAACATCCGGAACCACTATTGATGCCTATGAAATTGACAGGGCGATTTGGACTAGCCTGCTGCGGCCTGATTTATAGCGCGGGGGCGTTGTGTGCGTCTGGGAATTTCGCCGAGACCTTGCCGGTTCGGCTTCAGGCCGTCCCCTTCACCCGGGTGACCATCCAGGATGATTTCTGGGCGCCCCGCCGGGAGACCAATCGCGTGGCCAGCATTCCGACCAATTTCAGAATGCTCGAGAAATCGGGCAACATCCGCAATCTCGAATTGGCGGCCGCCGGCGCCCGGTCCGGGTATAGCGGGCCGGTCTTCATGGATTCCGATCTGTATAAAGCCCTGGAAGCCGCTTCCTATTCTCTGGCGACCGATTCGGATCCTGTCCTGGCCAGGCAGGTGGACGAAATCATCTCCAAGATCGCGGCGGCTCAACAGCCGGACGGCTACTTGAACACTCATTTCCAGGTGAATGCCCCGGACAAAAAATGGACAAATCTCCGCGACTGGCATGAGCTGTATTGTGCAGGGCATCTCTTTGAAGCGGCGGTTGCCCACTCCCAGGCCACCGGCAAACGCACGTTGCTGGATGTGGCGATCCGCCTGGCCGATAACATCGGCTCCGTCTTTGGCGGCGGCCCGGGTAAACGCATGGGTTATCCCGGGCATCCCGAAATTGAACTGGCGCTGGTCAAGCTCTGGAAGATCACCGGTGAACAACGGTTCTTTGACCTGGCCAGATTCTTCGTCGAAAACCGTGGAAGGCGTTTCTTCGCCGATGAACATCAAACGCCGATCGATCAGTACGACGGCGCCTATTGGCAGGATGACATTCCCATTCGCGACCACCGCAACATCAAAGGCCACGCTGTCCGTGCCTGCTACCTCTTATCCGGCGCTACTGATGTGGCGGCGCAGACCGGTGATGCGGGGCTTTTGCGCATGATCAACCGGGTGTGGAAAAATACGGCCATGCGGAACACCTATCTCACGGGCGGGATCGGACCGTCCGCACACAACGAGGGATTCACCGAGGACTACGATCTGCCCAATCTGACTGCCTATCAGGAAACCTGTGCGACCATCGCCCTGGCGCAATGGAACCACCGGTTGGCCCTGTTTTACGGCGACGCCAAATACGCGGATGTGGTTGAACGCGCCCTTTACAACGGGGTTTTGTCGGGTGTCTCCCAGGATGGAACAAAATTTTTCTATGTCAATCCGCTGGCCAGCCGGGGGCGCCACCATCGATCGCCTTGGTTTGGGTGCGCCTGCTGTCCCCCCAACGTGGCCCGCACCCTGGCCTCCCTGGGGGGTTACGCTTATGCGCATTCTGAGAATTCAATCTATGTCAACCTTTACATCCAAGGTTCCGCCGAGGCGACTTTGGGGGGGCGAAAGGTCGTGTTGGACGTGCGCACGGCGTATCCCTGGGACGGCAAAGTCGTTCTGAAACCCCGGATGGAATCCCCTGCGGAGTGGAATTTGCGTTTGCGACTGCCAGGGTGGTGTTCCGCCCCGGCGGTCAAGGTCAACCGCCAGCGGATCGCCGAGCCCGTGATCGATCGCGGCTATGTTGTTCTGTCACGGCGCTGGCGGACGGGGGATACCGTGGAACTGAACTTGCCGATGCCGATTCAACGCGTGGCGGCGCATCCTGCGGTCAAAGCCAACGTCGGGTATCAAGCGCTCCAGCGGGGGCCTTTGGTCTATTGTCTGGAGGCCTGCGATCACTCCGAGCCTCTGGAATCGCTGTATCTGCCCGCAAGCGCGCCGATGGAAGCCGTCAAGCAAACGCGGTTGGGCGGCTCCGTTATGATTCTCACGGGCAGCGCCGAAATGGCGGGTGACCTGGATTGGAGTGGCAAGCTCTACCAGAATTCATCGGTCCCCGGAAAAGTCCGTATTCAGGCCGTGCCGTATTATTTGTGGGACAACCGTCAGCCGGGCGCCATGCAGGTCTGGATGCCCCTCGCTCCGGCCCATGCCCCCGTCCAGGGTTTGGAGCGCCAGGCCAAGGTCACCGTTTCTTTCCGCAACGACAACTCCCAGCCCGAAGGCATCCATGATGGGATTGAACCCAAGAATTCCGGAGAACAACCTGAAGCCCTGTGTCACTGGTGGCCTCGTCAGGGAACGGAGGAATGGGTTCAGTATGCGTGGGACAAAGCCATCACTGTTGGCGGTGTCAAGGTTTATTGGTTTGATGACACCGGCCGGGGCGCTTGCCGGCTTCCGGCCTCGTGGCGACTGGAATACCTGGAAGGCCAAACCTGGAAACCTGTCTCGGTCCCAGCCTATCCGCCCATTTGTCAAGACCAATGGAATCAAATCGAGTTCACTCCCGTCACCACAACCAGCCTGAAAATGAAGGTTCAACTCCAACCCAAGTGGGCGGCCGGCGCGCACGAATGGAAAATCCTGTCCGCGGAGGATCTTGACTGAAATTGACTTCCTTCCCGGGCGGCTGAAGGCCGTCGGGAACACGGTCACTCGTCTTTCCCCGGGGTGGGGATTGAACGTAATTGACGGTAAACCAACGTCATCACCTGTGTTGAAAACTGGTCCGAAAGGATTTCGGACGACTGTGAAACGCGCAACGATTGGAACGTCAACGCGTTCGTGTATCCCGTGGCGATCCAAAACTGGCCCGCGTCCGGCCTTGGATCCGGATCCGCGACGGATAAGACCATGTAGTTGGCCTTGGACCTTTGTGCTGCTGTTTGCGACAAAGCCGCCAGAGTTGGCTGGAGATTCGTGGCCGTTATTTCCGCAGGAGTGGCAATGCCCAGGAGGTCCATCATCTCGCGAAATGAGGGAGCCGTCCAGGAGCCTGCCATGACGGGGACCGTGTTGCGAGCCCGGCTCAGGCTTGCCGCAACGCGACCTCCCGTGCCGATCTCGATCACACTGAGCCGGCCGTTCCTCTCGCGGAGCTTGCGAATGATCTGGTCTTCAAGCGATGAAGGATCGTTGGCATAAATGAAATCACCCAAGACCTTCATGACCTCTGTCTCCACGCGCTTGAGGCCGGCCGCCTCGACCGAGGCCTTGCCGGGACAAGTAAAGGTAAAGTCGACACGCCCCCCCTCAAACTGAGAAGATATGAACACTCCTGGAGGCAAATGGACATTGCGTTGAATGGCTTCGGCGATTGCCGACTGGCCCAGGCCTGCGAATCGCAGAGTCAAGGTGGCGCCCGGAGGCGTTGTCCCAAATCGACGGGTCAAGAAAGGCACCAGCTCGTTTTGCACCATTGGGCGGAGCTCCTTTGGGGGCCCAGGCAAGGCGACCAGCAGGCGTTTGCCCCAAAAATAGACCAGGCCCACCGCGGTGCCGTGGGGGTTGCGCAGGAAATCACCAGAAACAGGAACCCGCGTTTGCCGACGCAAATTCTCCCGGAGATCGGGCCGGGCAGTGTGAAAACGCGATTCCATTTCCGCCATGACCTGGGGCTGTTCCTGCAGTGGAATCCCGGTGAAATCAGACAAGGTTTCGCGTGTGATGTCGTTCGGCGTCGGGCCTAGGCCCCCTGTGATCATGACCAATTGGGTCTCTTGGGCGGCGAATTTCAACGCCGAGACAAGCTCACCCGCCTCATCTCCCGCTATGCAGGCCCGAATGCAATGGTATCCAAGCGGATGCAGCGTTTTAGTGATAAAGGCAATATGCGCATCTGCATATTCTCCCTCGAGCAGTTCGCTTCCGGTGACTACAATCCCGTAATGAACCGGGGAGGGGGGATTCGAAGGTGGCAGATCATCCGCATCGGATGCCAAGGGTAATCCATTGATTCCCAATATGAAACTGATGATCAGCTTTAAGGGTTTCATGAGAATTTTTGATCCGTTTTCCCCGGCATTTTATGTTAAATATCGCCAACAACCAGCCGAATTTAGCCGTTAAGAAAAGCAAGGCGGGATGGCTGACAAGCTTGACACCCCCGTGCTCATTGCTACCTTCTAACCTTCCGCGTGCAGCGGGTTAGAGGCCGGGGGGCATACCGGCGAAAATAACTGCATGGATCGTGCACAAAAATGAAACGTACATATCAACCATCAAAAATACGGCGCAAACGGCAGCACGGGTTTCTATCCCGAAACCGGACCAAGAGTGGTCGCGGTGTTTTGGCCAATCGACGGCGTGTGGGGCGCAAGCGTTTGACGCCAGTTTAGGATTTATGAAGGACGGCCCGTCCGGCCGACAGTGTTTGACACGGGGCCAACGCCTGCGGCAAAGCGGTGACTTTGCGCGCATACGAGCCAGCGGCCAAAGGATTGCCTTGGGTTGCCTGATTGCGAACTGGGCGGCGTCGATGCCAGGAAGGGGATCGCGATTGGGGGTGATCACAGGGCGGAAAGTGGGAAACGCGGTGATCAGAAACCGCGCCCGTCGGCTCTTGCGTGAGGCATACCGCCGTCATCAAGGGGAGCTTTGCGCTGCCACGGATCTGGTCCTCGTGGCTCGGCCATCTATTGCGAACCAAACCTTTGTCAATGTGGAGGCGGATTTTCTCCATGTCATGCGTAAGGCCCGCCTGATCACTGCCGTAAAGTCCTGACGGAATGAAAGCTCTGGCGCTCATGATTATCCAGCTCTACCGGTGGGGCATTTCTCCCCTCAAGTCCCTGTTATTGGGGCCGATGGCTGGATGTCGGTATAGCCCGTCCTGCTCGGCTTATGGACAGGAGGCGATCCGCATTCACGGTGTTTTTCGAGGCGGTTGGCTGTTGGCAAAACGCATCTGTCGCTGCCATCCCTGGGGAGGGGCGGGATGGGATCCGGTGCCTTCCAATTTAAACTGTGCCAAGACATCCTGCTCAAGCTTCAAGCCGTCGACGGTCGGTTGTCCGCCCACCTCAGGCCAATGCCGATGATTTCCAAGTCATGGACCGCAAATCAATTCTAGTTCTAATTGTCACCTTCCTGTTGTTGATGGCTTGGTATCCGTTGATGAACCGGCTGTATCCACCCAAGCCGGTCCCTCCTCGCACCAATCAGGTTGTCCAGATAACCAATACTTCCCTGGAACCCGGTTCGCCAACCACCCCGACCAGCAATCTTCCTCCCGTCGTCCCCCCTCGCCTCAGCGCCTCCAACGCTGCCTGGACTGTTCCGTCCACGCCCGAGGAAATCGTGCATTTGGAGAATGACTGGGTTCGGTATGCCTTCAGCTCGCATGGGGGCGGGCTCAAGCTGATCGAGTTGAAGAAATATCCCGAGACTGTGGGACGCAAGAAAAAAGGCGTTTCAAACAACCAGCACGTCGCCACCTTGAACACGAAGGCGCCAGTGCCTGTGATGACTCTGTTGGGTGAGGAGGCGCTTCAGGGGGATCACCTTTACCGGTTGAGCCAGACCGCCAATGGCATTCGAGCTGAAAAACGGATGCCGAACGGGCTTCGAATTATCAAGGATTTTGTCTTAAGCAGCAATTATCTGTTCCAGGCAGTTGTTCGCCTGGAAAACCAGTCCTCCAACGCCCTGGTGATCGGCCCGCAGGAGCATGTGGTGGGAACCGCCACTCCTGTCAATCCATATGACAACGCGATGATGATGGGGCTTTACTGGTATGACGGACGCCGATCGACTCACATCGACCAATCCTGGTTCGCCAACCGGACGCTGGGTTGTTTTCCTGGCGTGCCCAGGACGGAGTTCCTCGCGGGCGATGGCAACAGTAACGTCATGTGGACGGCCGTCCACAATCAGTTTTTTACCGTAGCCGCCGTTCCCGGCCAGGGGGCGCCCCGGGTTGTCGCCCGGCAGGTTGACCTGCCTGCTCCTGAGGCCGAAGAGTTGAAGCTGGACTCCAAACTCGTCGCCAAACCGTTCGGGTACCAGACGGCCCTGATTTACCCTGGGGCGGAACTTGCGGCCGGCCAGGCGGTCGAACGCAGCTACACCTTTTTCGCCGGTCCTCGAGAATACAACACCCTCGCCCGATTGGGGGCGGACATGGGCAACAACCTGGATCTGGTCATGGATTTTGGGGGTTTTTTCGGGTTTTTCGCCAAGATTTTGCTGCTGTCCATGAACGGGCTTCACGCGATGCACCTGAGTTATGGATGGTCGATTATTGCGATTACAGTGATTATCAAGCTTTTATTTTGGCCTCTGACCAACGCCAGTACCCGATCCATGAAACGCATGGCCGCTCTTCAGCCCCAGATGAAGGCCTTGCAGGAAAAATACAAGGACGATCCCAAGAAGATGAACGCCAAGCTGATGGAGTTCATGAAGGAACACCGGGTGAGTCCCATGAGCGGTTGTTTTCCGATCGTGCTGCAGATTCCCGTTTTTTTCGGTTTCTACAAGATGTTGCAGAGCGCCATCGAGCTTCGGGGGGCCAGCTTTCTCTGGGCGCGGGATCTTTCACAGCCGGACACCATCTGGACGCTCCCGGGGTTGGAATTTCCGATTAATCCGCTGCCGCTGTTGATGGGGGCAACCATGCTCTGGCAATCGCATCTGACTCCGCCTTCGCCCGGCATGGATCCGATGCAGCAGAAGATCATGAAATATATGCCCTTGATGTTTATCGTGTTTTTATACAATTTCTCAGCCGGGCTGTCTCTGTATTGGACCGTGCAAAACCTGTTATCCATAGCCCAAATGAAGCTGACGAAGAATGTGACCGAGGCGGCCGGAGCACCGGCTTCCGTGGTCCCGGCGCCCCGGGGGTTCATGCCAAACAAGAAACGTAAATAATCCGCTGAATCTCATGTCTAATCCCAATCCTCCTGCTATGCCTGCTAACGCGAAAACGATCCTCGAAACCCTTTTGCGCCACCTTGGCTTCGAATCCACCGTGGAGGAACACATGCTGGAAGAAGGCCCCCTGTTGGAGGTCAGAACCGATGATCCCGGGCGATTGATTGGCCGAAAGGGGCAAACCCTTATTGCCCTTCAGTATGTGACCAATCGTTTGATCTACCAGCAGGATACCAAGGCTCCTAAAGTGCTGGTCGATGTGGCCAACTACCGATCTCAGGCGAGAGAAGAGATACTGGCTCAAGCCCGGGCCGCCGCCGAGAAGGTTCGCCGGTGGGGAGACATCGTCGAGTTGGAGCCCATGAATGCGTTCGATCGGTTCATTGTTCACAATGCCTTGAAAGAGGATCCCACCGTGGAAACGCACAGCGTCGAAGTCGAAGGCACCAACAAGAAGGCGATTCTGCTCCGACCCAAGCACTGAAGGCCGAGGCCCAAACTTTCCCCCCCGTAATCTGTTTCTTCAGAAGGAGGCGGTTTTTTGGCTGAGCGCCGGGAGTGGATACGAGGCCGATTGCCTATGCGCTTATTTGTCGCATTGCCATTGCCCGAAGTTGTCTGTCGCAAAATCGGAGAGATCCAGGAAACCTTGCGCCAACGGTTGCCGTCGCGCAGTATCCGATGGACAAATCCCAGACAGGCGCATCTTACATTATGCTTTCTGGGTGAAGTCCAGGCCGATCAATTGGATGCGCTCAAGAGCCGTCTGGCCAAGGTAACTCCCCAAACCCAGCCTCTCACGCTCGGTCTATCAGCGGTCGGTTGCTTTCCCAGACCGCAAGCTCCCCGGGTGTTGTGGGTGGGGCTGAACGGGGAGCTCGATCAACTGAACCATCTGCAGATCTCGGTGGCGTCCGCTTGTCGGCAATGGTGCGAGAAAGATGAACTCAATCCTTTTCATCCTCATCTCACTATTGCCCGAATCAAAGAACATGTTCCGCGCCTGGAACAAAACCTCTATGGATTGCTGGGGAATCTAAGCGAAAACGATTCGCCCAGTTGGATGGCGTCGAATTTCATTTTAATGCAGAGCCGGCTGCTCGCAGCGGGACCCGAGTATCATGAGGCCGGTCGTTTTACTCTGGGCCCAGAGAGCGCATCCGCGATCACATGAATTCTCAGAGAATCCGAAGCTGGGAGTCGACGTGATTACCCCACTTCACAAACACAGTTATGGCTGCCTAAAGAGTTGGGTCGGAGCGTCTTGCAGGAAGGATCATCCTGCCATTGTCCATCCACAATAAAGCGATACTCGTAGGTGCCGGGTGCGAGGGGGACCGTGGTCTTCCACACGCCGCCCTTTTGCCGCTTCATGATTAGCGGCGATTTGTCCCAGTCGGTGAAGCAACCGGCCAAAGACACTTTTCCCGCGCCGGGGGCTGTGAGAGAAAACGTGACCTTTTTCTTGATAGACGCTGCTTTTGCCATCGTTTTGCCTTTTCCCTAGTCAGTGGTTTTCAGTTTCTTTGTCATGTCTTATCCTGCCTGGATGCGGCTTACGGAAGCATCCTCCACCAAAACAGTGTTCAGGATAAGGCATACCCCCCCAATGTCAACGCATGAACGGGCCAGGGAGATTACCTGTCGGTTTTGATTCGGGCGAACTGGAGAAAATTACGCAACAACTGGAGTCCGACTTTTTGGCTTTTTTCCGGATGAAACTGAGTGGCGAAGACCGCGTCGCGCCAGATCACCGAGGCATAATCGACGCCATGGGATGTGTAGCCGGCGATGAGGCTGGGGTCTTGCGGTTGGGGAAAGAAACTGTGGACGAAGTAGAAGAAGCTGTTGTCCGGAATGTTCTCGAACAGGGGGCAATCCTTGCGGGCATATCGAACCTGGTTCCAACCGATTTGGGGGATCTTGAGTCCCGGCTGCGGGGGAAATTTTACCACGCGGCCGGCGAAGAGACCCAGACCGGATGCCTGGCTTGCGAACTCCTCACTCCGTTCGAACAGGGCCTGGTATCCCACGCAGATTCCGAGGAACGGGCGTTTGGAGTGAATAAAGTCCCGGATGACGGGCAGCAGACCCTGTTGGTTCAAGGTTTGAAGGCAATCGTCGAACGCGCCAACCCCGGGCAGAACCATGGCTTGGGCATGCTGGACCTGGTCGGGCTCCCGGACCAGTTGCACCGGTGCGCCCAAGAATCGAAGGGCCTTTTCCACGCTTCGCAGGTTGCCTGCGCCATAGTCGATTAAGGCAATCACGGGATGAGACTAAGGTGCAGTCTTCGGATTTTCAATTTGTTTGCGCCAGGCGCGTTCGGTTTGCAGCCGGAGCTGTCCGCAGGCCGCATCAATATCGGTGCCTTTCTCCCGTCTCAGAGTGGCTGGGATGCGCTGTTTGGTGAGGCCTTCGAGAAAGGCATCCATTGCGGCATCCGGAGGGCGGGTCCAAGTCAGGCCTTCGACGGGATTGTAGGGGATCAGATTGACGCGGGCGTGCAGCCGGCGCGCCAGTTGAGCCAAGGGCCTGACCTGATCGAGGCTGTCATTAATGCCGGCGATCAGGATGTACTCGAACGTGAGCATGCGTCCCTTGAGCTCCAGGTATTCCTCGCATGCGCCAATCAGATCCCGGAGTGGATACTTCCGATTCACGGGCATGATTTTGCCGCGGATTTCGTCTGTGACGCCATGCAACGAGATGGCCAGACGAAACTGGAAGGGTTCACGGGCGAGCTGGCGGATGCGAGGAGCCAATCCACTGGTCGAGATCGTAATTTTACGCGCTCCCAGACCGACTCCCCAGGGGGCATTGAGAATCCGCAAGGCCTTAAGGAGGTTGTCGTAATTGGCCAGGGGTTCACCCATGCCCATGATCACGAGATTATGAATCCTGAGTTGCGTCTCGGCTGCGGCCGGCAACGAGGCCAGCCATCGTTCCGTTCCAAGGACCTGATCGACGATTTCCGCCGGATCGAGATTCCGTTTCCATCCCTCGAGTCCGCTTGCGCAGAAGCGGCACCCGTAGGCGCATCCAACCTGAGTCGAGACACACAGGGTGCTCCGGTCGCTCGGATCGCCGTAAAGCGCGGGGCTCGCGGGGATGAGCACGGACTCGATGAGAGATCCGTCGTGGAGTTGCCAGAGAAACTTGCTCGTTTTGTCCGGGGCCCCCTGGCGGGTGATCAAGTTCAACGGGTGAAAGGTGAAATCTTGATCCAGAAGTTTTAACAGGCCGCCAGGTAGGTTGGTCATGGCGGACCAGCGGGTGGCTCTTTGCCGATAAAGCCAATGCAGGATCTGTTCCGCCCGGTAAGCGGGTTCTCCATGTGACTTCAACCAGCCGCGCAGATCTTCCTCGGTCTGGGCCCTGATGTCACGAGTGGGGGACATAGGCAACCGCAAAGACCCTCAAGCTTCCGAGGCAACCTGGCGTTCAGGCGCCGGTCCTTCATTGAAACCGCCCCGTGCCATTCGAATGAGTGGAAATCCCGCCCAGGGGATCAGGTGGTTTGGACACCCGCCGGACACGTTAACCGCGCAGGTAATAATTCTGGGCATACTCCTGGACCATTCGATGGGTGTTG
The DNA here is from genome assembly GCA_022709905.1 of Verrucomicrobiota bacterium. Classification (GTDB taxonomy): domain Bacteria; phylum Verrucomicrobiota; class Verrucomicrobiia; order Limisphaerales; family UBA1319; genus JAKLHY01. Next base: position 17,227 of record JAKLHY010000017.1, on the reverse strand, counting down.
TACTTGGGGACCAGGGTAACCATGGCGCGACGCATCATGGCAATCCAACGACGCGGAATGCCTGTGGCGTCCCGTTCATAGAAGCACGGAATAACTTCCTCGGAGAGCACGCGGTAGAGGTTGTCACTATCCCGGCGATCCTGCTCGGCGACCGAAGTGGGATGGGAATCATCGCCGATCGCAAAGCCGTTGGTGCCGTCGTAGCCTTCGCGCCACCAGCCGTCCATGATGCTCAGATTGAGCCCGCCGTACATGCCGATTTTTTGTCCGCTGGTGCCGGACGCCTCGAGCGGGCGCCTCGGATTGTTGAGCCAGATGTCCGAGCCCGAGATCATATGTCGGGCCACATGGACATCGTAATTCTCGAGAAAGACCAGATGTCCCTGAAGTTCCGAGTGTTTGCTCAGGTGAATAATATACTGGATGAACCGTTTGCCTTCATCGTCTCTGGGGTGCGCTTTGCCCGCAAAGACAAATTGAATGGGACGCTGAGGATCCTTGGCCATCCGGATGACTTCTTCCATGCGCGAGAACACCAGGGGAGCGCGTTTGTAGGTGGCGAATCGCCGGGCAAAACCAATGGTCAGGGTGTCGGGATTCAACAGGCGGTCGTAAACGATGAAATCACTTCGGTCCATGCGCCGGCCTTGCATCAGAAGCCTGCGGCGGGCGAACTCAATCAGCTCGCGCCTCAGGTTGTAGCGCAAGGCCCACAGTTCCTCATCGGAGACAAATCCCGGATCGGCCATTTTTTCCCAGCACTCCTGGGTTTGGGCAAGGTTTTCCCATTGGCTGCCCAGCTTGCGTTTCATGAACTGGCGCATGGGACCTTTCATCCAGCCGAGGATATGGATGCCATTGGTGATATGCCCGATGGGCACATCGTCTTCTTTCTTATCCGGGAACAACGGCTGCCACATACGGCGGCTGACTTGGCCGTGCAACTCGCTGACACCATTGGCGGCGCGCGACGTTTTCAGGGCCAGAACGGTCATGCAAAAGGGCTCGCTCTCCTTGGTATTGGCTGGGAAAACACGGCCCAGGGCCAGCAGCTTGTTCGCAGGCACACGCATCTGTTTCAAGAAACGCCCCAGCGTGTACTCAATGAGGTTTTCATCGAAACGATCGTGACCGGCCTCGACCGGCGTATGGGTGGTGAACAGGCAATGCTGCCGCGTCCAGGACAAGGCATCGTCAAAAGATTTGCCCGCGCCGAGCTGTTCACGGATCAACTCCAGGGTCAGAAAGGCTGAATGACCCTCGTTCATGTGAAATACCGAAGGCTGGATGCCGAGGCTTCGCAGGACACGAACGCCACCGATGCCCAGGAGGATCTCCTGCATGATGCGTGTGGTGGAATCGCCTCCATAAACGCGCAGGGTCAAGTCCTTGAACTGCGGTTCATTTTCAGGACGATTCGAGTCCAGGAGAAACACCGTGCAGCGGCCGACATTGACTTTCCACACCTGAAAGTGGAGTTGGGCATGGCCGATTTCCACCTGGCCGACCATCGGTTCACCCCGAGCGTCGAATACCCGTTCCACAGGGAGGTTTTTGGGATCGAGGAGCGAATAGTATTCGGTCTGCCAGTTCTCGGGATTGATGGCCTGCTGAAAGTATCCTTCGCGGTAAAACAGGGAGATGCCCACCAAACCGAGCCCCAAATCACTCGCCGATTTGGTGTGGTCCCCCGCTAGAACACCCAGTCCGCCGGCGGCAATGGGGAGCGACTCGTGAAAGCCAAACTCCGCTGAAAAATAGGCCACAGGCTCGGTGATCAGCCCGGGCGCGTGCTTGTGCGCCCAGGTGTTTTTCTCGTGGAGATAGCCCTGAAAATGCTGCAAGACTTCCCGCACCCGGCGCGCAAACTCGCGATCCTGGAGGCGACTGCGGAGTTCGTAATCCGAGACTTCGTGCAGAATCGCCACCGCGTTATGATAAAGATTTTGCCAGGCCCGCGGAGAAAGCTCGTTGAAGATCTCCTGGGCCTCATGGCTCCAGGTCCACCAAAGATTACGGGCCAGACGATTCAATCCCACCGTAAGTTCGGTAATTTCACTAGCCGGTATCGGCGTATTATTCATAATTCTTATTCGCGACAACCATCGCGTCCTGCCTCAGGCACGCGAACCTAGAATACTCCCTGAACCAGTTCCGGTAAACAAAATCCATAGGAGAAAATGCCGGGATAGCCCGCCACAAGGCCCTGGGTGCCTGATCAGGAAGGGTTCTCCCCCGGCGCGAGCGGCGTTGACCGGATTGAGTTTATCCAGTTTAATCTCCCTTTAGTATGATACTAACCCGGGAAGAGCGTGATCGTTTGGTCAGTTTGCGACATCGGACTCCGCATGATTTGCTGGGGATGCATCCCTTGGGGGACCGTTCCGGGGTGGTGGTGCGTGCATTCCTGCCAGGCGCCGCCAAAGTGGAGGTGCGGCCTGTTCTTGAGAAACAGCAGCCGGTATTCGTCCTGAAACAGATTGATCCTGCGGGCTTGTTCGAGGGGGTGACGCATCGGGCCAAACGGGTTTTTGCCTATGACCTGGTGGTCACGGAGCCTTCCGGAACCGTCTGGCACACCCGGGATCCCTATTCTTTCCTGCCGACCCTGGGGGACATGGATCTCTTTCTGCTCGGGCAGGGCGATGAGCGCCGGATCTACGAAAAACTCGGGGCTCAACTCCGCGTGATTGATGGAGTGGCGGGCGCCAGTTTTGCCGTCTGGGCTCCCAACGCCCAACGAGTCAGTGTGGTAGGCGATTTCAATCAATGGGATGGCCGGCGACATCCGATGCGCCTGGTGGGAACTTCGGGGGTTTGGGAGATCTTCATTCCCGGAGTGGTTCGAGGGGCCTTGTACAAGTTTGAAATTTTGGATTGCCTTGGAAATCTGGTTCTGAAGACGGATCCCTTTGGGTTTTTCTTTGAGATGCCCCCGAAGAACGCGGCCATCGTTTGGTCCAGTGAAGCCTATTCCTGGAACGACCACTCCTGGCAAGAGCGGAAACGCGCCCTTGATCCGTTCCATTCCCCGATCAGCATCTATGAGGTCCATTTGGGCAGTTGGCGCAAGAAATCCTCGCACGAATCGCTGAATTATCGCGAACTGGCGGCGCAATTGGTCGAGTATGTGCAACGGATGGGATTCACCCATGTCGAGTTGCTTCCCGTGGCCGAACATGCCTATTATCCCTCATGGGGATATCAGGTCACCGGCTTTTATGCCCCGACCAGCCGTTACGGAACCCCGGAGGATTTCTGTTATTTCGTCGACCAACTGCACCATCATGGGATCGGTGTGATCATCGATTGGGTGCCGGCGCATTTCCCGAGCGACGAATGGTCCCTGGGACGTTTTGACGGAACGGCGCTCTACGAACACGAGGATCCGCGCCAGGGCAAACACCAGGATTGGGGCACCTTCATTTTTAACTACGGACGGCATGAGGTTCGGAATTTTTTGATCGCGAACGCCCTTTTTTGGTGTGATCGTTTTCACATCGACGGCCTGCGGGTGGATGCGGTGGCCTCGATGCTTTACCTGGATTATTCAAGGCGCGAGGGAGAATGGGTGCCCAATGCTTACGGGGGGCGTGAGAACCTGGAAGCCGTGGAGTTCCTCCGCGCCTTCAACTATCGGGTGCACACCGAATTTCCGGGCGTTATGACGATTGCCGAGGAATCCACCGCCTGGCCGCAAGTCACCCGTCCGCCTTACCTGGGAGGCCTGGGTTTCTCCCTCAAATGGAACATGGGTTGGATGCACGACACCCTCCGGTATTTTACGCGCGATCCCATCTACCGCAAGTTTCATCAGAACGACCTCACCTTCGCCATGTTGTACCACGACCAGGAGAATTTCCTGCTGCCGCTTTCGCACGACGAGGTGGTGCACGGCAAGAGATCCTTGATCGGCAAAATGCCCGGTGATGACTGGCAAGGCTTCGCCAATGCTCGCGTTCTGCTGGGTTATCAGTGGCTTTTTCCGGGCAAGAAACTACTCTTCATGGGGGGGGAATTCGGACAGCGATCCGAATGGAACGCGAACGCCAGCCTCGATTGGGAGTTGCTGGCAATGGGGCCGTATCACGCTGGTTTGCAGAAATTCGTCGTCGATCTCAACGCTCTGTATCGGCGCGAGCCCGCCTTGTGGCAGGGCGATTATGAGCGCACCGGTTTCTACTGGATCGATTGCGCCGATCACGAAAACAGCGTTCTCAGTTTCGTGCGGCGCAGCACGGCGCCGGAAAGCCATGTCCTCGTCGTGCTCAACCTGACGCCGGTGCCTCGATCCGCCTACCGGGTTGGCGTGCCTCATGGGGGAGCGTGGCGCGAGATCCTGAACAGCGATGCCGCCTGTTATGGCGGAAGCGACTCCGGCAATTGGGGCTCGGTCTCGGCCGAGCCGATCCCCGCGCATCAGCAGCCCTTTTCCCTCTCCCTGATGCTGCCGCCCCTCAGCCTGCTGGTGTTTCGGCCGGCGGATTCCTGAGCGGATCCAGCGCCGGTTCTTCCGGAGCCCGCGCTTTTAGCTGGTCGTGCTGACGGACAGCAGGAATTCGATGTTGCTGCGGGTCGATTTGAGCTTTTTGAGGAGCAGTTCCATGGCCTCCACCGGAGGCACTCCCGTCAGAGCCCGCCGCAGCAGCACAACCCGGCTGTGTTCATCGGGATGATAGAGCAGTTCCTCTTTGCGGGTGCCGGAGAGTTCGACGTTGATCGAGGGAAAAATCCGACGTTCCACCAGCGATCGGTCGAGCACAATCTCCATGTTGCCCGTGCCTTTAAACTCCTCGAAAATGACCTCATCCATGCGTGAACCGGTGTCGATCAGGGCCGTGGCGATAATCGTCAACGATCCGCCCTCCTCGATGTTGCGTGCCGCCCCAAAGAAACGTTTGGGTTTGTGCAGCGCGTTCGCATCCACACCGCCGGAGAGGATTTTGCCGGAGTGCGGCTGCACCGTGTTGTAGGCGCGGGCCAGCCGGGTGATGGAATCGAGGAGGATGACGACGTCCCGTTTGTGTTCGACCATGCGTTTGGCCTTTTCGCTGACCATTTCCGCCACCTGGATGTGTCGTTCCGGTGGTTCGTCGAAGGTCGAGCTGATGACCTCGGCCGGTTTGCAGGTTCGTTCCATGTCCGTGACCTCCTCGGGACGCTCGTCGATCAGGAGAATGAAGAGGTAGGACTCCGGATTGTTCTTGAGGATGGCATTCGCCAGCTTCTGCATGAGCACGGTCTTGCCGGTGCGGGGAGGCGCGACGATCAGGCCGCGGGTCCCTTTGCCAATCGGACAAACAAGATCGAGCACTCGGGTGGATAGTTCATCGGGGGTGGTTTCCAGAATGAACCGTTTGTTGGGGAACAGGGGAGTCAGGTTATCGAAATGGGTCTTCTCTTTGGCCTTGTCGGGATCCTCCTTATCGACGGCCTCAATTTTGAGCAGGGCAAAGAAACGCTCCTTTTCCTTGGGCGGCCGGATTTGGCCGGCGACCAGATTGCCGGTCTGCAGACTGAAACGGCGGATCTGCGACGGCGAAACGTAAATGTCCTCGGGGCAGGGGAGATAATTGAAACTCTGAGATCGCAGGAAACCAAAGCCATCCGGCAAAATCTCCAGCACGCCTTCGGTAAACAACACTCCTTTTCGTTCAGCATTCTTCTGGAGAATATGGAAGATGAGTTCGTGCTTCTTCATCGTTCCGAAATTCTCAATGCCCATCTCCCGGGCCATCTGATTGAGATCCGTCATCGCCATCGCTTGCAGCTTGGTGATGTTGATGGCATTGACGGCGGCTTCCGCGCTCACTGCCGGGACTTCTTCCTCCTCCTCGATGGGGGCGGGCGCCGGGAGCGGAGGCGGAGTAGGGGGCAGGGGACTGGTCTGGATTACGTAATCTCCCGAAACCGCCATGTCTTCAGAAGCCGATGACAAGCCCTCTTCCTCCGGCGGGATTTCAGGGGCGGCTTTGCGTTTACGTCCGCGCATGGCGGATTTTTCCTTCGGCGCCGCAGATCGAGGTTCGCCGGATGTTACAGGGGTTTCCACGGGGAGCGGCAGTTCCTGATTGATTTCGGCTGGAGACTCCGCTTTGGCTTTGCCGGCCGTTTTGGCCCGGGAAGTCTTTTTGGAGGTTGGTCTAGGCATAATGCTGAAAATGCTAAGGTTAAAATAAAGTTACTCGGACGAACCCGGTTCATCCGATTGTGTTTTCCACGAATGCGCCACAGACAGGCCTGCCCGAGCGGATTGACCGTCGGGGAGTATGACTGGGATTCACTCTAAAAAATCAATACGGCAAGGGAAATCTTGCGGTCAACTCACGAACACGTTGGCGCACCTGATGGGCGGCGTCAACATTTTTAATGTCGAGGAGCACTTCGCTGATCATGTCGGCGATCGCGGCCATCTCGAGTTCTTTCATGCCGCGAGTTGTGGCGGCCGGCGTTCCGACCCTTATGCCACTGGCTTGGAAGGGAGACCGAGTCTCGAATGGGATGGTGTTTTTGTTGACTGTGATGCCGGCGTGATCCAGGGCGATCTGGCAGTCCTTGCCCGTGAGCCCTCGGGCTCCGACATCGACCAACATCAAATGGTTGTCAGTGCCGCCGCTCACAAGACGGAATCCATTCCGCTTGAGTCCATTGGCCAGCGCGGCTGCGTTTTTGACGATTTGCGCCTGGTAGGCCTGAAAATCGGGTTGCAGGGCCTCGTAAAAACAGACTGCTTTCGCGGCAATCACATGTTCCAGAGGACCGCCCTGGATGCCCGGGAAAGTCTGGGCATCGATGTCCTTGGCATATTTTTCCCCGCATAAAATCAATCCGCCTCGGGGACCCCGAAGCGTCTTGTGGGTGGTTGTCGTCACAAAATCGGCGTGCCCCATCGGGCTGGGATGGAGTTTGGCGGCCACAAGGCCCGCGATATGCGCAATGTCCGCAAGCAGATACGCACCGGTTTCCCGCGCGATCTCGCCCAGCCGCTTGAAGTCAATAATCCTCGGATACGCGCTTGCGCCCACAGTGATCATCTTCGGGCGTTGTTCGCGGGCAAGGCGGGCAATCTCCTCGTAATCAAGGAGCTCAGTATCCTGCTTCACGCCGTAATGGACCACTTCAAAAAACTTGCCGGAAAAATTGACCTTGTTGCCGTGGGTGAGATGCCCGCCATGGCTGAGATTCATCGTCAGGATTTTGTCGCCCGGTTTCAGAAAGGCGAAATAGACGATCATGTTGGCCGCGCTGCCGCAGTGAGGTTGGACATTGGCGTGTTCGGCGCCGAACAACTTCTTGGCGCGGTCGATGGCCAGTTGCTCGGAGACATCCACGTTCTCGCAGCCGCCGTACCAGCGTTTGCCCGGATAGCCTTCGGCGTATTTATTGGTCAGGACGGATCCCTGGGCCTCCATAACGGCTGGGCTCGTAAAATTCTCGCTGGCAATCAGCTCGATGTTTTCCTGCTGTCGCTGACGTTCGAGCTCAATGACGCTGGCCACCTCGGCATCCACCGCCTTGAGTCGGAGGGAAGGTTCGCATCCACCCGCTTCGATTTTATGGACGCGTTGCTGATGGCGTCCCTCCTCGAATCGTGCCTGCAAATAAGCGTCGATAATCTGGCAGGCGGTTTCGGCTGAGGTAAAGTCCGCGCCCAAGCACAAGACATTGGCGTTGTTATGCTGGCGGGCTACGGCGGCCAGAGAGGCGTTCGAAACTAGCGCCGCGCGAATGCCTGGGACTCGGTTGGCGGCGATGCTCATCCCAATCCCGGTTGAACAGATCAGGATGCCCATGTTGCTCTCCCGCCCCACCACCGCCGCCGCCACCGCTTGGGCAAAGTCCGGATAATCACTCGAGCTGCAGCTCATGGCGCCGACGTCTTTAATCTCAATGCCTTTCTTGGCCAGGTAGGTCTTTAAAGCCGTCTTCAGCTCAAAACCGCGATGATCGGAACCGATGGTAATATGACGAATGACTTCCAGGATAGTAGGATCGGATTGCATGGTGTTTTGTTCGAGAAACCTGATTATGGAAAAAACTCCTTGTTGAATCTGCTGGCGGCATTCCAAGTAGACTTCATAAGATCCGCCTATGGGATCGGCAATATCTTTTTCAAACTCCTCGACACTGGGATCGAATTCCCGCAGCAGGAAAACTTTCTCCATGGCTTGGGGATGCATCAGGATGATAGCATCCGCATGCCCCCGAGTCATGCCAAAAATAAAATCAGCCTCATCCACGAGCCCTCGAGTCAGCTGACGGCTGCGCTGGTGGGACATGTCGATCCCAAACTCCATTAAGGCTCTCACGGCATGGGCGCTTGGCGGCTGCCCATCGGCCGCCCCAAGGCCGGCGGACAAAACGCGATATTCCCCATGCCCTTGAATCATGTGGCGAAACAAGGCTTCAGCCATTGGGCTCCGGCAGATATTGCCTGTGCAAACAAACAGGATTGTTTTCATGCCTGCGCTGTATCCCGGGGACTTGACGCGTACATTAAGGGCAGAAAGTTTGAGCTAACAGGCGCAAACGTCAACGGCGAAATGATGCGGGCCGATTTTTTTGCACAACTGTCAGGCCTTTAAGGAGATCCAACGCACGAGCCAGGGTCGGATCCGTGAGGGCTGGCTTGACCGGATCCAATGGCGCCGCCGACTCCAGGACTGTTTCGTCCTCAGTGAGTTGGCCCTCGCGCTGACGACGCACCAGTTCTGCTTCATTGATGCGGCGCGAAGATCGATTGTTGGTCGAGGACAGACCGCTGCGATTGGTGGAGCCCAACGCGACCTCCGAAAGGATTCTGGGAGATGCGATCATCCGGTAGGCATCCTCATAAAAGGCGCGTTCTTCCTCTGGCCGAACTGAAACCAAAATGTCCGGTTTCAGTGCCTGTGCTGGGACATCCCGGTTTCCCGTCAAGCGGATGGTTCCTATTGCCAGCCGGATTTGCTGTTCATCGTTCAGCGGAAACGCCTTGAAGACTTGAGCTCGGCCGGCGGTCGGAAGTCCCAATAACAAGGCCACATTCTCCTGCCTCAGAATCCCCGCCAGAATTTCAGCCGCTTCCGATGTTTGGGAATTGACCAGGACAGCCAGGGATTGCCGCCAGTGGTTCGTTTTTGCTGTGGAACGGAATTCCTGGTTTTCGACTGTGAACAAGGTTTTTTCCTCGGAGAGAAAGAGGTCGGCGACCCGGCTCACCGCTCCGTAATCATTGCCATCGGTGTAGCGCAGATCGAGAACGATCCCATTGAGTTGGTGACGATCCTGAAGGTCCTGTAACACCTGCCCGAGACGATCGGGCAGATCGGCATCGATCCGGCAGACGCGGAAATAGCCATAGTGCTCGTCGAAGAGGTTGGTTTGAACAACCCCTGGATCGGACATCTTGCCGCTCTGGCGCGAGGATGGGACGAACTGAAAGCGCCAGTCCAGGCGCTTTTGCAGGCCTTCAATCACCGCGTGATTCAGTTCATCTCGCGTAATTCCCGGCAGGTTGGTTTGAATCAAACCGAGCACTTTTTCAAAATCCGGCCACCGGTTGGTGTCATCCGCCACCAGCTGCTGGCAGAAGGTTCCCCAAACAACCGATAGCAAGGTTCCAAGAGTAATTCCTGTAAATCGACTCATTGCGGCGGAGACTTTATCAGAGCCTTATGGCCGATATCACGCCGAAAGTGAGATCCCGGGAAACGGATATGTTCTATGGCATCATAGGCAACCTGACGCGCTGCCTCCAGGTTGGCGCCCCAGGCTGTTACTCCCAAAACCCGACCTCCGTTGGTGACAAATCCGTTCTCAACCGCCTTGGTCCCTGCGTGAAACACCTTGAGGTTTGGCCGCAAGACCAAATCCTGCAATCCGCTGATGACGTGTCCCTTGGCATAAGATCCCGGATAACCGGCGGACGCCATGACGACGCACACGGCAGCGCCGGATTTCCATCGGAGTTGCACTCCTGAGAGATTGCCCTCCACACTGGCCTCCAGGAGTTCGAGAAGGTCGTTTTCCATCAGAGCCAGATAAACCTGGGTCTCGGGATCGCCAAATCGAGCATTGAACTCCAGCACCTTGGGACCCGATGGCGTTAACATGAGGCCGGGATAGAGAATGCCCCGGTAATCGATGCCTTCAGTGGCGCATCCGGCCAGCCAGGGATCCAGGAGGGTGTGTCTGACTTGCTCCAGTCCGCTGGCATCCAGAAACGGAGTGGGACAGTAAGTGCCCATACCGCCAGTGTTCAGGCCTTGGTCGCCGTCATTGGCGCGTTTGTGATCCTGCGCGGTGGGAAAGAGAAGGCATCGCTTTCCATCGCAGAGAGCGTGGAGGGATATCTCCATGCCCTCGAGATACTCCTGAATCACAATCCGACGCGAAGCATCGCCAAAAATCCGACGTTCCAACATGTCTTCGATGGCTTGGCTGGCCTCCGGCATCGATTGGCATACCAGGACGCCTTTGCCCAACGCCAAACCGTCGGCTTTTACAGCGCACCGGCCTTCGAGTGTTTCGGCGAACTTTCTGGCGAGTGCCGCGTCCGCAAAAACACCGGACCGCGCGGTTGGAATATGATACTTTTCCATGAAGGCTTGGGAAAAGACCTTGGATGCCTCAAATTGGGCCGCTTGTTGATTGGGGCCCCAGATCCGCAGACCATGACGCTGAAACAGGTCGACGATTCCCAACGCCAGGGGATTATCCGGGCCGACCACCGTTAAATCAGCATCATGGGTCTTGGCATAGTCCAGCAAACCGGGGAGATCCTCCGCTCCCAGGAGGACATTCTCGACGAACCGGCCGTTGGAGCAAAGCCTTTCGCCCGTAATACCGGCGTTTCCAGGGGCACACCACATGCGCGTCACACGCGGTGACTGGGCCAGCTTCCACACCAACGCGTGTTCCCTTCCGCCCGATCCAATGACGAGTATTTTCATACGGCGGTCATTCATACAAAAAAGCCCCCAACATGCACATTGAAAAATCTCCGCCCTTTTGGCATCTTGAACCCAACGGTTTATTCCACTTGCATGGACCATCCAACCATTAAGAAAACGGCCGCTCATCTGTCCGAAAGCCAGCGATGCGCCCTGATCAGCCTCCTGAGCGACGAAGATCCGGTCGTTTATGAGACCGTCAAACAGACCCTGTTGGGCTACGGCGTCGAAGCGGCCGGTTGGCTGCGTCCCAACCTGACCCACCCCGATCCACTCATGCGCCGCCGAGCCTCTGAGATCGTCAGCCACCTGGATGGCGTGGTCGCCGATAACGATTTTCTGGCCTTCTGCATCAGTCAACCCGAAGACCTGGATCTCGAGAAAGGCGCGTGGATGTTGGCCCGAACCCAATATCCCGAGATTAACATCGAGGCTTACCGCGCCCTGCTGGATTCGTTTGCGGACGAACTCAGAGATCGAATCAGCAAGGTCTCCGGCACCACCGATTCCTTGTTGGCCACCATCAACGAATACCTTTTTGAGACTTTGGGTTTTCGGGGAAACGAAAAAGACTACTACAATCCTGACAACAGCTATCTGAACCGGGTTGTCGATCGGCGTTTGGGCAATCCCATCTCGCTGTGTCTGGCTTATCTTTTGATAACCAAACGATTAAGACTGCCAATTGTCGGAATCGGTATGCCCGGACATTTCATCTGCCGCTTTCAGTCAAGCGTGACCGAGGTCTATATCGACGTGTTCTTTCGAGGAAAACTTCTCACCAAAGCCGAGTGCATCAAATACCTGGTTCAAGCGGGGCACGGCTATCTGGATGGATACCTGGCGCCCGTGACCCCTCGGCGAATGCTCTTGAGGGTATGCGCCAATCTGCACCAGATCTACGTTGATCTGAGTTCGCCCAAAGACGTTGCCCGGATGCAACGCTACATTGTGGCCTTGTCCAAATAATCACCGGGCGGCTTTGAGGATGGCTCAACTGCGGCAAAAACGAACAAACGCTCCTCCCAATAGATCCCGCACATCCCGTTCGATATCCATCGATGTTACAGACCAGCCGTTTTCCACCAGATTGGCGTATTTGTCGGTAAGGGCTTGGGCAAGGATGGGACGGAAGTGATCCCATTTGTAGATCAATTGGTCCAGAACGCGGGCGTCTGAATGCTGGGGGGTGACGCTCAGGCCAATCAATTCGAGCCGCATCCGGGTAATTTCATTGATAAGCGATGGGACATTGGTAAACCACCAGCATCCGAAAACATGGAGGTTCCGGAACTTGCGGGCCAGGACACACAACGAGTGCTGGGTTTCGCGGGAGAGGGTGGTTGCCAGGAATCGATTTCGGCTGAAATCGGAGCACAAGTTTTGGAGGGCCTCCATCCTGCTGGGGCCCACGCCGTCGCCCGCCAGGCGAAGGGCCGGATTTACCCCCCGCGAAACGCCCATCATCACCGCAAATGGCAAGCCGTAATCCTGGCAGTGGGGCAGGATGACCTTGGTTAACAGACTCGTGCTGAGGTCCCGGCTGGGATACTCAAAATCGGGCGGCAAGGATACCATCAGGTATTGCGCCCGGATGGTGCGCGTCCAATCCTCAAGGAATCGACGAACTTCACCGATGGTTTTGGCGGAGAAATTCGTTGTGACCTGGTAGCCCCATTCTCGGAGCCGGCCCACGGTTTCAGGCCAGTCCAGCAACAGAGGATCGATGCGAAGCCCCGAAGTGAACCGCTCGTCTCGGGTGAATCCCTCCTGCCACACGGCCCGTTCCTGATCGTCAAAGGGGGAATTAGTCATGCAAACCTTCTCGACGCCGGCGATTTCCAGGCAGTGCGTGAGGTAGTCTTCGGTTTTCCAGCGGGCAAACCATTTTCTGAGGGCGATGAGATCGCGTTTCTTCACGTCCAATCCCAGACGGTTCAGCGTCGTGACCACACCCCGACAGGCTTCGGAGATCGGTGAATGCTCGAGGAAGAGGGTGTTCCAGACAAGCTCAGCCTGCCTGGACTTCGGCAGTGCCCAGAACTCATCGTAAGGCAGTTGGATATGGCGAAACGCCTCCGCGATCAGATAGTGGTAGACCAGGAGATCATCGATTCCCCAAAGTAATAGCGGGCCGAAAGCCGGCTCATAGAGATGCGTGTGGATGTCGTAAACAGGTGTGCGGTTCACGCAGCGAGCGACTTGGGCCGACAATTGGCTCCGGTTCATGGCGGCAACAACATTTCTGGGCATAGCCAGGGCACGTTATCGGATGCCTTCCCATTGCGCCAGTCTCAATTCTGATGATGGAGAATTTTCATCCTGTTCGTGACAGGCGACAGGAATTCGTTACACTCTCGGGCGAATCTTGCGAATGAACAGCGAGCAGCTAGCGAACCGGACGATGTCCCCGGCGACCGAGGGAGACCCCCCGGCGGGTGGCGCATTCGATTTCTCCTGGCGCCGGATCTGGCGGCAGCCGCTGCCGAACATGGCGGGCGAGCCTCTGACCCGGCTGTTGCTGCGCGCCCTTTTGGGATGGCTGGGACGGTATATCGTGGATATGCGGGGACTGGAGCATGTGGATCCGTCTCGGGATCCCTTTATTCTGGCTCCCAATCACAGTCAGAAAATGGAGGCTGTCCTGGTTCCCGCAGCCATGTTCTTTTTCCGTGGAGGGAAACGCATCCATTTCCTATCCGACTGGAATTTCCGGATGATCCCGGTTCTCGCATCGTTTCTGCGACGGGCGCAGACGATTATTTTGATGAATAAATCGGCGCGGCCGCGTTTTCTCAATGTATTGAAGCCTCTGTTTGATCCCGGGGTCCCGGGTTGGGTGCGCGCCCAGGAGAAACTGCGGGAAGGCTGCTCCGTCGGGGTTTATCCCGAGGGAACCGTCAACCGGGATCCGAAGCGGTTGCTCAAGGGCTATTCGGGAGCCTCGCGGTTATCATTGATCACGCGGGCCCCGGTGGTTCCCATGGGGATCTCATTTCCGGATCTCCCGCCCGATCAGCCTATTCCCAACCGGGCTCGTATGGTGATCACCATCGGCCCGCCCATGAAACCACCCGGGATTCAAGGAGAACCTTCTCTTTCAGACGTCCGTGACTGGCATCACCAGATCATGCTGGCGATTTCAGGGCTGTCGCACAAAGAATGGCAGCCGCAAACGAAAAGGAGACTATCATGACGTTGAGACAACGCATTCACGTAGTGCGTGCGGCAAATGCTGATGACCGGCTTCATGCCCTGCAGGTCCTCAAGGCGACCTATCGCGAGGAAAAAAACTGGGTCAAGGACGAAGCCAAGGTCTTCCCTCCTGAGGATTTGCGGGATGGGCAGGTTTCCTGGTTTGTGGTGTTCATGGACGATCAACCCGTCGGCGTCCTCCGTGTCCTTTATGATCCACCTCTGGAAGCCTACCGTGAGTATGGACTGAAACAAATCCAGCCCGGCCTGGATGTCGAGGACTTTGTCCGTTCCCATCGGATTGCGGAAATCGGCCGGTTCGCTGTCCTGCCCGAATACCGCAAGTATAGCGTGGTGGTGGTGCAGTTGATGGGGGCCGCCTCGCAGGAGACTGTCTCCCGCGGTTTCAGCCATTATATCACCGACATTTTTGAAGGCGAACGCCACAGTCCGTATCATTTTCACACCCGAGTTATGGGCTTTCATGCGGTTGCCACGCACGATGTCGGCGAACTGAACTGCCCGAATCGCCGGATTACCATGATCCTGGATCTGAAGGAGGCTTATCAGCGCTTGCGCAACTCGCAGAGCTGGGCTTTCCGCATGCTGACTCAGGACTGGAACGAGGAAGCCCACAAGCGCATGCAACAGTCAAATGGCGTCGCTCAAGGGACGGGCGGCGAGGGGTGTGCGTCCGAGTCCTCCTGCGGGCAGTGACCGCAATTTTGGAGCCTGCTGATACTGGCTCCCCGCCAGCGCGAAGCTTAAGGCTTCTGCTGCAGACTGGTTATGTTAGTGCCGAATGTTCCCCATGCATGGAACCTGACTCCTCGGGAGGCGCGCCTGATCCAGGAACAAATGGCCTGTCGGGTGCTTGTTCAGGCCCCCACTTCACCGATTCGTTGGATTGCCGGTCTGGATGCCGCCTTTTCCCGGGATGGCCGTTTCTGCCGGGCAGCCGTTGTCCTTTGGGATCTCGAGGAAGGATCTGTCGTCGAACAACACCTTGCCACTCACCCCGTTCTTATCCCATACATTCCCGGGTTGCTTTCGTTTCGTGAAACCCCCGCGTTGCTGGCGGCCCTGGCTTGTTTGCGGCAACGACCGGACTTAATCCTGTGCGACGGACAAGGATTGGCTCATCCGCGTCGCTTTGGCCTGGCGTGCCACGTGGGGGTGATCTGCGATCTGCCAGCGGTGGGTTGCGCCAAGAGTCTACTGGTCGGCGATTATGATACGCCCGGTGCCTCCCGGGGATGCACTGCGCCCTTGTTGCATCGCCAGGAACACGTGGGCGAGGTGGTTCGGACACGCTCGGAGGTCAAACCTGTCTTTGTCAGTGTCGGGCATCGAATGGATCTCTCCTCCGCCGTTGACCTGGTTTTGAGTTGTGCCAAAAGGTATCGTCTGCCCGAACCCACTCGCTTGGCAGACCGCTACGTGGCCAGGTTTTCCTTGAGCGATCAAAGCCGCTAGATCAATATCCAATTTTGCCATGAAACAACCGATTTACCCAGGAAATCGAGTGTGGTCGCGTCGTGACTTTCTGCGAACTCACTCCGTTATTTGCGCTTCCTTGAGCATCGTGCCTGCTGGAGTCTTGCGCGCTACCGACCGAGTGACACCGAATAGCAAACCCGTTCTGGCCGGTGTTGGTGTGGGCGGCGTCGGCTTCGGTCAACTCCAGGAATGCGAAAAAGCGGGATTCCACATTGGAGCTCTGTGTGACGTGGATAGTGCTTACGCCCAAAAGGCTTTTGATCGTTGGCCGCAAGCACAGCGCTATCGGGATTTCCGCGAAATGCTGAACGCAGAAGGCGACAAAATCGATGCGGTCTATGTGGGAACACCTGACCATACGCACGCCCTGATTACCATCGCAGCCCTGCGTCGCAAGAAACACGTTTGTTGCGTAAAACCCCTGACCCGCACCGTTCAGGAATGCCGCTCTGTCGTCAACGCCGCCCGCCAGGCCAAGGTAGCCACCCAGGTGACTGCTTCTCCTAATACCAACGAGGCTTCGTGCCGGACATGCGAACTTATCTGGGCCGGGGCCATTGGCCCTGTCCGTGAAGTCCATGCCTGGAGCACTCGGCCGCTATGGCCTCAAGGTATGGTTCGGCCCCCAGGAGAGGACGTCATTCCCCGTACTTTGGACTGGAAACTCTGGTTGGGCCCGGCGCCTGAACGGCCTTTCAAGGACAAATGGCCCGAGGGTCACTATGCCTTGGCCCAGCTCAAATCATCCCCCGAATGGATCGCTCAGTATCGAGGTGTGTATCATCCATTCAACTTCCGTGGATGGTGGGACTTTGGAACAGGTGCTCTTGGAGATATGGGGTGTCACCATTTCAATACAGTCCTGCGTGCCCTCAAGCTGAACGCCCCTCATCATATCGAGGCTGTCGCTACCAAAGTCCTTCCGGAATCCGCTCCACTCGCATCCGTGGTCACCTATGAATACCCGGCGCGAGCCGATCAACCCGCCGTTCGATTATTTTGGCACGATGGTGGATTGCGACCCCCGAGGCCCCTGGAACTTAACGATCGCCCAATGCCTGAAGAAGGCACCCTTTATGTGGGAGATGAAGGCAAACTCCTTGTTACCTGGCAGGGATATGAACTGTTGCCCGCCTCGCGGCAGTCCAGGTTTGCTGACGTGCCGCGTGCCTTGCCTCGACGATCCGGCACTTGGGGCGAGTGGTTTGACGCCTGCCGCGGCGGTGAATCAGCTGGTTGCCACTTTGAGTGGGCGCAACCTCTGACCGATATTGTCTTATTGGGGAATATCGCTCTGCGCACCGGTAAACGCTTGGAATGGGACGCAGCTAAAGATCGATTCGTAAATTCCGATGACGCAAATCGGTTCCTCGACGAACCTTACCACAATGGCTGGTCGCTGGATCGGGTCTAGTGTGGTGTTTGGACATTTTTCGCTGAACTCTGGTCAATGACATTTATTCTTCACTTCAGTGACAATTAAAAATCACTTCGTTTGCCGGCATATTTTGTTGTTGTTGATGGTCCAAACCCTCTGGGCCACCTCCTTCGGCGGAACGAAGTCCCTGGAGCCGTAGGCGACAGGGACGCAGTGGAGC
>JAKLHY010000169.1 GCA_022709905.1 Verrucomicrobiota bacterium | reverse complement strand
AGGAAGGCTCGAGGCCAAAAATCACTGCCCATCGCTGATCGACGAAATCGGCGCCGCATCGACGGGCATGAACTGGTCGGCAGCAGGCTACATGATCGCTAACGGGACCGGGAAAATGCGGATGAACGCCGACACGACATCACGCGACCGGAAAGCCTGGGCGACGCAGACCATCGCATCCGGTGAGGAATCCTTCGCGTCAAAACTGGCCGCCAACGGCCAGGCAGAGCGCGGCGGGATTCTCTTCCGTGTCGTTGATCTCCACCTCGAAGGCGTCCGCTTTTGGGAACACCTTGAGGAACAGGTGCGGGACGGCAAGACCGGCGAATATCAGCCGATCTGCGACGAGTACGGATCCGGCGCAGTTACCGCGACCCAGGCCATGGACGCCCTCTTCGCCGGCCTTGAACAAAACCATGGGCACGCGTGGTTTGAGATGGTCGAACGCATGCTCGATGACGAATACCGTAAGAAAGCTGCCGACCGTCTCACCGCCTGGCTGAAAAATTTCACCGCGAAGCTCGATGAGCGGTCTGAGCCCATCGTCCATCGGCGCAGCAAGCATCTGGCCTCATCGATGGCAGGCTTGGAACTGATCCTCGATAACCTGGGTGATGAACTGCCGGCCGCTGAACGCCAGGCCATCATTGACGGTGCTGCTGCGTGGGTCGAAACCTACCTCTGGCGTGCTGGATTGCCCGAAGGCGTGGTTACCGAGGAAGGTGCTCTCTACGAGCGTGTGATCGAGAAAATCGCCTTGAACCCCGGCCGATTTTTCTACGTTGGTGACGATGAGCGTCCGAGCAACTTCAGGGAGTACTGGGGCGTCAATTACGGCAGCCATGGGGTGGTGCTGTTCATCGCTGGCCTGAGGGATATCTGCAAAGAGTTGGGTGAGGACCACAAGCGTGTCAAACACGCCCTGACCTCGCAATCGGACCCTGCCAAAAATTGGACAGACAAGCTCGTTCGACCTAAAGGGGGATCGACGCCGATTCGGAGTCTGTGCGCACCGGGCGGGTTCAGGATCCTCGGCAAGGGAGACTGAGAATGAAAAATCTCAACTCCAAATTCCGTCCCCCGGCGTCACCCGCGGAAAGGACGGTGGTTGCTGCCGTCACCGCCCAGCTTGCCGCCCTCCGGCCCGACCAGGTGCGCATCACCCTGATGCACTCTGAAAGGAAGGAGACCAGCTATAACCTGGGTAAAGGGAATGGGCCGGAAGGCCCTTCCGGCAAACCAGGCGAGCGCTTCTTCTCTCATGAAGAGGTCATTGGGCTGGTGCCCTTCCTGCTCAGCGAGAACGGCAATCGCCGGGGCTACAACGTGTTCATCACCCCGTTTTCGGATGCTGTCTGGTACATCCTGCTTGACGACATCGTGCCGGCCAAGCTGGCTGAACTGGAAGGGTTGCGATTGACGCCCCAGATGTTGATCGAGTCGAGTCCGCAGCGCTACCAAGGGCTGTACATGTTGCCCAAGGACTTGGCCACCAAGGATGAGGCGAATGCGCTCTTTCGCATGATCAACGCACGGCATGGTGATCCAAAAATCAGCGGCCTGACGCACCCCTTCCGCGCCACCGGATTCCGGAACATGAAACCGAAATATCAGAAGCCCAATGGCTTCTATCCCTTCGCCGGGATGGTGTGGGGCGGGAAACCGATGCCCGACGGACTGATGCCGCTGCTCGACGAGGCCAAGGCCCTGGTCCGGGTGATCGCGCCCAAGGAGCGCAGGTCGAAGCGTGTGCTGAAGACCTTGGATGCGTCGGCACCCGTGGCGCTCGACCGGGAGACGACGAAGTACGCCCGGGAGCACTACCGGCAGCTGGGGTGGCGATATGGCAAGGGGTTTGATGTGTTCAAAGCGGATTTCATGTTGGCCGAGCGGCTCTTGGCGCGGCGGCTGACGGCTGACCGGGTGGCTGCGGCGCTGATGCGGTTTTCACCGGATATCCAGGCGCGCTGCGGCGGCAAGGCGGCAGGCATGAAGCAGTATGTGATCAAGACGGTTCTAAGAGCGGAGGGTGTCAATAATGGCTAAAGATTTAGGGTTCCGACCTTGGTCTGAGCCGATACAGGGTACGAAATCCCCCACCAGGAAGAATCTCATCGAGAACATCAAAAAGTTCGGATCCGATGACTAACTTCTTGAGCGTCTTGAAGCCATAGCGCTCCTTGAGATTTTTTAGTTCCTCGGAAAGCTCCTTGGCAGCAAGTTCTCCAGCATGGGCCAAGTAGCACCAACCGTCTTTCCGGTGAATTTTGGTTGTCACCTCTGAGAGGAAGCCAACCAGCGGACTTGCCTGGAGCCACATCAGCTCGGATTGTTTCTCGTATTCGGGGCTGGCCATAAAATCGAGTAGTTTTTGCCTGCTCTCCTGGATGTGCCCGATCGTGGTCCGCAGATGATCGATCATCGGTAGAACCTTCTCTCGCTGGGTGTCCAGGTAAGCCAACGCTTCGGCCATCTTTTCAGGCGATTCTGGCTGCCAGCGCGGCAGGAAGTGATGGACCAGTTCATTGCGCTCGTCAGTCATCACTTTGAGGTCGCGGCGGATCGACTCTACGAATTCCGTGTCGCCGGAAATGCTGAAAGAAAACATAAACCAGTCAGCAGGACTTTCCTCTTCGGGCACCG
>JAKLHY010000168.1 GCA_022709905.1 Verrucomicrobiota bacterium | reverse complement strand
TCGCTTGCCGCCCTTCTATTGCATTTCCCCCGTGATGAGGAACTTGAAATTTATCAAGGCCCGTTGCCAGCTTTCTATTCCGCACCCCGCTCAAGCGGGGTTTTTTATTCTTTGCACATCCTTGCATCACACGATTCGATGCTCCAGGCCCAAAAAATAAATTGAAATATTGCAGGAAAAGAACATTATTAGGAGCTATTTTCGCCTTTATGGAAAAAACTGATGCTTCTCGAGTTCCGTGTCAAGAACTACCGCTCCTTGCGGGACGAGCAGGTACTGACACTGGTGGCAGCCAAGGACACTACGCTACAAGCGCTCAACACTACACCCTCCGGGATCAAGGCAGCCCCGACGCTGTTACGAAGTGCCGTCATCTACGGCCCTAATGCCGGCGGCAAATCCAACCTCATCAAGGCGTTGCAATACATGCGGGCCGTGGTGGCCGAATCGGCGTCGGTAATGCAACCCGGCCAAACCTTCGCCGTGCAGCCCTTTCTACTGGATGCGGTGTCGCGCACGCAGCCGACCGAGTTCGAGGTGACCTTCGCCCTGGAGGGGGTGCGCCACCAGTATGGCTTTGCCCTGACCGCCGAGCGCATCACCCATGAATACTTGCTCGTATACAAGGCGTTCAAGCCGCAACAGTGGTTCACCAGACGCTACGACCCTGCTACCGGCCAGGATGGCTATGAATTCGGCTCCAGCCTGAAAGGTTCCAAGAGCGTCTGGGAAAGCGCCACCCGGCCCAATGCCCTGTTCTTGTCGATGGCGGTACAGTTGAATAGCACCCAACTGCACCCGGTGTTTGACTGGTTCGTCAATCGCCTGGTCATCCTCAACGACCTCACGCCGCTGAGCCCCACTTTCACCGTCGAGATGCTGCGCAAGCCGGCCGGGAAGCACGCGATTTGCAGTTTCCTGACGGCTGCCGACATCAGCCTCGCCGACATCGAGGTGGTCACCCGGACAGAGTCCGGTCCGACGCTCCATTTCGATCTGGCGGTAGGGAAATCGGAACTGCGCCAGGAAGAGCGGGAAGTGAATGAATTGCGGTTTCACCACGTTACCCCGCAGGGCCAGGCGGTGTTCAGCCTGGGGGACGAATCGATGGGAACTCGCAACCTGCTGTTCCTCACCGGTCCGATTCTGGATATTTTGGAAAAGGGCCTGACCTTGGTGATCGACGAACTTGATACCAGCCTGCACCCCCATCTGGTGCGCCGGCTGGTGGAGTTGTTCCACAACCCGAAGCTCAACACCAGGGGGGCCCAGTTGATCTTCACCACCCATGACACCTCGTTGCAGGACCTGGACTTGTTTCGGCGGGATCAGATCTGGTTTGTCGAGAAAGACCCCGATCAGGCCTCCCGGCTCTACCCCTTGTCAGATTTCAGCCCGCGCAAGCATGAAGCCCTGCAGCGCAGCTACTTGATCGGGCGGTATGGCGCTCTGCCCTTCTTCAGCGACTGGGAGCGACCCCACTGATGGGGCGGGACCAACACCCCAGGGCGCGGCAGCGTGAGCAGCTCCAGCGCAAGCAAAACCAGCGCGCCGGTTACGACCGCATTCTGATCGTGTCGGAAGGCAGCAAGACCGAGCCACAGTACTTCAGGGAAATCCGGGCGGCTTACCGGCTGCACACCGCCAATGTCGCCATCCTGCCCAGCCAATGGGGCACCGAACCGTTGCAGGTGGTGAAGTACGCCCGCAAGTTGTTTGTGTCCGGTGATCGCCACAATGGCGTCCGCGAACGGGCCTTCGAACAGGTATATGCCGTCTTTGACCGTGATGATCACCGTCGCTACTTCGAGGCTCTCCAGTTGGCCCAATCGCTGGATGGAAAGCTTCGCAATGACAACCGGCAGCCCGTGACCTTTCGGGCCATCGTCTCGATCCCCAGCTTCGAACTGTGGCTCCTGCTGCACTATGAGGATATCCGGCATCCGCTCCACCGTGACGAGGTGCTGAGACGTCTGAAGCAGTACCTGCCTGACTACGAGAAAGGTGGTATAGGAACTTTTGCGAAGACGCGGGACAACATGGAAACAGCCCGCCAGCGTGCCCGTCAACTGGCCGAACGGAGTGATTCTTACAACGATAGCGAGCCCTACTCCGATATCGCCGATCTGGTTGACGTACTTCAGCAATTGGGGCGTTAGTCCAGGCGCCCCAAGTACTGTCTGAGACCCGCCTGGGGTTGCCGCCCACCGCTGACGGTCTTCAACAGAGCCTGTATTTCCCGCCTACCATTCTCACAAACCGTCGTTCCAAACAGGCCGGTGGCAGGCAGACGTGATGCCTCTTATCATCTTAAATAGATGATGAGTCCCCATTGATACGTTTGGAGGAGGGCAATAAGGATGACCACCCCGTTATGGCACAAGCTCAAAGGTTGGCTGGGCACGAATGGCGAAGCTCCGGTTGCTACCCGTGGCACGGTGCTGCGGGCGCCGGATTCAGAGGCCGCCCCTCCGGTACCGGCAGCGCCCGTCCCGGCTCCCGCTCCCACCCTGAAGAAGCCGGACAGCCTGACGCCGGGCCAGGGGGCGGTTGCTCCAAACCGGCCGGTGAAATCCTCTACCGTCTACCCGCTCGGCCACGTCATTGCCGGGCGCTATAAAGTCGAGCGGGTGTTTGAAGGCGGGATGGGTTACGTCTACATCAC
>JAKLHY010000167.1 GCA_022709905.1 Verrucomicrobiota bacterium | reverse complement strand
AACTGGATGGTGGCGAAGTGGTTCAGATATGGTTTGACCAAGGCTGTTCTTATTGGCAGAGCCCTCGCGCATATCCGAGTGTGGGGCGCAGTTGGTTTCCGTTCGATAGAGACCCTGAGTCCCAAGGTGAGGCTATTGCAAGGGCTGACGTGCGCGTCGAAGGCCAAGCGTTTCCTACCTATGTATTTATTAGGCGGTGAGTGTGCGTCGAAAAGAACGGGGAAAGCTTACACAGTGAGAATACTATGGGCATAAAAAAGCAATGGTTAGAAGGGCAGTTATTCGCCCGTAGCATCAAGCGTCAGATTGATACGGAAACGCTGCTCGACTTGCTCGGCATCGTGGTTTACGAGGCCAATCGAGGTGCTGCGCTTGAGGATGCCGGGTTTTCCGATGACACCCCAAGTGTGGACTGCTTGTTTGGCTACGTTCTCGATGCTATGGATGTCCCGTGTGAGAGTGATGCCTTTACTCGGGAGCCGTTTGAACAGATGTTTTATAACGACTTCTGGCTGGAAAAGAAGTACGAATCACTGCGGCACGTGTTGGCGGCGATGGAAGTGCTACGAGACTCGATTGCCGAAAGGTCTACCAATGCGGAAACGAAGCGGGCGAGTTTTCGCATAGTCGATTCCGAGGGATGACGAATTGGATGACAGACGTAATAAGGCGGAGTACCCGAGCGAAGAAAACCATGCAGGAATCCCCTCATCAGGCGATTGAACGCTACCTTCGCAGCGGCGACCACGATGCACACTTCCGGCCCTGGCCGGGGAACCACTACGTTGACCAGGCCAGGTACGGGGGTGTTGCGCTGCGCCAAGCACTGATCTCGGCGGTCCGCCATCGAACGGCCCACGCCGAACTCCCTGCAGCCCCGCCTGGACAGGATGTCGTTGCCTTCACCCGCGGCAAAGTGGCCCCCATGGTGCGGGGATTGTTCCCGGTTTACGAACAGGAGTCCGTCCTCGAAGTGCTCGGACACTCGGTCGTCTTCCTCACGCCGGCCACGATCGATGTGGTGCTCGAGCAGACGCCATGGCTCAGTACCGCCTGGGATCTGGCGAACCTCTATCTCGCCGGCGTCGGCGCGGAACTCCTGGCTGACGACGCGCCCACCCTTCTCGGCCTCAGCGAAGGAACGACCTGCTACCTCTCGGCCGAATACCTCGAAGCGCCCGGGCGTTTCGACGACTTCCTGGTCCATGAGGCGGCCCATATCTTTCACAACTGCAAGCGCCGCACGATCGGATTGCGCGAGACCCGGTGGCGTGAGTGGCTGCTGGAAATCGAGTTCGCCAAGCGCGAAACCTTCGCTTATGCCTGCGAGACCTACAGCCGCATTCACGGCCTCGGCCAGGGGCTGCGCTCCCGACAGACACTGCTCTCAGAGTACGCGCAGGGGCCGATGCCGGCGGACGACAGGGTGGATGTGGACGAATACCTCGCCATCCTGCGTGAAGCGGTCGACGCCCGCAACGGCTGGAAACGCATCCTGGCACGGTGCTCGCCGCCGCAGGGTGGGCATAGCCATCTTTCTTGATCTTCCCGCAATTCCGCATGCACTGCTTTCTCGCGAGGAACTGCACGGTCCTGGCAGTTTGGAAATAGCGTCCCGCTTGGCCGCTACGGTGGTTAGAAGCGTACCTGCCATCCGGCCCCCAGCCTCGCCGTTTGCCGAAGCCTACGGCGAGGCGGGAGAGGTCGATGGTCATTTCGTGGCCTGGCCCGTCGAGCCCCACGTCGCGGATCGGCGGAATTGTTGATCCAAGACGAGCAACGCCTCCAAGTCGTCCGGCAGCTCAATACCGATTAGTGAACACATCCCGCGAAAGGCTTCGAGTTGCCTGGCCATAGGCACGTCATGGTTCTTGGCCTGGCATTCCCGAAAGAATGCCACCAAGGCATGGGTGCGTGTTCGCTGTATGCCATTTGCGATGTCGTCGAGCACGTCGATCCGCCACAGCGGACTCTCGCGCATGAAGTCTGCGGTCGGCACGAATGCCGATTCGCCGGTATCTCGGTCCGCATAGAAACCGCGCAGCGTGCGGCGCGATAACAACAACAGCAATTCGTCGCGCGTCGGCACGTCGATGCCGGGGCTCAGCCAGTAAGGACTGCGTCGATTGATCTCGTTCATGTTGGCTCCTTCAAAATGATCCAATGGGGGTCAGACGTTGACCGGCTGTAGTCAGGTCGCGGGCGAATCGTCGGTATCGGCGCCGTGCACGCGAGGTGGTGGGGTGCCGGGGGCTCCACTGCGACTACCAACCGACTTTCCGCAGTAGGCATCTGCCGCTCTTGCGCGCGCATGCCCCGCCAACTGCGATACCGCCAGCCGCGCCGCCCGATCCCGTTCCGGGGAGACCGGCCCGCCCCCTCGGACCGGCGACTGCACGCCAGCGACATCCTCATAGGCATCATTCAACACCTCGTGACGCAGGCCATGACCTGTCGCCCCCCGCTTGCGCAGGGTGATGCCGAATTTCTCCAGGACGTAGTCCAGCCGCCGCAGGTTGCGCTTCAAATCCCGACGCGGATCGCCCATGTGGGCGTCGCGACCGTCGACCACGCCCTGGGCAAACTCCAGCGCTGCCAGATGAACCGGACTGTCCAGGGGAATCCAGCGCACCCGGCCGCCCTTGCCCTTGACCCATGCATACTGATCCGCCTGCTGCTG
>JAKLHY010000166.1 GCA_022709905.1 Verrucomicrobiota bacterium | reverse complement strand
AGTCCCGTACAAAATGAAAATATTTTCCGGCCCCTCATCCGCTCATACGGCCGCCGTTTTGACCTGAGTAGTTACGCCGCCTTTGAGGAAGCGCGAAAGCAAGAGGCCGCTGCTCCTACCAAGGCACCCCCGAACACCGGTGCTCGGTGGATTGAACCCAGGACTATCGCAGGTCTGCGCGCACTGGATCTTCGGACGGTGCAAATCCAACTGGATACTCCGGACTTGGGTCTGATTCATTACCTCGCATCGCCGGTGGCAGCAGTTGTCCCCCGCGAAGAGGTCGAGCGTCTGAGCGAACGGTTCGGAAGGAATCCCATCGGTGCCGGTCCATTCGTGCTTAAGGAGTGGATACGTGGTTTTTGCCTCCGACTGGAGCGAAATCCTCACTACTTCCGCCCCGACCGACCCTACCTGGATGCGATCGAAATCCAGCTTAATGTCGATCTGACTACCCAAGCCATGATGATGCGAAATGGGGACATAGATTTCCAGCGCTCAATACCTGATCCGATTTTTCTTAACTTAACAAAAGATGATAGGCGGAAGGCCGTCATCGAAACTAGTCGTGGTACTACGCTGATCTACGTTAGTCTCAATTGTGAACTTCCACCATTCACTAATCGCCTTGTGCGTCAGGCCATGAACTATGCTGTGAATAAGTCGGCCATCGTAAAAAAGCTGCTCAACCGAGCGGTTCCAGCGCAAGGGCCACTCCCCATGAATGTCACAGGATTCAATCCAAGCCTCCCCGAATACGACTATGATCCGACCAAGGCGAAGGCGCTTTTGGCCCAGGCTGGGTATCAAAGTGGATTTGACTCAGCACTGTGGGTGCCGCGCGAGAATCCCACCTTTATGCAAGTGGCGCTTTCGACTGCACAAGATCTGCAAGCCGTTGGAGTAACCCTTCAGCTCAAGGAGGTCAGCTATTCCATCCTGACTGAAGCCATTCAACGGCGCAGGACAGTACCCATGGCGCTCTGCGATTGGGCGGCAACCATCGACGATCCGAAAGACACTTTGGATTATCTCCTGAACGGTGATCGCATTTGTGACGAAGCTTGCCCAAATACTGCCTTCTACACGAACGCGCTGGTCCAACAGCATTTTCGGAAAGCCGCTGTCGAAGCGGACGCTGCGGCGCGCATCCGACTTTACCAACAAATCGAGCAAGCCTTGGTGAATGATGCGCCGTGGATTTTTATCTGCCACAGAAATACTGAGGTCATTCGACAACCGTGGCTGAAAGGGTTCCGACTGCGACGAACTTGGCCAACAACGCGACTGGGAGCCGTTTGGATCGATCGATGAATTGGAACAGAAAACAACCAAGAAAAAGGAGGAGGATTAAATCTTTCCTGTCCTTCTTTTCCTTCTGTCGGAAGGTTTCGGGTGGTCTGGTCTTCCTCTTCTTGGCTTGTTTCATCCAGGCGATTAGCACGAACACGCCTGAAATGCCCAAGCGCGGTGGAACGTTACGGTTGGCCGCCGAACTCGATTACCACTCACTCGATCCAGCGTTAATCTATACCTACGACGAAGGGATGCTGGCTTATTTAGTTTTCAATCCGCTGTTAGATCTGGATCGACAGGGACGGCTCATACCTGTATTGGCAAAGAAATTGCCCGAGATTTCTCCTGACCGTTTGACTTACACCTTTGAACATCTGCAATGCTGGTTAGAAAGGTAATTCCATGATGACTCGAATATTGACCCGACTGTTTTGGTCGGTCATCACGCTGCTGGGGACGGCGGTGCTGACCTTCTTGTTGACGAACCTGATGCCGGGCGATGTGGCCCGGGTGATCGCTGGATCCAAGGCATCGCCCGAGGTTATCCAGGCCATCCATGCTAAATACCACTTGGACGATCCGGCCTGGAAACGGCTCGGATTCTACCTGGGCCAAGTGGCCCGCGGCGACCTGGGCCGCTCTTACGTTACCGACCAGGAGGTGTCGGAAGCCATCCGCATCCGGTTCCCGGCCACGGCGGCACTTTGCGCCACGGCCATTGTGATATGGATGCTGCTGGCGGTGCCGCTGGGTGTTCTGACCGCCAAGTATCGAGGCACCTGGTTTGACCGTACGGTGCTGGTGCTTGGCACCATCGGCCTGTCTCTGCCCGCCTTTTGGCTGGCCCGGATGCTGCAATACTGGCTGTCCTACAAGCTGGGCTGGTTTCCGGTGGCCGGTTTTCGGAGTTTTCGGCATTTGCTGTTGCCGGCCCTGGCCCTAGCGATTCTGGCGATCGGGTATTACGCCCGTCTGATCCACACCAACATGGTGGAAGCCCTGGACAGTCCAGCCATCCGCGCCGCAAGAGCCCGGGGATTATCCGAGTTCAGCATTCTCTTCAAGCATGCCCTTCGGAACGCCTTAATCCCCGTCATAACGGTTTTGGGGATGGACGTGGCTGCGTTACTGGGCGGGGTGCTGTTTGTCGAGAACGTATTCGCCCTGCCGGGGATTGGCACCCTGGCGGTACAAAGCGTTTTTAACCTGGACGTGCCCATGATCATGGGCACCGTGCTGTTCAGCGCGGTGTTGGTGGTGAGCGCGAATCTGCTGGTGGACGCCTTGTATCGCTGGATTGATCCCCGCATCAAGCAGGCAACCTGATGGTAACTGCTCAGGTGCTTTTCACTGGCTGAGGCAGGAATGGGCGGCCATCGAGGGCACGGCGAAGGTATTCGAGCA
>JAKLHY010000165.1 GCA_022709905.1 Verrucomicrobiota bacterium | reverse complement strand
GGGATTAACCCATCTCAATGAGGTCGTGGGCAGGTGGATTCAAGCTCCACCTGCCCATTCCCCGTGGGAAAGAGAACGCGGTCAAAAGGTCAGCCTGGGGACAGGCTGCGACGTTTTGAAGGCTGCGAAGGAACGGTTTGGGAAAACGCGAAGGTAACCGAACAAGGTTTTGGATGCGCTACTGCTATAGATTGGGCAACTGCAAAGGCAGGAATACAGCGCGCGCGGCCCTAAGCGCCAGCACAACGACCGCGCGCCGCACGTGTATCTGGAAGGGAGTGTTTTGGCTTGCTACCCAGCAGGTCGCAGGTTGCGGGCCAGAGAAGGAAACCGTGTGTGTGCCCTTAGCTGGGCAACAAACGATGTCCGGTGGCGAAAGGATTTGGGCTTTCGGGAGGTTGCGCCCTTTATGCAACGTCCCACCATTTGGGGTCATAACAGCGATTGGAGGTTTTGACATGGGATATCAGTGCGTAGCCACTTCGGTGGCCGGTTTCATCCAGCAACTGGCTGTCGCTTATGTATCCCACGGATACTACTTCTACGTCTCCGGCCTAATTCCGGCGCACAAGACACCGGCGGACACTGATGCGAAAATCATTCGCCAGTACGGGATCGCCGTATCAAAATGGAGTCGCGCCCGGCGCAAGAAGGCAGGTCAGGCTAATGTCCAATACCTGCGTTATGGGCGTTTCTTTGTCATTCTGGCGACACACGGGGAACAACCTTTCTTTGACGCTGAGGCCCGGCAATTGCGCGACATCAGGGTTCAGCCACTGCACTGCTTCGGCTACTCAATTGGGTGCCGACCCGGCCGCCGTGATGGGATATTTCATGCATCTGTTCGCATTGACCAGAGCCTCTACCGGGAACTGAAGGGCCGGTTCGAGGGCGCGGCTGTAAACCGCTCCGTGGACGACCTCTGCCGGGAGTTGCGCTTAGTTTCCTTTGAACCGTATGCGCCCGTGCGTGATCAGTTGCGCGGTCTCCTGCGAGCTATCAACCGCCGACGCCGAGCTGCCGGATGCGAACCCGTGCCAGCCATGGCGCTCCGCAATTGGCGGTCGCCGGTCAAGCCGTTCGCGGAAATCGACGGTGGCGTTCAGCCCACCGCCAACCGCTGGCCGGCCAGGAGATAAACCCTGACGCCGGTGCATTGCGAGTAAGCAGCCAGGGTCGAGCGCCACGGAGCCAGGCCATCGGCCCATTGCCGCTCGCTGACTACGACTTTGACGCCACGTGTCCGGGACAGCCGCAGCAGGTTTTCGGCCGTCACCTGAGGGTGGGAGGGGTCGTCAGCCAAGAGGAACAGCGGGGAGGAGGATAAGAGCCCTGCCGCCTCGACCAGTCGGGCAAAACCGCCTTCCTTGAGCTGGTGTGATGCGACCGTCTTCAGCGAGATGCGAGATTGCAATGAGAGTAGGTGAAGGACGGCCTCGTCGTTACTAAAGGTCTCGCTGGCAAACGCGGTTGGTTGTTGCTGGGCGACGGCGCAATCCAAGGCTGTTCGCAAGGCCAGACGGGCGTGTGGAGCGCAATCGAGCGGAATCGTTGCGCGGCCAATCCCGCTTTGGTGAAGCCGTTCCAAGTAGCCGATGGCCCGGTGAAGGGCCGCGATGGGTGACAACTCCGACCGCATGACGGAATCCTCCCGCAGTCCGCAGCCGCTGGCAATCCAAACACGAACGCCCCTCGAAAGATCCTCTCCGCGCCGGATCACGGCGGTTCCTCGTGGAAATCATTTTGAAGTGAACGGTGTTGGAGCGGCTGCTCGGGCGTCACCCTCGGCTCCACCACGGCGTTCGAGTCGCCGCTGGTAAGCGGAAAGGAGCAGGTGGGGTGGCACGTTGAGGATCAGAGGATAGACCAGCATGCACACCAGGAGATAGAGGCCAGGCGCCATATACGTTTGCGTTTTCTCGAAGGGGCCGAGGACGTAGTTGATGTCCATTTCGGGCGGGGCGAAGAAATAGCTAATCAGCAGCAGGACCCACATCGTCGCCACCTGCAACGGCAGCGCGCGACGGTCGTATCCGAACCGCCGAATCCCCCAGATCAGGAGGATCGGAATCACCAGATGAAACAGTGACAGAAGCCGCATGTGGAGGGGGTAGTGCTCTGCGTCGAACATGTACTCCGTCCCGCCGATCGGGTGAAAGCCCAGAATCCATCGACCAAGGTAGTCAATGGTGAAAAACGCATCCACGGCAAGAAGCGAGATGGCTTGCCAGGAAAACAGCAAGCGGCTCTCCCGCCACAAAGCGATGGCCAGGATGATGTTCCCCACATTGCAGAACCACAGTTGAATCCACGGTCCGTAAAACGTCCAATCAAAGAAGATCAGAACGCTCAGCCAAGCCGTGAAACCTACCTTGAGCCAGGTCGGAACCAGGCCCGTCTTGGCGCCCGCATGCTGAGCAGATAAGCAACACATTGCAGCCTGTCTCCGGTCTGCCGCACATCGGGTCTGAGCCTGGAAAGCTATGACGGCCAGACCCGCCACGAACAGCCGGTCGGACTGCGTCGTTTTGCCCGACTGCGATGGTGCGCCTCGCCTTGCGTCTTCTTGCGCAACTGCATTGCGTTCGCTTTCCCCCAAGGGCAAACAGTCGGCCACTCGCCCAGAGACGAAGCCCACTTTAGCCCCGGAGCTCTGGCATTGGCAGCAAAAACGTGGGAAGCCGGATGATGGGAACTGTGTTGACCGGCCTGTTCCCTGCACGCTCGACCGTCGAATCTACCGGTATCAGAGGTCCATTGTTGGTCCGCTGAAGCTAGTTTGGATCGAGAG
>JAKLHY010000164.1 GCA_022709905.1 Verrucomicrobiota bacterium | reverse complement strand
CAACCAGCAAGCCGGCATGAATTGGACCCAGCGAGATCTGTTGTCGTGTGCGGGTTCGCCTGAGCAAATCGCCGCTATCACGCGCACCGAGCCCTTCGCTCGGCGATTGGCTGACGAAGTGCTGTGCAATCCCAAGCTTGCAGGCGAGGCGGTGAACCTCATCACCGAAAGGCTCGATCCGCTTCGACAGATCGCCCACCTTCGCGGAACAACCTGCGCAGGTGTTTGGCTCATGGCGGACGGCATACACATCCCCCCACCTCAATGCGCAGGAATCGAGCCCTTCAGCAAGGAACCCATGAATCCCATGTGGCAATGAAGAGCGAACACCACGTCGCCCGATCACTCTGGCGGCTGTTTACCAACGAGAACAAAGCGTATGATGATCCACCCATCCCCACGCGGAACGACGGAGGCGGTATGAAGAGAGGCGGCCCGGTGATTGCCAATGCTGCTGGTTTTGATCCTGACTCTGTCCGCTGGGGGATGCGCACACTACCTATCAAAGAGGCAACCGACCATTTCCTTATGATGGGGACGATTGGCAGTGGCAAGACCACGCTCATTCGCCACACGCTGCAATCGATTGCACCCAGGTTTCGGCCGGAAGCTGCCAGGCCCGAGCAATTGATCATCTTTGACGCGAAGGCCAACGCCATCCCGATGCTCCAGGCTTTGGGTCTCCGGCCCGATCAGGACAATTTCTGGGTGCTTAACCCTTATGACCTGAGATCGGCCAAATGGGATCTCGGGGAGGCCACTCGCGAACCGGTTATGGCCCGTGCCATCGCCAGCCTTCTCGTGCCGGAGGATTTGCAGTCGACAGCCCGCTTCTTTTCCGATGCGGCACGCGAAGTGACGCGTGCAACCATAATGGCGATGAACGCCGTTGCGGAACTGGATTGGGATTTGCGCCATCTACTTTGCGCTCTCGAATCGCGCGAGACAATATCGGCCATCACGAGTCGGAACCCGCTCACCAAGGCCATCACCTCCAACTATCTGCATGATAAACAGCATTGTCCCTCGATTCTCTCAACTTTGGCCACCAAACTGGGACCGTTCGAGAACGTCGCCGCGCTTTGGCACACAACCCGGCTTAAGCGAAAGTTCTCCATTACCGAGTTCCTGAAACGTCCCGGTGTGCTGGTGATTGGGAACGATCCCGTGTTGCGCGAGACGATTTCACCGATCAACTCAATTCTCCTTAAAGCCCTGGTCAACGAAATCTTGCGTCAACCCGATACACTCCTGCCGCGCCACTGGTTTGTCTTTGATGAATTTGCGGACATGCAACGGCAGGAATGTGTTCCCGACCTCATTCGGCTCGGTCGCTCAAAAGGCGCATCGGTCCTTCTGGGAGTTCAAAATGTCCCCAGTCTGACGCAAATCTATGGAGAGAAACTGACCAACGCTATGCTCGGAGAATGTGCAAACAAGACCTTCCTCCGCGTGAACGAACAAACTACCGCCCAGTGGATCTCCGACCACTTTGGCAAAGTGCGGCACATTGAACAGACTGTGTCAGAATCCTGGGGACCGGGAGGAAAGACCCATTCCGTTCAACATTCGGTGTTTGAAAGATCTATGTTCTTGCCTTCGTTTTTTTCGAACCTCCCGATGCCGGCCACCGGCGGCAACCTGGTCTGCGTCTCGGACATTCCAAGCCTCAAAAGCGTCATTATTGCACGGCGACGTTTCGATGAGCTTCTCTCAAGCCTCGCGCCCATTCCTGAAAATGAGGTGCCCGGCCTGATGCCTCGCAAGGACATCGCGGAGCAGACCTTGGTGCCCTGGACCGAGGAGGAAAGGAGGCGGTTTCTTGGGGACCCTCCGGAAGATGAGGCCCCACCCACCGTACCGTCGAAACCAAGAAAAAAGCCGCGCGGCCCTTCGAAGCTGCCTTCCCGCCATAGATTGGCGTACTGAAATCCAGCTCGATTCACGCTGGACGTGGTTTCAATAGAACCTAAAATCGGACGTCATGAGCCGAATGGACATGATTCCTGAGTCCGCCCCGGATCCGGAAGCGTCAAATCCAGGGGGTCGCAAACCGAAAGCCCTTTCGCTTTCGACGGTGTTTTTCGGCAGTCTGGTGCTGGCGGTTATCGCGGTTGCCGCTTTGGCCTTCCTGTATTTTCAGACAACCAGTGAAAAGCGCAAGCTGGAGCAAGCCCTTGCCGAACAGCAAAATGCCGAGCGCCGTCACGAACTCGATCAAAGACAGGCGGAAGAGCGAGCAAGACTCACAGCCGCTCAAAATCGACAGCAGGACGCCCTGGCCCTCGCCCGCAACGCGAAGACAAACCTGACCGTGCTGCAGGACCTCCTCAATCAGGTTGTCAATCGGGGTGCTGCCTTGCGGACCAATGACCTGGGGCGTCGGGTAGCTCTTCACCCCGACCTTTTGGCTCAGGCCCGCCGACTGTACGAAGGCGTCCTGCCATCGTTACCGCTCAGCGCAGAAGTCAACAACAAGCTTGAAGGTTCCAGGCGTGCTGAGCAGCAACTGGTCAATTCTCTGGGCACCACGTACCACCCTGAATCCGCGTTGCTGGTGGAATTGCAGAACTCGGCGGTGTGGGCAGAGCAGGAGTACCGCAGAGTCAATGAAGCTCGGAACTTCCTCGCGGCATTGGAGCAAGAGCCGGCGGTCAAATTGCCTGACGCCAAGCTCACGGCGTCCTCGCTCACCCTCGCTGCCGCCATTGACAGAGTTCTGCAGGCGGAGGCGGCTTGGCGACAGCGAGTGATCCTGGACGAAACGGCCGGTGCCAAGACCAACGCCGCGATGATGGCTGCGCAGGTCGAGGCGCAAAAGATTCTTGAGCATGCCCGGCTGGAGGCCAGCAACGTGCTCGCCCAGGTCGCGGAAGCCAAGCTCAAGATGGAGGCCG
>JAKLHY010000163.1 GCA_022709905.1 Verrucomicrobiota bacterium | reverse complement strand
TGCCATGCCTGGAGCTGCACCCCAACCTATTTCTTGCGGCGGGGTAAATGAAGGCGCGCAACGAATGTATGGCAATTGGGGAGACACTACACTAGGGTTAACAGTATGGCACAGCCAAATCCTTTCAACGAAACGAACAAGAACAGTTCGTTTGCATCGAGTCAAAGGCTTTGGCAAGGGGGAGCCCTGATTTTCTGTATTCTGGCTTTCACCTGGACTGCCAGTGCAGCCAGTCACCCCAATGTGCTCATTTTCCTGATGGACGACCTCGGGCGGAGCGATCTGGGCGTGGATGGCTCGACCTTTCACGAAACCCCGCGCCTGGATGCGCTTGCGCGATCCGGGATCCGGTTCACCGATTTTTATTCGGCCCATCCCGTTTGCTCGCCCACTCGGGCCGCCCTGATGACCGGGAAGGTCCCGCAACGCCTCGGCATCACCGACTGGATCGCACCCGGCACGGGTGTCGCCCTCCCAGCGGCGGAAACCACGCTCGGGGAAGCCTTTCGTTCCCAGGGTTACCAGACGGCCTATCTCGGCAAATGGCACCTGGGCGAGTCGGACGAAGATCATCCCACAAAACACGGCTTCGAATGGACTCGAGGAGTGAATCGCGCCGGCCAACCTGCCTCCTATCATTTCCCCTACCGCCGTTCCGCCACCACAAATTCGGTGTGGGACGTCCCGGATTTCGAAAAGGGCCGGCCAGGCGATTACCTGACCGATGCGCTCACAACCCGCGCGATCGAGTTTCTGAACCAGCGCGATCGACAGCGCCCGTTCCTCCTCTGTCTGGGCCATTATGCGGTCCACACTCCAATTCAACCGCCCGAAGGACTGGCAGCCAAATACCGGGAGAAACGAGCCCGCCAGTATGGGGATTCTCCGACGCCCTCCCGGCCCGCCCCGTTCGATGCGGTTTCACGCGCCCGCCAGGACGACCCCGATTACGCGGCCATGGTCGAGAACCTCGATGCCAACATCGGCCGCGTCGTGGATGCCCTCGAGAAGCTCGGGCTCCGCGACAACACCATCATCGTCTTCACTTCGGATAATGGCGGTCTCTGCACCCTGCCCAAAGGCAGGCTTGCCCCGACGAGCAACCTTCCGTGGCGCGGGGGCAAGGGATGGCATTACGAGGGGGGCATTCGCGTGCCTGCGTTCATCGTCTGGCCGGCTCGACTCAAACCCGCCACCCTCGCCATTCCCGCAATCACCTGCGACCTGTATCCCACCCTACTCGATCTTTGTGGACTGCCTCTCCGGCGCGATCAGCACATCGACGGCCGCTCTCTGGCTTCCGCGTTGCAGGGCAAGTCCGACCGTGCCCTGAACGATCGGTTCCTTGCGTGGATTTACCCGCATAACCACGGATCCGGCCACCAAGCCAGCGCCGCCCTCCGCTCCAAGGATTGGAAGCTGATCCATTATTTCGCCAGCAACCGAACCGAGCTTTATCACCTTGGCACTGATCCGGGGGAAAACACCGATCTTGCTCGACAGAATTCCAAACAGGCGGCGGAACTTTATGCGAAACTTCAGGCATGGCTCCGGGAAATCAATGCGCGTTCCCCTTCTTCTCCGCAACCAGGCAATCCCCCAGGCCGATTGAAATCCGATCAGTTGAGATGAACGCTTTCCCACCCGATCTCCGAACGTATAGGGAGCTCCGCCACGGACAATTTCAAGATATGCAATTGAAGCTCCAGCGCCGCCAGCCGCGCCCCGGGAGTCGGGTTTTCGGCTATCACAATCGAACAGGCGGGTTTACTCTCTTGCACGACCTCAAATGGGGTTTCTTGCGCGGATCTTCGCTCGAGACCTCCATGTTTCAGGATCAACGGCAGACCGAAAACAGCAGCGAGCAGCCTCATGGTCCCTTGCCTCTGCCAGTTTACCATACGCGTGTCAATGTCACTGCCCGATCCCCTCGGGCTTGCGACTAAACAACTTCGATTTAGAGTGGCCAGCAAACAAGGCAGACTCTAAATTGTTCGGGTCTGGAAACACTGAAACGCATTTGATGATTCTGACAAGGACTCGGCTCGCTGAATCGATGCCGGCATGCTACTTTGGGGTGCTCTGCTGGCTGTCGGTTTGCTGTGTGTCTTTGGCGGATATCCCAGAGGCTTCCCCCGTTTTCAGACGACTCACGCTGCGGGATGGTTGGCCAGCGGCCGAACTGCAGCGCGTCAAACAGGATCAACGAAGGCCTCTCTGGTTCGCCGCCGCTGACAGTCTGCAGTTCGTCGTCCAACCCGCCTGGCGGCAAACCTGGTGGGCTCGAGGACTGGTCGCGCTCGGATTGGCCGGAGGATTGCTGACCATCGGATGGCTGATATCCCACCAGCGCTCAATGGCTCGAGTCCAGGAGGCTGAACGCGAACGGGCGGCAGAAGCCCTGCGCAAAGAACACGACTTCCTTCGACGGATCATCAATGCTGTGCCAGGCTTCGTCTGCGTGAAGGACGCAAAGGGACGTTTCGTCCTGGCAAACGCCGGTCTGGCGGCGTCCTACGGAAAAACCATCGCCCAGGTTGAAGATCATTGCGAAACAGAACTCAATCCAAAGCTGCACGAGGTTGAGCAGTTTCAACAGGATGATCGCGAGGTGCTGACAACCCGCCAGCCCAAGACGATCTCAGAGGAGTCGGTGACCTTCGCCGACGGAACCCTCCACTGGCTCTCGACGACCAAGGTGCCCCTGGTGGAACCCGACAACCAATGCCGGCATCTGCTCGTGGTTGCCACCGATATCACCGAACGCAAACGGGCCGAAGCCGCCCTCCGCGAGAGCGAAGAACGTTTCGCCGTATTCATGGCCCATCTCCCCGCCGCCGCCTTCATCAAGGATGCCAATGGACACACGCTGTTCGCCAATCGCTATCTCCAAGAGTTGTTCCGCTTCCAAGATTGGGAGGGCAAATCGACCCCCGAACTAATCCCTGGCACGGCGGCCCAGAAAATGGTCGAGGACGATCGGCGCGCGCTGGAGAGTTTGGTTGAGGTTCAG
>JAKLHY010000162.1 GCA_022709905.1 Verrucomicrobiota bacterium | reverse complement strand
CCGGCATGTGGTGGGCAAGGCGCAACGGACGTCGCCCCGTGAGCAATCGCGGGGCGCGGATTGAAACAACCAGGTGGCGGTGGTGGTGGAGGACGCGGTTCGTCGCCCCGTGAGCAATCGCGGGGCGCGGATTGAAACAACTCCTGATTCTATTGTCCACCCAGTTCCCTTCGTGTCGCCCCGTGAGCAATCGCGGGGCGCGGATTGAAACCTGGCGATGATCGGCAGCACCCCGGGGGATGAGGGGTCGCCCCGTGAGCAATCGCGGGGCGCGGATTGAAACATGGTGTTTGTGGATGCCGGCGACGGCAACCGGACGTCGCCCCGTGAGCAATCGCGGGGCGCGGATTGAAACGGTTTACTGAGCTGCATGGGGCTCGGCCCAAGACGTCGCCCCGTGAGCAATCGCGGGGCGCGGATTGAAACACGTCGGCTGAGAAACGGGCCATTGCGCTCCACGAGTCGCCCCGTGAGCAATCGCGGGGCGCGGATTGAAACGCTGTGTCCATGAATTCGCACTCGAACTCCTGAGGTCGCCCCGTGAGCAATCGCGGGGCGCGGATTGAAACGCGCCATCCGAACGGCAGTCGCTGGAGTCCCTCGAGTCGCCCCGTGAGCAATCGCGGGGCGCGGATTGAAACATCTCCGACTCCGAAACCGACCGGCGCAAGGTCGCGTCGCCCCGTGAGCAATCGCGGGGCGCGGATTGAAACAAGGCGTTTTGCGACCACGTATCCGGCATGACGTGGTCGCCCCGTGAGCAATCGCGGGGCGCGGATTGAAACAGAGACTCAGATCGGGGTGGACTGCATTGTCCACGTCGCCCCGTGAGCAATCGCGGGGCGCGGATTGAAACATGTGGAGCGCAAGGCCATCCTCGACTCACAGGAGTCGCCCCGTGAGCAATCGCGGGGCGCGGATTGAAACTCCAGTGGGCATTTCCTTGGGTGGATGGTAAAAATGTCGCCCCGTGAGCAATCGCGGGGCGCGGATTGAAACTGCTCAGACTTTTTTGAGGAAGAAGAGGAGGAGGTCGCCCCGTGAGCAATCGCGGGGCGCGGATTGAAACTTTGCATCCCAGTATTCACACTCCAGGCACTTTGGTCGCCCCGTGAGCAATCGCGGGGCGCGGATTGAAACCTGAGATACGTTGAACTGATAATTCCGTCAACCGAGTCGCCCCGTGAGCAATCGCGGGGCGCGGATTGAAACTTCAAGGGAACCAGCGGACTTCCGTTTTTCTGGAGTCGCCCCGTGAGCAATCGCGGGGCGCGGATTGAAACCAGTTTGGCGTAGGTCAGTTTGAAGTGATCGCCAGTCGCCCCGTGAGCAATCGCGGGGCGCGGATTGAAACTGCATCCCCGAGCACGGGATTCAATGTCCAGGTCGTCGCCCCGTGAGCAATCGCGGGGCGCGGATTGAAACAGTCATCACCACGCGAATTGTGGCTTTCAGCGTGCGTCGCCCCGTGAGCAATCGCGGGGCGCGGATTGAAACACTTCCGTTTTGTTGTAATAGCCAGGGTCCCCTGTCGCCCCGTGAGCAATCGCGGGGCGCGGATTGAAACTCGGTGATGACAGCGCCTTTGACGGTCGCAGTGAGTCGCCCCGTGAGCAATCGCGGGGCGCGGATTGAAACTGGAGACAAGTAGCAATTAGGCCGATGGCAACTAGTCGCCCCGTGAGCAATCGCGGGGCGCGGATTGAAACCCGTTGAACCGGAGGAATTGAAGGAGAAAGCTTTTGTCGCCCCGTGAGCAATCGCGGGGCGCGGATTGAAACCTGACATAATCTCCACTAGTATCTCCGCTTGTTTAGTCGCCCCGTGAGCAATCGCGGGGCGCGGATTGAAACCTCCTTTCTCTCTTCTTACCATAAGGTTAAAAAAGTCGCCCCGTGAGCAATCGCGGGGCGCGGATTGAAACTGGCGTGTTTGTTGGCATAGAAGATGCTTTTTAGGTCGCCCCGTGAGCAATCGCGGGGCGCGGATTGAAACTTGTTTAAACCATCCAAGTTTTGTCAAAGACTTAGTCGCCCCGTGAGCAATCGCGGGGCGCGGATTGAAACAAACAAGACTTCACTCGCCGACGTTGCGAAGAAGTCGCCCCGTGAGCAATCGCGGGGCGCGGATTGAAACAAGCATCACTTGTTTGGAGCTTATGGCTTATGTAGTCGCCCCGTGAGCAATCGCGGGGCGCGGATTGAAACAAACAAGACTTCACTCGAAAGCGTTGCGAAGAAGTCGCCCCGTGAGCAATCGCGGGGCGCGGATTGAAACTAGCAAGTCTAATGATACTAGCCAGCCAATCGAGCGTCGCCCCGTGAGCAATCGCGGGGCGCGGATTGAAACTTGACCGCATCGTCGGCTTTGGCCTGGGTCAATTGTCGCCCCGTGAGCAATCGCGGGGCGCGGATTGAAACAGCATGAGGAAATGTGCGCGGTGCAATCGGATAAAGTCGCCCCGTGAGCAATCGCGGGGCGCGGATTGAAACAACTGAGAGGGGTGTTTTTACCTTGGACGTGGGCGTCGCCCCGTGAGCAATCGCGGGGCGCGGATTGAAACATCCAGGGACAGATCCCAGACCAAGGTGAGGTTGGTCGCCCCGTGAGCAATCGCGGGGCGCGGATTGAAACCTGCAAGAGCAGTTATCAAGGCCCGAGGCATTGCGTCGCCCCGTGAGCAATCGCGGGGCGCGGATTGAAACAAGGCTTGATTTTTAACCACTCCGGTCGGATGCGGTCGCCCCGTGAGCAATCGCGGGGCGCGGATTGAAACACGACTAACAGCAATCCTTCTCGGATTGCGTGGACGTCGCCCCGTGAGCAATCGCGGGGCGCGGATTGAAACGCCGAAAACGACCAGCCCCAGGCTCATGCCAGCGTCGCCCCGTGAGCAATTGCGGGGCGCGGATTGAAACAAGATCAAAGCGGGAAGACCGAAAATGACGGCAGGTCGCCCCGTGAGCAATTGCGGGGCGCGGATTGAAACATTTTACAGGGGCGCATGTTGTGATTGGATCGAGTCGCCCCGTGAGCAATTGCGGGGCGCGGATTGAAACAAGGCGCA
>JAKLHY010000161.1 GCA_022709905.1 Verrucomicrobiota bacterium | reverse complement strand
CTC
Source organism: Verrucomicrobiota bacterium (assembly GCA_022709905.1). Lineage (GTDB taxonomy): Bacteria > Verrucomicrobiota > Verrucomicrobiia > Limisphaerales > UBA1319 > JAKLHY01. The sequence goes on along the minus strand of JAKLHY010000161.1, from coordinate 3,118 downwards.
CGCCTTGAGTTTTGCCTCCAAAGCGCTGACCTTTCCCTTATCTTGGAGAATCGGGTAATTGGACAACTCCAGAAACCGGTTCAGGAACTCCACCCACTCCGCCATTCGCGTGACGATGCCGCGTTCCGCCCGGTTTTCGGCCAGATCGAGATAGGCGGAGACGATTCGGTTCAGCTCCTTGATATGCGCCTCGTTGAGATAGTTCTTTGCCACGGCCACATCCGACTTCAAGATTTTTCCGCGGGGCGCTTGTTTCCAGGTTGCCAGTCCCATGTTGACCTTGGCGGCATCGGCGGAGGAATAGATCAGTTCCGCCGTCTGTCCGGTGATGGCCCAGTGCAGCTTGTTTTGAACCGTGGCGAAGAAATCCTTGGTAATCGGCGCCTGGGGATCGTAATCCGCCGAAAGGGCGTAGATATCGGTGATCTTCTGATAAAATCGCCGCTCGCTGGCCCGGATTTCCCGAATCCGCTCCAGCAATTCGTCAAAATAATCCTTGCCGAAGACCCGTTTGCCCTGTTTGAGCCGTTCATCGTCGAGCACAAACCCCTTGACGATGAACTCCCGCAGCGTCTTCGTGGCCCAAATGCGGAAGCGCGTGGCCTGATAGCTGTTCACCCGGTAGCCCACGGCGATGATGGCGTCGAGGTTGTAGTAGCGGGTCTGGTAGTTTTTCCCGTCAGCGGCAGTTGTTTCCAAAATGGAAATAACTGCATTCTCCACCAACTCGCCGGATCCGAAGATATTTTTCAGGTGCTTGTTGACCGCGGGCACTTTGACCCCGAAAAGCTCCGCCAAGGCCTTTTGCGTCAGCCAGGCCGTCTCATCCTTAAAAAAGACCTCCACCTTAACCGCCCCATCCGGCGCGGTATAGAGCAGGAATTGCTGGTTTTCGTTCATAAGCACCTCCCGGCAATCCGCTCGACGTCCGGAACTCGTAACTCACCAGAGATGAGCTTGGGCAGGAGGGTGTCGCGGAGGGCGGCGAGTGCAACAGACTCATTGACTGCTAAGAGAATTTTATCCCGCAGACCATTCGTGATTACACCAAACGCGGAGGCAATAGGTTTAGGCGGAACGATTAGTTGAAAAGAGCTGAGAACATGAGCGTTCAGACTGGCACGGGTGGTACCTGCGCCTCTAGATGTGACCAAGTCCCAGTACTCTTTAGAGCGAAGCCAGTATTGCGTGTAGCGAGTATAGGCATTATCCTTGAGCCGGAAACGGATAAGATATGACGCAAAGACCGCTTCGACCTGTTCTTCAATAATGGCGCTGTGCCCAGGATCAGCCATACGTGCGATAAGAATGTCGCCAATGTGAAGCCTGTATTTTTCAAGATCGCTTGGTTCTATCTCACAAAAGGGCACGGTCGACCAGTTGATCCACGCGAGTTTGTTGATATCCTTTATTCGGAGAAACTTGAAACCAATTGGTTCTTCTCTAGCTGAGGCAGTAAAGCCATATTGTGGTTTCTCACAGAGTTCACCAATCGTGCCAATGCTCCACCCCTTCGGAATCTCGCCAAGTTCGGAAGGCTCGAAGGAATCCGGAAAAAGGGCGGCGATCTCGGGTTTGACCTGCCTGCCGGCAGGCAGGGGCCGGCGGGGCGTCCAGTTCCTTGCAATCTCGGCCTTGAGCCATTCCCGGCCTGATCCAGACTTCAGTTTCTGTTCGCGGGCGACCGCTTCAGCTTGCGAATCCACGGGCTCCCAATAGGCCAAGCGAACCGGCGGGTGGGCTTTTGTCCAATCGGCTCCGCAACCTCGGCAGTGTTCGTCAAACCTTCGGTGGAGGTCGTCCGTAAACCCAATGTAATGGCTACCTCCTTCACATTCGATGGCGTAGATAAACCACTTGCCAGGCTCTGAGCGTGGGATGTTCGCCAACCTCCTGGCGCTATTCCAATGGACGGGATCGAAGTCCACGAACCAGCTCTTGAAAATCGCCCGCGCCATCTCCTCCAGCGTTCGGTTCATCCGCCGGTTCAACTCGATCTTGTCGTCCAGCGCCCCCAGAATGCACGCGATAGCCTGCTGCTCCTTGAGCGGAGGAATCGTCACCTCATGATGACTTAGGGCGCTAGTCGGCACGCGCTGGCGACCCGAACTTCCCGTCATCTGCGAAATGCAGTATTGGCGGACACCGTCCCATTTGGTCAGGTAGTAGGCGAAGCCGTTGTCCGTGACGTTTGGCCGACCACGTATCACGATGAACTCTGTTGATCCATGGCCTGCATCTTTTCCTTTCGGAGCGACATAGCGTGCAATCTTGCCGTTCTCCAGACAGGGAGTGATGCGAGCCATGAGCGTGTCACCGTTCATAAACCGCGAGCCACCACCCTTGAAGGGTCGCTCCTCACTGGGACCAACGATACGCGAGCCGGGATCGATCGCCTGCATGTCGACGAACGGATAGATTTTGCCTCGCTCCATGCGAACCGAGGGGTTCACGAGAACGACATGGTCGAATGGCAATGTTGTCCAACCATCACCCGCCATAGCCGATGTCCTCCAGGTTAGCCCAGATGAGCTGATCGAGCTTCTCTGATTGCTCGGCGTGCGCCCGCAAAACGATCATTCCCCACCACCCTTCTTTTTTCTTCCGCCGGTCCGCTTCGGCTTTGGTTTTATCACTTCCGCCAGTTCCGCCTCGATCTCCTCGACGGTGGGGAGCGCGGAGCGCAATTCCTTCGGCAGGGCGCGGGTGAGTTCGTATGTGGAAATTCCGATGGGTTTGTCAATCCCGGCGAAACTGTACTCCGCCAGCAAGCGGCTGCGTTCCTGGCAGAGGATCAGTCCGATGGTGGGCTGGTCGGCCGGGTGCTTGAGGTGGTCGTTGACGACATTGCAGTAAAAGTTCAGCTTGCCGGCATATTCCGGTCTGAATTTGCCCTTCTTGAGCTCGATGACCACAAATGCGCGCAGGCGCAGGTGGTAGAAAAGCAGATCGATGTAGAACTCATCGTCTCCGACATCGAGCTTGTATTGCCGCCCGACAAAAGCAAACCCCTGGCCAAGCTCCAGCAAGAATTTTTCCAGGTGGCGGACCAGTTCGGTTTCCAGCTCGCGTTCGTGGAACGGTTCGGTCAGGGTGAGGAAATCGAAAATATAGGGAT
>JAKLHY010000160.1 GCA_022709905.1 Verrucomicrobiota bacterium | reverse complement strand
ACAGCACTTCGCACTCCGTGCGGTGGGTGACAGCATGATCGGTGCCGGTATCAACGATGGCGATTTGATCATCGTGCGGCAGCAGCCCATCGCCGAGGATGGTGACATCGTTGTAGCGCTGCTCAACAACGAGGCGACCGTCAAACGGCTGAAAATCAAAGACGAGCTCATCGAATTGGTGCCGGAGAACCCGGAGGTAAGAAAGATCCGGATCAGGCCGGAGGATGACCTTCGAGTTTTAGGCAAGGTCGTTGGATGGAAACGGAGTTAACCGAGACAGACATGGACGAATAACGACAAAACGACAGGAGTATTTGATGGCAACTTTTAACCTACGCCGCTTTTCGAAGCCGGAGATGCTCCGGCGAATCGACAGGAAGCATCTCATTGCCTTTCTGGAGCCTCATGCCGCCTATTTTTCAGCTCGCGGCGTAGAGTTGCCACCAGTCCAGCACGAAGATGGCCTGGACTACAACGCGCTCAGTCACATTTTGCTGACCCCGGACGGTTCAACCCCAGACGACCTTGCAGAGGCCTTGTTCTATGTGAATGAAGTTTCGACTCCTGAAGGATTCGACTCCATTCAGGATGAGATCGCTGGAACGGACATCGACGTGGAAATCGGGGAAAACGCCGCACCGGCAGACTTGGCGATCCAGGTCTGGATGGCTGACCGGGAAATCATCGAGAAGGTACACGCCGAACAGTTCTTCATGAACGTCAGGTCCTTCGAGTATTTCAAGACCAAGAAAAACCCGCTGCCGGATTTCGTGCTGCCATCGGAGGAAACCCTCGCGGCCCTCGAAGCCGATCTTGACGAATGGTTTTCCAAGAAGCGTCGGGGCAAGTATTCCAAGGTGTTCGTCTATCCGAAGGAAGGCCACACATGGTTCCTCGTGCGCCACGGCAAGCCCTATGCCCGTGAAGCGGTCATTGAGGCCGGTGAATCCACCAGCCAATACTTCCGCCCTGAAAAATTCGACGTGCTTGCCTACAACCCCGTCATCGGGGAAATCCGAATGAACGCCGAAACCAAGGGGGAGAAGGAGCTCTACCGCAAGAAATTCGGATTCCACCTGTTCGGAAACGAAGAGTTTTTCAACGAGCGCAGCCGATTTGACCTGGAACCTTTGCGGCAAATTGGTGAGGACGCGCTTCTATGTGACGACGTCGATGGCATTGAGTATGTCAGGCTCAAGGAAGTTCAGGTCTTTTGGGGCGGCGCTCATAAGGACGTCGAAATCCGCAGGTCTGAGGACATTTTTGCATCACTTCGTGATCGAGGCGCTTCACTCCCGGGTGGAGGGAAAATCATCAAAGCAAGCTTCCAGATCAAGTTCGAGGGGTCCAAGACTCCAAGGTCTGTGATTTTGAGTTCGGGCAACCGGGCGCAATTCAAGCGTGATGGTGATGCCGAGATTATTGAGAGGTGGCTTGGACTCAGGGGTTTCATCGTCGGAGCCGGGGGCGTTTCGGATGAGTGATCCCGTCTGGGCATATCTGGAGACATTGCCTGGAAAGTCGGCGGCGCTGTTCGATTGGGATAAGGCGCTATCCGGCTGGGATCGGTATCCGTTGTTTCGGGATCATTTCCTTCAACTGACCAAAAATCACGCGACCGCCGTGGATTGTCCAACGGAATGTGGCCTCGGATGCCCACGGAGTGTGGTTACGCATGCGAAGACCAACATCCGAGCCGTCTGCAATGAAAAAGAAAGCGCGGCCATTCAGATCTCTCCAAGGCAGACGCTGATCTACCGGCTCAAGCAGTCAACCATCAATGGCGCTATCTGCGAGGCCTTGGGAATAGAACACCGAGACTCGAAACTCGATGGCCTGCCCCACACATGGAGACTGGGCGATTTCATACCCACGGCGGGGATGGACTTCCCGGTTGTGCTGACGATGCAGGACAGCAAGGATGCGCTGGCCGAGGTCGTCCGGTCATTATGCCTTTCAATCATCAAACCCTTTGTCCTGATCGCACCCACACGCCTTCATTTGAGTCCTGCAGTTGAAACACTACTGGCGCAGAAAGACAGCCTTTTCATTGCGCTGAACGAAGATCTGTACCTGGGTGATGCTCCACGATTCCTGACCCGTCGGGACAAGACTGAGATATTCGCGCCCCTTATCGGCCAGGTGCCTGAGCCGGATTCAGGCGGCACGGTGTTTTTCCCGACACCGCCGGGCACCACATGGCTACAAATCAAGATTCAGTTCCGTGATGGTCATACCGTCACAATATGGGCGGGCGACCAGAGCGGTCGATACACCTATACGCAAATGGGAATGGCGAGCAGGAAGAATGGCAACCCTACCGAGCAATGGAAATTGCTTGAAGGGTTTGCCAACTCCCGTGGCGAGATCGACTGGCACAGCCGATACGCCTCGGACAAACTGAAGAAACAAAAGCAAGAGTTGTCGAAGCACCTGCGTGAATTCTTCCGGCTCGATGACGATCCCATCGAATGGGTCAAGGATACAAAGACCTACCGCTGCAAGTTTCGCATCCTCCCGGAAGGTGCCGAGGTTTACTGACCACCCTTTATAGCGCCCGACAAATCTATAGCCCCGATTCAGGATTCTGGATCGGGGCTTTTTGCGTCTTGGAGGCCCGCCCGGTGAAATTTCACTGGGGCCGGGCAAAAAAAGTTAAAAAAGTTTTCCTCTGTAAACCCACCATCAATCAAGGCTTTACGGGCTTTCCTCCTCCTTGAGCCAGGGCGTTTTTCGGGGTCGCAACGAAAATTCGCCAAAGCAGGGTGACAGGTCTGGTGAACACAAAAAGTTCACGACCGCCACCCGGGAAATTCATGCCGGACCTGTCTCCCGGTCGGTCCAGAAATGAAGGAGGTTCGGCATGAACCAGACAAGCAAAGCACACCTCACCCCACCGAAGCGGCGACTCATCGAGTTGATGCAGGACATCAACTTCGGCCGCATCACCAACATTCCGGTCCGCGACGGCGAGCCGGAACTCACCCCTGACACGGTCATTGAGCGCGAGATCAAGCTGGGCGGACAGAGCGGTCCCCGGCCCGAGCGCGACCAGGATGACTTCATTCTCAAGCAAGAGGTCGTGGCGCTGCTGGAGCACCTCGCGCAGATGGGCAGCGGAAAA